>JABFXN010000322.1 GCA_013361705.1 Acidobacteriaceae bacterium
CAATAACGAAGCTAAGTTCGGGAATCTGTCGTACGCCAATTCGTTAGCGTACCTCGGAACGGATGTACGCCCGTGCGGCCATCAGGCCTTCTCGGGTGGAGAGTTCGGTGGCTTCATCGCCATCAACGGAGATAAAGACACGGGCTGACTTGCCGCCGGGGGCAAGAACGACCTCGGTGACGTGACAGAGACCGATGCGTGGGTCGGAGAGTTCGCCTTCAATCATGATGGCGATCTCGTCGCGAAGGGTACCGATGACTCGGTTGCGGTGATGGGCTTTGGCTCGCTGCTCAGGCATAAAATCCGGGGGAACCGTTGAGGATACCAGAGTCGGCGTCTGAAGCCTAACGAGAATTAAGAGGCCCTCTGCAGCAGACAGAGGCAGGTTCTTAAGCAAGAAGATTTCCGGCCAAGAAGAAAGGAGGTCCCGCCGGGCAGGACCTCCTTTGGATGATGCCTGAGTCTTAGGGGCTTACGAGCCTAACGACTGACAACCTTAACGACTGACAACAAGGATCTCGAAGCTGTCCGGAAGGACTGTCGGACGTGGACGAGGTGTGGCAGCCGTCGGAGCCGGAGCCGGGCCGTACTTTGCGGCGCCGAGGAAGATCTTCCCCGTGGCCGCGTCGAAGGCCATGGTCTTTGCGCCGCGCGCTGTCCCCAGTGTCTGGATGGTGGGGAAGCCCGCCTTACCGGTATCAACAACGCTCAGAGAGCCCTCGCCATTCGAAGAAAAGGCAAATCCGGTCTTGGCATCGAAACCGGCGGCGTCGGGCGAATCTCCGATCGACGCGAGGCCAAGCAGCTGGCCGGAGGTGAAATCGACGATAGCCATCTTCTTGCCGTCGCACACTGAGAACAGGCGATGCTTCGCATGATCGATGGCCATACCGGAGGGAGATTCGCAGCCGGTCAGCGGCCACGTGCCTTCGATCTTCTTGCCCTGCGCGTCGAGTTTGACGATGGAGTTTGCGTCTTCAATGTTGACGAAGACCGCGCCGTGGCCATCGGCCTGCGGGAACTCAGGCTTGCCGGGAAGGGCAATGGTGGCGACGATCGTGTTGTGGCTTGTGTCCAGAACGGAGACGTTCTTGCTGCGTCCATTGAAGGCCCATACGGTCTTCGTGGTGGGCTCGTAGGCGATGCCGTCGGGGTTGGTTCCTGCAGGAACCGTTGCTTTGACTGCGAGCGATGCACGGTCAAAGACCACAATCGCGTTGCCGGCGCCGTCACTGATATAGCCGGTCTTTCCGTCGGGATTGAGAGCGACGCCATGCGTGCTCTTCAGACCGGTAACAGCGCCGATCAGCGTACCGGTGGCAGTGTCGACGACCTCAACCCGCGCGTTGTGGGCGATGTAGAGGCGATGCGCGGCGTCGTCGCTGAGCATATAGTCCCAACCACCCTCGCCGCCAACCTGCCAGTGGTCAGCGATGTGATAGGCCTGCGCGTGACAGACGGAGGCAAGAGACAGAAAAAGGGTTCCTGCAAGTGGGAACAGGCGCATAACGAAGACTCCAGGATGGGCTCGGGGTTTGGCCGGCAGACTGAGTTTCATCGCGCCGCATTAACTGACACTGAAGTCTCGTTACGCGTTGTTAAAGATTTCAGGCGGGCCATGCGCGGCCCGCCTGAAATCTTGTGTCAATCACCTGACTACTTTCCCGCCTGAATCGCCTTGGCCCGATCTTCCACGGCTTTCATCACGCGCAGCATGTTAGCCCCGTAGATCTTTTTGATGTCTTCGGCGGTGTAACCCTTTTCCAACAGTTTGCGCGTCAGATTAGGGAACTTAGCATAGGAGTCAAGGTCCTTGGGCACGCAGGCTACTCCATCGAAATCGGTTCCAATACCGATGGCGTCGATGCCGGCAACCTTGCGGACGTGATCGATATGCGCGACCACATCGTCGATGGTTGCGGGTGGAAGAGCTCCCGCAAACTCTGCGCGAAGCTTGTCGATAGCGGCCTCACGCTCCTTAGGATCGGTGATCTTCTGTGCGGCTTCAAATTGCGGGCGGATTTTCGCATTCAACTCGCGCGAGCCTTCAAAGTAGCTCTGCGAGAGGAACTCGCAACCGAAGTTGATATTCACGACGCCGCCCTTGGCCGCCAGCGCCTTGATCATCTCGTCGGTCATATTGCGGGTGTATCCGGTAACGGCGCGGCAACCGGAGTGCGATGCGATGATGGGCGCTGTCGAAGTCTCGAGGGCATCCGAGAAGGTCTTATCTGCCGTGTGCGAGATATCCACCATCATGCCCAGGCGGTTCATCTCCTTGACGATCTCTTTGCCCAGAGGTGTGAGGCCGTTATGGTGTTCCACCTTGGGGTTGTCGATATCGCCCTGCGAGTCTGCCCAGTTGTTGGTATTGAAGTGCGTGAGCGTCATGTAACGGACGCCAAGGGTGTAGAAGTCACGCAGCAGGCGGGGAGAATCCTCAATGGCGTGTCCGCCTTCGATACCCATCAGTGCCGCGATCTTGCCTTCCTTCTTTGCGGCATAGACGTCGGCAGCAGTCGTCGCAAGCACGAAGTCTTTCGGATGACCTTCTACAACGTCGTGGCGCACGGTATCGATCATCTGCAGCGCCCGGTTCGCCGAGTGATTTCCTTCGACATAATTCGCTCCCACATAGACGGCGAAGAACTCGCCACCCAGCACGCCTTTCATGCGCGCAAGATCGGTCTGTCCTTTCTTGTTGGGTGTGGCGATGTCGTACCCCGTCACCGTCTCGGAGGTGATGTCGTTATGCATGTCGATCAGGATGGCTTCGCGGGTGATCTTGTTCACCTCGGCATCGGTCACCTTCTTCTGAGCAAAGGTAGTCATAGGAAGTAAGAGGGCGGCAGTGGCAATACGGGCAGAGATCAAAAACAAACTCCTTGTGCGGGATCAGTGAAGAATGAACGGCTCCGGTGTGTACCGGAGCCGTTCGCGGCTGGTTTTGATGCGATCAGGAGAAGTGCACAGGAACGGCGATGCGCTGCATCTGTTCGAGCTCTGCCTTGGCCGGAGTGTCCATGACCTCCTTGAAAGCGGTACGGAACTTCGCCATGTCTTCCTTGGTACCGACGGAGACGCGCACGACGTTGGGCCAGATGGGCCAGGTGCGGCCGATGATGACCTTCTTCTGCGCCATCGCCGCCATTACCTGACGGCCGTTACGGCCCGTATCGATCATGAAGCAATTGGACTGCGAACCCGGAATGATCTTGTATCCGCAGTCGGTAAGGAACTTCAGCGTCTCGGTGCGGGCCTCGCCGATGTACTTCTTGCGTGTCGGTACCAGGTCCTTGTCTTCCAGGGAAACGCGCGCTGCGATCGAAGAGGTGACGGCCATAGCATTTTCGCCGCACTCGGTCAGCTTCTTGAGAACATCCGGATGCGCAACTGCGAGGCCCGCGCGGATGCCGGCCATGCCATAGACCTTCGAGAAGGTGCGCAGGATGATGATGTCCTTGCGCGTGTTGACCTGATCAACAACGCTCTTCGCATCGGAGAGATGGATGTAAGCCTCGTCGACCAGAAGCATGGTCTCCTTCGGCTTGTTGTCGAGCAGCCACAGGATATCTTCGCGCGAGGTGATGGTGCCGGTCGGGTTGTTCGGGTTGCAGAGATAGATCACGCCGGCGTTCGGCGCTGCGGCGGCAAGGGCCTTCACATCGTGAGCATAAGTGGATGTGAGCTCTTTGGTGATGGTCTTGGCGCCGGCGATCGCTGCCGCACGTTGAGCAGCCTCGTAGGTGGGATTGGCAGTCACCAACGGTTTGTCCGGGCCGGTGTACTTTAGGACGGAGTAGTGGAGCGGTTCGCTCGATCCGGCGTAAACGGCAACATAGTCCGGTTCGACGCCGTTCTGTTTTCCGAAGACCTCCATGAGTGAAAACATCTCCAGGAAGTCGTAGCGTCCGCCCTTGGCGGCGACTTCGGCGATGGCGGTGCGAGCTGCCTCGCAGGGGCCGAGCGGATTTTCATTGGCATTGATGAGCACGGCGTCCTTCGGCATGGAAGCCATCATCTGCTTCATCATCTGCATCTGCGACGGTTGTTTGGCGGGTGCTGCACCAGTCTGTTGTGCTGCCCAGGCAAAGTGGGATTCGGTGAGGACTGGGATGCTGGCGGCGGCAGCACCCATGCTACAGAGGAACGAGCGGCGGGAAACCGGGGACGACATGACTTATCTCCTTGTTGGAACAGGTGAATCGCGGGGCCGGGTGTCTTCAAATCTTGCGGGAAGTAGAAGAAATCTTCAAGTGAATGCGAATAGATGACGAGACAAATATAAAAATTCGTTGACACGCCGCAGGGGTGCTGGCAGACTCAAACCAATCTCACCAACCTACGGTTAGCATCCTCGGGCCCGAACGACTCGCAGGAGGCTGCCGGAGTCTATGCACATGGTTTCGTTCCGCGCCGAACAATGCGGAACCCTCACAGCAGTCTCGTAAGTTCAAGTTTGTTCTTCCCGTCGTAGCAAGAGCAGATTCGCAGAGATAGTTGTAAGCAGTACCGGTCCTTTTTTGTAGAGCAACTGACAGTTAAGGCGAAAACGCCAGGGGCGTCGTGTCGGCAAGTCGACATAAGTCGATGCACAGCCGTATCTCGTCGCCGCTCAAAGTTCTTTCTCACGGAACTGCCGCCGCCGTGTGCGCGCACACGTGTATCCGTCGGTGGCCCAAGTCATGTGTCACGAAAAGAAGTTCTCAGGGAGGTTGTAGTGGCTGTTATCCGTACCCGTTTCCAATGGCTGATGGGGCTGCTGGCGGTAGTGTTGATGTGCGCACCCGGCATGCTCGCGCAATCCTATTACGGCACGCTGAAAGGCAGTGTCACTGATTCCCAGGGCGCGGCGATTGCCGGCGCTACCGTTACCTTGACCGACGTAAACACCAAGATTGCACGTACCGCGGTATCGAATGGATCCGGCGAGTACCTGTTCAGCGCCGTCGATCCCGGGACCTTCGATCTGACGGTGACCTCTTCGAACTTCCAGACCTATGTCCGTAAAGGCGTAAGCGTTGCGACGCAGCAGACCGTGACCATTGACACCCCGCTGGCTGTTGGCGCTTCCTCCACGACGGTTGAAGTTACTGCCGACGCTCCGCTTGTCGATAGCTCTACCGCATCGAATGGCCAGGTTTTCGATACGCAAAAGCTGCAGGATCTGCCCAACCTGGGCCGCAATCCCTTCCTTTTGACCAAGCTCAACACCAACGTTACGGCCACAGGCGATCCGCGGTTCAACCGCTTCCAGGACCAGTCCGGATCGTCAGCGATCTCTGTTTCAGGCGGACCGATCAACGGCAATAACTACGAGATCGACGGTGTGCCGATCACCGACTTTTCGAACCGCGCCGTGATCATTCCTTCGGTCGACGCAGTGCAGGAGATGAAGATTCAGACCAACACCTACGATGCGGAAATGGGTCGTACCGGTGGTGGTAACTTCAATACGCTGCTGAAGAGCGGTACAAACACGCTGCACGGCAACCTGCTCGGTACAACCCGTCAGACCAACTGGTCGGCGAATACCTGGAACAACAACTACAACGGCAGCGCTCGTCCAAATATCACGCAGTACACCTATGAAGGATCCATCGGTGGTCCGGTAAGAATCCCTCATCTATATAACGGCAAGGATAAGACCTTCTTCTGGTTGACTGAGGAAGGATATCGCCAGCGTTCTCCTCTGGCGGCAAACTACTATCTGCCCACAGCGGCCGAGCGTAGCGGTGACTTCTCGAGCAGCTATATCGCGAGTGGCAAGCTGCTGACGATCTATGATCCGGCGACAACGAACTCCTCTACGGGAAACCGCACTGCTTTCGCTGGTAACGTCATTCCTTCCAGTCGCCAGTCGGCAATCGGTCAGAAGATTCTCGCGGCACTGCCGACCTGCTCGGCGGGTTGCACCACCGGCGGCTTCTATGGAGCTACCAATTTCCGCCCGACCGATCTGCTAGGTGATCGCGCCGATGAGTTCGTCGGCAAGCTGGACCACCTGATTACGCAGAGGTGGGCTGCGAATGTCTCTTACATGCACTATGGCTCGAAGGAGCCGGGTGGCAACCCTCTTGGTTCCTTTGCCGGCGATGGTAACTCTTACCTGTTGTACCGCAAGGTAGACGCTACCACCGTCAACACCACCTATACGTTGAACCCAACGACTGTGCTCACCGCCGGTTGGGGCTTCAATCGCTTCCCGAACAACACCCTCGACCTGACGAATAACTATGACCAGACCCAGCTTGGTCTGCCGTCCAGCTATGTGAACGCGCTGCAGAAGAAGTCCTTCCCGCGCATCACGTTGTCGCAGGTAAGCACCCAGCTCGGTACGAATAACTCGGGTCCTGCGGCGTTTTATTCGCGTAACTTCGTGTTTGGTATTTCGAAGGCGCTGGGTAAGCAATCTCTGAAGGGCGGTTATGTCTACCGTTCCATTAGCGTGGATTTCACGAACGTCAGCAACGGCAACGGCTTCTTCACCTTCAACAACACCTTCACTGCATTCAATGCCAATTCGAAGACGGTCAACAGTGTAACGACCGGCGCGGATCTCGCCGATATGCTGCTTGGATATCCGACAACCGGTCAGGTGCAGGTCGCCAGCAGGATTGCGTTGAACGTTCCGTACCATGCCTTCTATATCCAGGATGACTATCGTCTGACCAACCGTCTGACGATTAATGCCGGCCTGCGCTATGAGTGGGAGCCTGGTATCCACGAACGCTACAACAAGTATGCCGTAGGCTTCGACCGTACGGTCACTAACCCCATCTCGGCGACTTCGGGCGTAGCCACCAAGGGCGGAATCATGTTTGCCGGCCAGAATGGCTACTCCAATAGCTGCTGCAACAACAGCAACACCAAATTTGCCCCCCGCATCGGCCTTGTGTATTCGCTTGACCAGAAAACGGTGGTTCGTGCCGGATACGGTGTCTTCTACGCTCCGATCTACTACTCCACCAGCGCCTCTCTGGCTCCTGGCTATGTCGCGACGACGAGCTACGTTGCGTCGAACGACAACAACAACACCCCCGCTTACTCTCTGGCGAATCCGTACGCAGCGATCAATCAGCCGGTAGGAAACTCGCTCGGTTACTCGCAGGGTCTTGGCGACTCGCTGACGACCATCGACCAGTATCGCCGGTCGCCGGTTGTTCAGCAGTACTCGCTCGATGTCCAGCGTGAACTGCCTTACGGCGTCGCGCTGCAGTTGGGATACGTTGGTTCGAAGGGACGTAACCTGCTACCCGGCAACGGCACGACCTACAACCTGGACCAGGTCAACCTGGGTGCGATTCCGTACGGCCAGGGCGCCTGCCCAGCCAGCACGGGAGCATCGACTGCGGCCTTCCTGAACGCTAAGAGCACCAATCCTTACTACAACAAGGGTGGAGTTGGTGTAATCGCGGCTGCTACAGTCACCAACTCGCAGCTCTGCAAACCGTTCGCCGAGTTCTCGAGCGTGAACATCCAGCCGAGCAACTCGAAGTCGCTGTATAACTCGATGATCATCAAGGCCCAGAAGAAGATGGCGCGCGGCGTTACGTTCGTGACTGCACTTACCTGGTCCTCGAACTGGGATTCGAGCTTCGGCCAGGGAAGCAACCTCAACCCGGGCAATGCTGGTCCGCAGGATGTCTACAACCTGAATGCGGAATACGCTCGCGCCATCAACAACGCGCCAATCCGTTATACGACGGCAGGCACCTGGCAGCTTCCTTTCGGAAAGGGCCGTGCTAACCTGGGCAGCAACCGTTGGGTCGACCTGCTGGTCGGCGGGTGGGATCTGAACTCCACCTTCGTCGCGCAGCAAGGAGGACCGGTGCCGATTCAGATGAGCACCAACGGCAACTCGAACTTCGGTACTGCCGTACAGCGTCCGAACCTGGTAGCGGGTCAGAACGTCTGCACCTCGGGTTCCGTTCAAAGCCGCAACGGCCAGGGTAGCAATCAGCGCTTCCTCAACGTCAATGCGTTCTCTGACCCGGGAACTGGTGTCAACGGTAACGCGCCTCGTACTATCGGCAGTTGCCAGGCTCCCGGTTTCCGCAACATTGATGCCTCGGTCTTCAAGGACTTCCATGCTGAGCGCGTCACGATGCAGTTCCGCGCGGAGTTCATGAACCTGACCAACACGCCTCAGTTCGCTCTTGCTTCGGGTGCGCTGAAGTGGGCTCCGGGTTCTACCTCCTTCGGCCAGGTCTCAACCAACGCCATCAACTTCCCGCGTCTGATCACGCTGGGTGGAAAGATCATGTTCTAACCGGAACGTGACGTAACCAGAAGGGGCGCGGAGTTATCCGCGCCCCTTCTGCTTTTTTGCCATCCACAGCTAGATCTCTCTCGCCTTGATACAGTGAGACCTATGTTTGCACCGACACAGCGGGTTCACTTTATTGGCATTGGCGGCATTGGTATGAGTGGGATTGCGGAGATCCTGTTGACGATGGGATATCCCGTCTCCGGCTCCGATCTGCGGCGCTCGCCTGTGACCGACCGGCTGGAAAAGCTCGGCGCCGTGATCTTTGAAGGGCATCGTGCGGAGAACGCCGCCGAGGCCGATGTCGTCGTGACCAGCTCGGCCGTGGCCAAAGATAACCCTGAAGTCCTGGATGCAAGATCGCGCAAGGTCCCCGTCATTCAGCGCGCTGAGATGCTCGCCGAACTGATGCGGCTAAAGTACGGCATCGCCGTCGCCGGCATGCATGGCAAGACTACGACGACCTCGATGGTGGCTTCGGTGCTGGCGGCTGGCGGCCTCGATCCGACCGTTGTCGTCGGTGGCCGCGTTGCCGCTCTGGGCTCGAATGCGCGCCTGGGGACCTCGCAGTACCTGGTGGCTGAAGCCGATGAGAGCGACCGCTCCTTCCTCAAGCTTCCCAGTGTTCTCGCTGTCGTCACGAATCTCGATCGCGAGCACATGGACTGCTACCGCGACATGGAAGATGTCGAGGGCGCCTTCATTACCTTTATGGACCGCGTGCCGTTCTATGGAGCAGTCACGGCCTGCATCGACAATGATCTGTTGCGTGGGATCCTGCCGCGCACGAGCCGCCGTATCTATACCTATGGCGAGCGCGAAGAGGCTGACTTTCGGTTGGAGATATTGCCGCGTACCGCGGGCTCGCATGCGCGCTTCCAGGTGACCTACCAGGGGCGGGTCATCGGGCCTCTCGATCTGCACGTTCCCGGGAAGCACAATGTGCTAAATGCGACGGCAGCCGTCGCCATCGGGGTGCAGCTTGGAGTGACAGATGACAAGCTCGTCGAGGGTATTGCTGCGTTTCGCGGAGTCGATCGCCGCTTCCAGATCAAAGGAGTGGCTCGCGGCGTTACGATCGTCGACGACTACGGTCATCACCCCACGGAGGTGCAGGCGACCCTTCGTGCCGCCAGGGAATGCGGCTACGGACGCGTGCTGGTGCTCTTCCAGCCGCATCGGTATACACGTACCCGTGATCTGATGGCAGAGTTCGCAGGCTCATTTGGCGATGCAGACGTGCTGCAGGTGCTGGACATCTATGCCGCGAGCGAGCATCCGATTCCTGGCGTGAATACTCCGGCGCTGGTGGAGGAGGTTCGCCTCACCGGGCATCCCTCTGTCTTTCACGCTGAAAGCATGGAAGCGGCGGTGCAGGCACTGGCAACGGAAGCCCGTGAAGGAGACGTCATCCTGACTCTGGGAGCAGGAAATGTCTCTCAGGCGGGAGCGCTGTTGTTGTCAAAACTGGAAGCGAACGCATAAAGAGGTATCTTCCCGGATACGCACGGGGCTGAATTCTCGCGCTATCAATTTATAGTCGAAGCGGATTCGCGAGCACGTTTGCGGCATTTCTGCCTGTATTTTGTTTTTCCTGATGCCAGATTTTTTTTCAAAACGCGCCTCGGAACACGCTGACCCTGTAGCCGATTCGTACCCGAAGCAGGAGGTCGACCGCCGCAGGCGTCGCCGCTCTGAGGATGATTTTCCCGATGACGACGCGGAGTTTTTCCGCGCGAGTCAGCGCGTTCGCGTGCGAAAGGGGCTTCTGCCCCAAACCAAGTGGGGCCGCATCGCGGCCGCATCCGGCCTGGTAGTCGCATTGGGCGGCATGACGGGCGCAGCCATCGTGGCGAGGAACTATCTTCTACGGGACGACCGCTTCCGCATCGCCAGCTCGGCATCGATCGAGATTGCCGGCAATACGCATGTCTCCCGGCCACAGATGCTCAGCATCTTTGGAGAAGATGTAGAGCGCAATATCTTCCGTGTACCGCTCACGGATCGCCGTGAGCAACTGGAGGGGCTACCCTGGGTGGAGCACGCCACCGTCATGCGTCTGTTGCCGAATCGGCTTCGCGTTGCAGTGGTGGAGCGTACCCCCGTCGCATACCTCCGGCAGTCCGACGGTATCCGCCTGGTCGACGCCAACGGCGTCATTCTGGATCTGCCGGCTGATGCGGCAGGCGACCCACGCTACTCCTTCCCCGTGGTCACCGGGATTGTGGCCAGCGAGCCCTCTGGAACCCGCGGGGCTCGCATGAAGCTCTACCAGCGCTTCATTGCAGACCTTGACAGCGGAGGCGCGAAGATCAGCGACCAGGTCAGCGAAGTGGACGTCAGCAATCCCGAAGATGTGAAGGCGCTGATCCCCGATCACGGAATGGAAGTGCTTGTGCACTTTGGCGACGACAAGTTCCTGGAGCGCTACCAGAAGTATCAGCAGCATCTGCCGGAGTGGAAGCAGCAGTATCCGAGGCTCGCCTCGGCCGATATGCGCTATGAGACACAGGTCGTGCTGGAGATGGCGAAGGATGCAGGTGGCTCTCCTCCGGTTCCAGTTGCTGATGTCACGCCGGGTAAAGATGTCCCGGCGAAGCCAAATGTTCCGGCGAAGCCGGATGTTCCAGCAAAGGCAATCGCCGCGGCCACGCCTGCACCGCAGCCGTCTGCTCCAAAGAGCAAGCCGGCTGTAACAGCGAAGACGCCGCCGACAGCCAAAGCTGCTGCGTCCCGGCCTGTCGCCGCTGAAAAGCCGAAACAGACAATCGCAAGTGCAGCTCCAGTGCGGGACACGAGCTCGGGTATTCCGGATGATGTGGCCAGCCGTCTCGCAGGGCCAGCGCCAAAGCAGCCCGCAAAGCCGGCGGTGAAGTGGAAGATGCCAATTGCCAAGCCTGGACAGGTGGCTCGCCCGTCGAAGGATCTACTGAATCAGCCGGCACATCCTACCGTGCCGTCCGCGGGGGTGGCCCAGTGAAACCTCGCGAAGAGACTCTGATTACGGTTCTGGACGCCGGTAACTCCAAGAGCTGCGTGCTGGTTGGTGAGGTTCAGGAAGGCGTGCTTCGGTATCGCGGCCACGGCATTGAGATATCGAGGGGAATGCGCAAGGGGCTGATCGCCGATCTCGGTCCGGCAGCGGATGCGATCAATCGAGCTGCGCTTGCCGCTGA
Organism: Acidobacteriaceae bacterium; assembly: GCA_013361705.1. Classification (GTDB taxonomy): domain Bacteria; phylum Acidobacteriota; class Terriglobia; order Terriglobales; family Acidobacteriaceae; genus Terriglobus. The sequence goes on from JABFXN010000322.1 coordinate 11,446, forward strand.
ACGGACAGCCAAGGCCGGGATTGAGACGGCGGTGGTCGGCGTTGGCGGTATGCATGTGCGCGGTGTCAACAGCCGCGGAGGTATCAGTATGGGCAGCCGTATGCGCGAGATCACGCGCGAAGAGGTCAAGGCTGCCGTAGACCGCGCACGTTCCGTAGCTCTGCCGGCGGACCGCGAGATTCTGCATCTGCTGCCGCAGGAGTTCATCCTCGACGACCAGCCGGGCATCCATGATCCCGTCGGGATGGTGGGCACGAAGCTTGAAGTGAACCTCCATCTCTCTACCTGCTCCGGTGGCGTCGCGCAGTCGGTTGTGACCTGCGCGAACAAGGCTGGCCTTGAGGTACTGGACACGGTCTATGAGGGCATTGCCGCGGCTGAGGCGGTTCTCAGCGCGGACGAGCGTGAGCTCGGAGTCTGCATTGCGGATATCGGAGCCAGCACCACGGAGATGGTGGTCTTCTTCGAGGGAGCGGTTGCGCATACGGCTGTACTGCCGATCGGCGGCGACCATTTCACGAACGACCTCGCGGTCGGCCTCCACGTACCCGTCGAAGAGGCGGAGCAGTTGAAGCAGGTCTGGGGCAATTGTGTTGTGACCAGCGTGCCGCAGTTGAATGAGATTGAAATAGGCGGCAATCTGGCGCTCAGCGGAGGCCAGCCGGCGCGCATCGTGCGTCATCGCTATCTGGCGGAGATCCTTGAACCGCGCGCGCGAGAGCTGATGCAGATGCTGCGTGAGAATCTGCGGCAGGGCGGTGTGCTGGAAGCCCTCGGCGCCGGCCTGGTTCTGACAGGCGGCTCGGCTAAGCTGGTCGGCCTGTTGGATGTTGCTGAGAGCATGCTGCGTGTGCCGGCTCGCGTGGGCTATCCCGTTCCGCTGTCACGCATGCCCGAGGAACTGGCGCAGCCGGAGTTCGCGGCTCTGATCGGCATGCTGCTGTACACGCATCGCACGCAGGTGCGCCGCGCGAGCGAAGAGATGGGCCTTCGTGCCAAGCTGAAGGCGATCTTCGCCGGCACAATGTAGTGTGTGTCACCCAGACGCCAGACGAGGGCGCTAATTTGGACAAGTTACAGTTCCTGGGTGCCCCATCCATCGCAAAGCGGGATCCCCGACGAACTTGTTCGTTGGGGTGACAAGGCGATAAGTGGGATATTCGCGATGCATTCCTCGTGTTGCCATACAGGCGTCTGTTGACCCGGTCGGGTTCTGATTCGGCCTCAGGAATCGACTTTGATAACCGTCATTTACTTTTCCGCATTTCTTTGCGCGCGGACGAATGACAGAATGACCATTAACGCAGGAGTTAACGCATTCCCATGTCGAATACGCCACAAGATCCGATCCGCATTCACTACAACGATGAGACACGCACCGGCGCCAAGATTAAGGTCATCGGCGTAGGCGGTGGCGGCGGCAATGCGGTCAATCGCATGATCGCGGCCAAAGTGGAAGGCGTGGAGTTCATCGCCGCCAATACGGACGCTCAGGCGCTCGAAGGCTCTCTGGCGCCGGTAAAGCTGCAGCTCGGCGTGAAGCTGACCTCTGGCTTGGGCGCCGGCGCGAACCCTGACGTGGGCCGCCGGGCGGCTCTGGAGGACTCCGACACGATCATTGAGGCGCTGGAAGGCGCGGACATGGTCTTTGTCACGGCCGGTCTGGGCGGAGGTACGGGAACCGGCTCAGCTCCGGTGATTGCCTCGCTGGCCAGTGAGATGGGCGCGCTGACGGTGGCCGTGGTGACGCGGCCGTTCGGGTTTGAAGGCAAGCGCCGCATGATGCAGGCCGAGCGCGGCCTGCAGGAGCTGCTGGATGCGGTCGACACTGTCATCGTTATTCCCAACGAGAAGCTGCTGGCTGTCGCCAAGGACGCGGGCTTCTTCGAGAGCTTCCGCATTGCGGACGATGTGCTTCGCCAGGGCGTGCAGGGAATCTCGGACATCATCACCATCCCCGGCATCATCAACCGCGACTTCGCGGACGTGAAAACAACGATGGCGGGCATGGGCTATGCCGTGATGGGAACGGCCGTACGCGCGGGACAGAACCGTGCTGTGGAAGCTGCGATTGCCGCTATGGCTTCGCCGCTGTTGGAAGCCGGCGCCATCGACGGAGCACGCGGCATCCTGATCAACATCACCGGATCCAGCTCGCTGAAACTGAGCGAGGTAAACGAAGCGTCCACCATCATTCAGAACGCTGCGCATGAGGATGCCAACATCATCTTCGGCGCAGTGCAGGATGAGTCGATGGGCGAGGATGTGAAGATTACCGTCATCGCCACCGGCTTCAAGCAGGAGATGCCGCAGCGCCGCGAGCGCATGTTGCAGGAGGCGATGGAGCCTGCAGTCCGCTACGACGCCCGCCCCTCTGCGATGCCGCGTTTCGCCAGTGAGACTCCGGTCATGCAAAAGGTGGAGATTCCGATCGCCCAGCGGCCCGAGTCGCCATCGGTCTTCGAAGACGAGTTCTTTCTGACGGGTCGCGATCGCCGTGATTCGGCTGCTCCGCCGCCGCAGCAGTGGGTAGAGACCACGCCGGAGGTTGCAGCGCCCGCACCGATTGAACAGCCCCAGCCAGTTGCGGCTGCTCCGGCAGTACCGGAACCTGTGGCTACGTTTGCCTCCACTCCGTCGGCTACCGTACGCCAGGAGCAGGATGAACTTGATATCCCGGCGTTTCTACGTCGTGGAGGTATGTAAAAATTGCGTTCCGTATTGGGCGCACGCATCTAAAGTTGTATGGCGCTAGGGCTGATCGATTTTGGTCAGATCAAGGTAGGATAAAAAGTATCAAAATCGGCGCTTAGCACGGGTTGGCGCAGGGATGTGCGACGCATGATTCAGGGCTTCAAGAAGTTTCTTCCGGGACTAGTTGTAGGTATTCTCGCTGTTTCCACCATCGCCGCACTGGCGGCCGACCCCACGCCGACAGGTGCAAAGCGCACCCGCGGAGGCAAGGTACAGGAGAGTACTCGCGGAAAGGCGCACCTTGCCGGCCTGCAACATAGCCGCCGCGCCGGAAAATCGGCAGCAGCCGCTAAGGCGGCTCCTGCTACCAGGTCAAAGGCTGTTGCTACTAAAGGAAGACGCGGCGCTGCACCGCGACTGGCGGTTAAGCGAACCCGCGCCAGCCGTTTCTCTGAACGGTTTACGGCCAGCTCCTTCGCGGACAATCTGACCCTGGGCGATGTCGCTGCCGGGGAAGATCCGGTCGTTCGCGAGTCTCTGATTCAGGCTCTGGGCAATATGAATGGCACCGCGGTGGCGATCGATCCCACCAACGGCCGTGTCCTGGCCATGGTCAACCAGAAGCTGGCGCTCTCGCGCGGAGCTGAACCCTGCTCCACCATCAAGCTGAGCGTGGCTTTGGCGGCTCTCTCCGAAGGCATGATCAAGCACGACACGCCGGTCAACCTCGGTGGCCACTACAACGTGGACCTGGACTACGCTCTGGCGAAGTCGGTAAATCCGTACTTTGAGGTTTTGGGCCGTCGTATGGGCTTTGAGCGGGTCAAGCACTACGCCAACATGTTTGGCCTGGGCGAACTGGCCGGGTACAACATTGAAGGCGAGCAGCTCGGTATCTATCCCGATGAGGAACTGCCGGAGAAGCTGGGCGGCGTCGGCCGTATGTGCTCCTTTGGTGAGGGCATCTCGATGACTCCGCTGCAGCTCGGCGCTCTGGTATCTGCCATCGCCAATGGCGGCACGCTCTACTATCTGCAGCACCCCACCACGGCGGACGCTGTTGCGAACTTCCAGCCAAAGGTGAAGCGGACGCTCGACATCGCCCCGCTGATTCCGGAGATGCTGCCCGGCATGGCCGGCGCGGTCGATGCCCGCTACGGTACCGCCCGCTCATTGCGCGCCAACTTCAAGGAGTTTCCGGTGCTGGGTAAGACCGGCACCTGCTCCAATAACGGAACACGCTATGGCTGGTTCGCTTCCTACGCCGACACTCCAGTCGGCCGGATGGTGACGGTCTTCTTCCTGGAAGGCGGACGCCCGACCTTCGGTCCGAAGGCGGCGGAGCTGACCGGGCTCTTCTATCGTTCGATGGCCGACAAGAGCTACTTCCTGCAGAAAACGGCTCCGGCCACGACTGCTGCAGGCTCGGATGAGCCCAAGCAGGTTGCCGTCGGCGTAGCACAGTAATTTCTTCTCACTCTGCGGTGGTCCGCAGGCGCTCCAGGACGTAGACATTACGGACGGGGCCGAGCGGACCGACCGAGACCTCGGTCTGCACCAGCGTATTGTTGCTATCTTCCAGGGTGTAGCGCACGGTGTTGTGAATCTTCTGACCGTGCCCGGTCGTACCCCATTCTTCCAACAACATAGCGTTGCCCTGCTGGCGGATCCGCGAGCGGAAGGTGACCTCATCGCCCGGTTCGACATGCAGCTTCGGTGAGTTGACTTCCAGCGTCACCTGCCACGCGTCGGGCTCGTCATTGGGAGTCTCCTGGTGCGAGTGGATGTAATGCCAGGTCTTGCCGTCGTACTGGATGACCGCTTTGCTCTCGCCCTCAATATGCCGAGTCAGCTTACTGCGCTGCGGATTCAGCATCCAGGTGCCGGAGAAGGGCGGCAGCGTCTTCGCTGCGACGGCCTTGCCGGCGGGACCAACTTTTGCGGCCTGGGCCGGGAGGGCAGGGCAGAGGAGTGCGATCGCGACGACGGTTGAGAATGACAGGAATTTCACCGCAGAAGTCTACTCTGCGGTCTGTATCGCAGGAAAGCCGTCGCTTCCCGTCGGATCGCTGCGATACGATGGGCCGCATGGGAGAGCAGCTCCGGCTGTGGAAACAGCGATCGACGCTCGTGCTGCAGACGCAGCAGGGCAAGGTTGCCGTGTCGACAGCACTGCATTTGCTCGCGCTCTTTGTTGTTGCGAACGCATGGTGGATTGGGGCTCGGAAGCTCAAGCCGGCCGGGACGCGTCAGGGTGCCAGGGTATTGATGACTTACAACCCGGGAAAGCTATCGCAGACACATGAGGTGAAGCGAGCCCTGAAGCATCACGTTCCTCCGAAGAAAGTAATGGAGGCTCCGGTCGTGGTGGTGACACCCCCGATCGATCCACCAGGCGAGCGCGGCAATGAAGCACTGGGAGACGGCAACGTGAGCATCGCCTATGTGCAGGCGTTCCCACAGGAGCGTCCGGACTTATCAGAAGTCGGCGCTACCGGCGATATTTTCGTCGATTTGCAGATCGACGATACCGGCCATATTGCTCGCGTCCATGCGCGTAGAGGAATGGGAACACAGATCGATCAGATGGTGCTGGCGACAGTGCAGCAGTGGGTCTTTCATCCGGCCGTGAAGAACGGCAGACCCATCAGCAGCGAGCAGGAACTACACTTCCACTTCGACCGCCGCAGAAATCCCGGCGGATGCGGATGGGAGTGCATCACCCTGGAATCGAATTAACCCATACTCTGGGTGCCCCACATACGCGAAGCTTATGTGGGAGTATCGAGCGGAGCTCGATCCGGATCGTTGAGTGATTAGAAATAGATTCTTCGGGATCGTACAAACCGGTTCGCGCGTTGCGCGAATGCCCACATAAGCTTCGCGTATGTGGGGCACCCAGTTCGCGCCACTCAGAACAGTCCTACAGAATCTCCAAAAAGATCTCCCGCTCATCCAGCTCATTCGCCCGCATCATGATCTGTCCATCAGCTCGCTGAATCACACTCTGAAACTTGTCGCCCCACTCCACCAGAACGAGCGCATCAGGCTGCGAAGCCATCTCGTCGATACCCAGCGCCGCGAGCTCTTCTTCCTTTTCCAGGCGGTAGAGGTCGAGGTGATACAGATGGACCTTCGGTCCTGCGTACTCATGCACCAGTGTGAAGGTCGGGCTGGTGACCTCCTCCGGATCAACTCCGGTTAATGCCTGGGCGATGCCTTTCACCAGAGTCGTTTTCCCGGCGCCTAACTCGCCGCGCAACAGAATCAGCTTCGGTGTCGGCATGAGTTTCTCGGCCAAGTTAGGGCCAAGCGCAAGCGTGCCCGCTACGGAGCGGGTCTTGAATCTCTTTACAAGCATGAAACTAGCGAAGTCCTCCCACCCAGGTGAGGCCGTCTTCGTCCGCAGTGCGGTAGCGGAAGGCGTCGCTCAGATGAGCCAATGTGTCGGTGGCCAGCACCGTATGTTCGTCCTGATTGCGCGCGGCCATCATGCCCGCGAGACCGTGGAGATAGACGGCGGTGTTGACCGCGTCTTTGATGTGATCGGGGTGCTGCGCCAGCATCGCCGCAACGATGCCGGTCAGAATGTCTCCACTGCCGCCCTTCGACATCGCGGGGTGGCCGGTGGTGTTGATGGAGATCTCTCCATCCGGATGCGCCACTAGGGTCCGCCAGCCCTTCAGCACCAGGGTCAGGTTGCGATCGGTGGCATAGTAACGGGCGAGCCCAATCCGGTCGGCCTCCACCTCTTTGACGGTGATGCCAAGAAGCCGGGCCATCTCGCCTGGATGCGGCGTCAGCACCATCACGCGTCCGGCCTGCGCGCGAAGCAGCTCCGGTTTTTCAGCAAAGGCGTTAAGGGCGTCGGCGTCGATGACGACCGGAAGAGCCGTTTTAAGCACAGCGCGGCGGACAAACTCAGTCGTCTCCGGCTGCGTTCCGAGGCCGGGGCCAATGGCGAGAACGGTGATCTTCTCCAGCCACTGCATGCGCGTCTCAAAGTTCGCCAGGGCGACATGTCCGGCGATCTCTTGAAGCGGCAGGCACATCAATTCAGGAGCGATGCGAGCTACTGAGTCGAGCACAGAATCAGGCACTGCGGCCGTAACCAGGCCAGCACCGGAGCGGAGCGCGGCGAGCGAAGCCATCGCCGCGGCACCGGATTTTCCTCTTGAGCCGCCGAGCACCAGCACATGTCCAAAGCGTCCCTTGTTGCTGTTCAGCGGACGAGGTGTCTCCGTCAGTACTTTGGAGGAACCGGTCCAGGTGAGATCGGTTTTGGGGAGAGATTCAGCGGGTGAGCCGATCGGGGCAACGGCGACCGCACCGAAGGCGCCGTCCCGGTTCATCTGCCCGAAGACGTGTGCCGGCTTCGGGGCGGTAAAGGTTACGACTGCATCGGCAGGGAATGCGTCGCCTGCGGTGACTCCGTGCGAGTCAGCATCCCAGCCCGAGGGAAGATCGACGGCCAAAACAGGTTTTGCGAGCTGGATCAGTTGTTCTCGCAGGTTGCACGCCAGACCACGCATCGGAGGCTTGAAGCCGGTGCCCAGGATGGCGTCAATGTAGAGATCAGCTTCAGGAAGGACGATACTTTCCGTGACGAAGGTCACCGGCGCGTCCAGTGCGCTGAAGGCGTTGGCGGCGTCACCGCGCAGATCGTCTTTGCCTGACGCCAGAACGATCACCTGGACCGTCCGCCCAGAGGCGTGCAGCCGCCGGGCAGCGACAAAGCCATCGCCTCCGTTATTGCCCTTGCCGCAGAGAACGACGATACGGCGTGCCTCAGGATAACGTCGCAGCGCAAAGCACGCGACGGAGACGCCGGCATTGTCCATCAACTCCTGCATGGAGAAGCCGAACTCTGCGACAGTGCGCCGGTCGGTCTCGCCCATCTGCTCTGCGGTCAGAATCTTCATACAATAATGCCCATGCAGTGTAGCTCTGCTCGTCCGGAGGGACGGGCAGAGCCGCAAAGCCTATGCGTTTGATTGTAGATAGTCGTTGATCGCTTTGTATTCTTCGTCCGGCAGAACGAAGTCGAGCGCCTCGGCGGTCTCTTCCACCTGCTGCGGATTGCGTCCACCGACAATGGCCGCCGTGATTGCAGGATTCTTCAGCGTCCAGGCGATAGCGATGACGCCGGCGGTGACACCGTACTTCGCTCCGATCTCCTTCAGCTTGTCCGCGACCTTGAGGTTTTGCGAGAGCTTGGGCTCCTGGTAGTTCAGAGCGCGCTTGCGGAAGTCATCGTCCGGCATCTGCGCGACGCGCTCCTTGGTCATCTTGCCGGTGAGCATGCCACTCTGCATGGGAGAGTAGTTGATGACGCCGATGCCATTCTCGCGGCAGAAGGGAAGCACTTCCGCCTCGTAGTCGCGCTTCAGCATGGAGTAGGGCGGCTGCAGCGAGGTGATGGGAGCGATCTTCTGCGCACGCTTCATCTGGTCGACGGAGAAGTTCGAAACGCCGATCCAGCGCACCTTGCCCTCGCGTTGCAGCTCGGCCATCGCTGCCCAGCCCTCTTCGATCTCTTCATCCGGCTTCGGCCAGTGAATCTGGTACAGATCGATCACGTCGAGATTCAGACGCCGCAGTGAGTCTTCGCACTCCCGCTTGATCTGCTTCATGGAGTTGGTGATGTTGCCCTTGTCATCCCACACCATGCTGGATTTCGTAAAGACCCACGGCTTGTGCGCAGACTTCCGAAGGGCTTTGGCAACGACCTCTTCCGAGTGACCGAGGCCATACACCGCGGCCGTATCGATCCAGTTGACGCCGAGATCCAGAGCGCGCTCGATGGCAGCGATGGAGTCTTTATCTTCCTGCGCGCCCCAGCCGAAGGCCCATCCTCCGCCGCCGATAGCCCAGGCGCCGAATCCGATCGGGGAAAGCTGCATATCTGAATTGCCGAGAATTTTGAAGTTCACGCATCGCTCCTTTGGCTCTATTTCGCGATTGTATGAGATGCGCGCGACAGGAGGAAAAACGGTGGTGGTGAGGGGGAAAATAACGTGCTGTCTTCTAGCAGGCACGCGAGCGAGGTGAGCACCAAAAAGATGCGAAGCCCCGCACTACACCTACAAGAAAAATGCTCTATAGCTAATTCTTAGTTCACCGTGACGGTCTTCGTGGCCTGGTAAACGCCTCCATTGCTGTCCCACATCTTGAAGACGAGGTAATGTTCTCCAGAGGAGAGACTTTGGGTAGTGTCCAAATAGGAAGTAGCCCCGGTCGTGTTGTTCACCACCAGGTTCCCGTCGATGTAGAGTTGCGCTGCGGTGGGGATATTATCGGTAGCTCCATTGGCGAGGATGTGCACCGGTGAGCTGCTCGCCGCGCCGGAAGGCAGGCAGATGTTGGCTGAGCCAAAAGCCGCGGCGCAGGTCGGGTACGGACTTCCGTTGAAGACGGTGATTGTACGGTCGGCCACAAAGCTGACGCCGTTCTGATCCCAGCCCTTGGTCACCAGCAAATGAGTACCTGGATTAAGGTTGAAGGCGGTATCGAAGCTCGTCACCGGCTCCGAGTATCGGAGTGTGCCATCGATGTATTCCTGCATCGCGGTCATTGGCGTCGTGTCGTAGCCGTTGGCTTGCACCGTCACCAGGCTCGGCGCGTAGGTATTGTTGATCGGCTGGCATGCGGTCACGGAAGGGCTGATGGTGTAAGTGCTGCATCCGGCGCGATCGCTAGCGTTGATATAAATCTCTGTGCCCGCGCCCCCTGACATGATGAAACTCATCATTCCACTGCGGGTCCAGTCTCCAGGGACGATGGCTCCGGCGTTATCGGTATCTGCGAAGTAATACTGCGGTGTCTGCTGGAATGTGCCGTCGGCATTGCCCAGCCATACCATCAATCCGGCGTAGCCATCGAGCTGCTTGTGGTAGCCCGCCGATACGATATCGATGATGCCGTCGCCGTTTACATCGACAGGCCAAGGGGCGCTGTTCGCCGCGAGATCGGGCGGATCGGTAACTGCCGTGCGCTGGATAAGTGTCTGATTGCCCTGCCCATAAAAGACGTCGATGCCGGTGCAGGATGCAGTTTGCGAAGTGCCCAGAGGCACACTGGGGTCGCAGTAGTACGAGACGAGAATATCGTCGATTCCGCTGCCGTTGGCGGAGCCCACATTCAGCGAGAAGGGACTGGGGTAGCTCGCCAGCCTATCGGCACGGAAGTTACCGCTGCCGAGATTCCACACCGCGTAGACAACGCCGCTGTACGTTCCTGAAAACTCGCCCTGAACCAGCACTCCCAAAGCGGTGAGACCATTCCCATTCAGATTGCCCGCACGAACCAGCGTTGAGGTACCGCTCGCGATGCTTACGCTGGAAGCCAGCACCAGGCTGTTTCCATTCACGTTTTTGAAGAGCTCGACGTTACCTTTGTTGTCGCCGACCGCGACGTCGGGGTAGCCGTCGCTGAAGAAATTACCCACAGCTACAGAATTTGCTGTTGCCGCCGCGGTGTATTGCACCCCCGCTTGAAAGGTTCCATTACCGTTACCGTAGAACACCTCCACCGCGTTGTTCGTAGCTGCCACCAGATCGAGATTGCCGTCACCGTTTAGGTCAGCCACGGCGAGATCGTTAGTAAAAGTGCCCGGTGATGCAACTGTCTGCGGAGCGTGGAAGGTGCCATCGCCATTCCCGGTCAACATCGTAAATACAGTCTGAGACTGCGTGCTGCCCACATAGACAACGTCCTGCTTGCCGGCATTGTGGAAGTCACCACGGACGACAGCATAAGAGGGCGCGACGGTCCAGGAGTTGGCACCGTACATTTCAAAGCTCGGTAAGGTTTGAGAGGTTAAGGTAGAGGATGCTCCGAAGAGGAGAACCAAAAGCAGAAGAGGCTGACGCATGGGGAACTCCCAGACTGCATTGCAGTAGAAGAGTTCCCATTCGCGAATGGTTGCCTCACGATCAAATCGAGTAAAAAATTATCGCCATCCGAACAAAAGTTAGGGCTGTATCAAAAACTCGCCGTTCTGCATGATCTGGGTCTCTCCATGCTCATCGCCCAGCCAGATATTGAAGTGCAAGCCAACGACGTCAATATGAGTTGACGATCTCCACGGTGCACCGGTGTGCGCCCCATAAGGGTCGCCGAAGGCGATATGGATACCGGGGAACTTCTCGTCCTGCAGAATATTGCCGATCACCTTCGTGACGCCGATGTTGGTACCAATGGCAAACTCGCCGACGCGGTCGGAGTTACCGTCGGTGTGGGTGTAGTCCCAGAAGTCTTCCTCAAGCTGTTTGTTGTCACAGGCGACGCGGCGGATGCGGTTGCCTTCGATCCAGATCGTAAGCGGGGTGTGTTCCAGAATGCCGTAGCGGGCGCACAGATAGTCGCCGACAACGCCGTCCACGACAAAGACTCCGTTGACCTCTCCCGGCGCGGTGAAGCATTCGCCGCCGGGCAGGTTGCCCCACTTCTCCCGCGAGATGATGCCGGAGGTCTTGAACCACTTGTACTCGGGTGAGAGCGCCACATGCAGGTCAGTTCCAGCCGGGGTCGTGGCGCGGACGTAGGTTGCCTTCCGCACGCGGTCCAGCACGGCCTGAGAAAGGGCATCGACCGCCTGATAATCGGCGCGCATGCCCTGGGTCATGATCTCGGGAGTGATGTTCACCATGTGGGCGTGTCGAATTCCCTGGCGATTCACCACGTCGGTCATCTGCATGCGGCTGCGCAGCTCGTTCGGCTGCACCTCGACGGCGAAGATTGAGACCTGGGAGGTCTCCATGTCGTCCAGAACCGCCTGCGGCATGTTCGCCAGCGGCCGGGGCGCAAGTTGTTCTAAAACAAAGCCGTTCCAGATGCAGCCCACTGCCTCCAGCTCTGCCGCGATGGAGGCAGCGATGGGAAGACACTTCTCATCGGTAATGAGAGTGACTTTTTCTTCCGGCTGAACGCGCAGGCACGTACGCACTGCGGAGCGGGCGCCGGGCGTGAAATCGGCGGGAAACGAGGTGGAGAGAAGCGGGTGCTGCTGTGGGGCCGTCTGAATCATGGCGTCATTCCAAGCTTAAGGCATTGTGAACGACATTGCTGGCAGATGAAAAGAAGAACCCCGGCCGAAGCCGGGGTTCGTTTCCGGGTTTGGGACGCCGGGATCAGGCGCGGTGCAATTCGCTCGGAATGTAAAGCTCCGAGTGCAGCGAGGCATTGGCGGCTCCCGGGGGAACATCCATGCACTTGACGAAGGCGGTCTGGAACTTCTCCATCTCCTCCTTGGTGCCGACGGTGACGCGGACGTGGGTCGGCATCGCGGTCCAGGTACGACCGATCGCGATCTTCTCCTGCATCATGAGCTGTTGGAAGTCCTTGCCAGGACGTTTGACGTCGACCATGAACATGTTGGCCTGGGAGCCGGGAACGATCTTATATCCCTTCTTGTCCAGGAATTCCAGCGTGGCTTCACGGATGTCGGTGTTGATCTTGCGGCGCAGCGGAACCAGCTCAGGATCGCGCAGGCTGGCGCCGGCAGCAGCCGCAGAGAGCAGCGAGACGGAGGCGGTGTTGCGCAGGCTGACGTTGCCGCTCAGGGTCTCGAACTTCTCCAGCAAGTCGGGGCGGGCGATGGCGAAACCAGCGCGCACACCGGCCATGCCGTAGATCTTCGAGAAGGTGCGCAGAACGATAACGTCCTTGTCCGCGGCAACCTGATCGATGATCGACTCATGGGTGGAGAAGTGGTGGTAGGCCTCGTCGACGATCACAACCGAGCCCTTGGGCTTGTTGTTGATCAGCCAGATGATGTCTTC
>JABFXN010000153.1 GCA_013361705.1 Acidobacteriaceae bacterium
CTACCAGCGCGGTGATTCGCAGTCACCGCTTTCTATAGTTTTTGACGCTGGAGTATGGTTGGGGTTGCTAGCTGTTCGCCAACAGGCGGAAACGGCGTCTAAGCCGTGCACCAACGGACGGAAACGGCGTCTAAAAGGATGATATGCAGCGAATGAAGTGGTGTGTTGCAGCAGTGTTGAGCCTGTCGTGCGCCGCGGCGCTCGGTCAGGAGGCACCGTCCCCCGGCGGCGCTCCGCCCATGAGCTCTGCTCCTAACACCGCACAAGAGGTTACCGACGCCCAGCCCACTCTCCGGGTGAACGTCAACCTGGTGAACACCTACTTCTCCGTCCGCGATAAGAGCGGATTCGTGACTGACCTGACCAAGGATGCGTGCACCGTCCGCGAAGACGGCAATCCGCAGACCATCAAGAACTTCACCACGGAAAAGAGCCTTCCGCTGACGATCGGCATCCTGCTCGATACTTCGGGCAGCATGGAGCGCATGCTGCCGATGGAACAGGAAGCCGGCTCAGAGTTCCTGAAAGATGTCCTCACGCCGAAGGATGAGGCCTTCCTCATCACCTTCGACGTGAATGTCGATCTGCTGGCGGACTACACCAACACTCAACGTGAGCTTGACCGCCAGATCCGCAAGGCCCAGATCAATACTTCGTCTTCCTCCGGCGGTATCCCCGGCATTGGCGGCGGCCCGGTGCCCACCAGCAACCCGCGCGGCACATTGCTCTATGACGCGGTCTATCTGGCGGCACACGATAAGCTGCGCCCCGAGGCCGGCCGCAAGGTAGTCGTCATGTTGACCGACGGCGTCGACCAGGGCAGCCAGGAGACGCTGAAGTCCACTATCGAGACGGCACAGAAGGCCAACGCCATCGTCTACGTCATCCTGGTGGAAGACCGCAGCTTCTATGCCAACAGCGGCATTACGTTTGGCGGCGGTGGCGGCGGCTACATGAAGAAGCTAGCCGAAGAGACCGGAGGCCGCATGATCGATGTCGGCTCCAACGGCAAAAAACTGAAGGATGCGTTCACGCAGATCAGCGACGAGCTCCGTACGCAGTACCTGATGAGCTATACGCCTAGCAACCTGAAGCTCGACGGAACCTTCCGCAAGCAGGAGATCGACTGTGGCAAAGGGTTGAAGGTGCAGGCCCGCCGCGGTTATTACGCCATCGACGAAGCGGCGAAGGATTAGGAACCGTTTTATCAAATTCGAGCGGAGCCCGAATCGGGTGGGAGCCCTGGGCTTCAACCCACGGGCTATCGGCTCAATATAGGAATGGGCTTTAAGCCCTGGGTCTTACTTTGCGGGTGGTTTTTCTTCCTTTGTCTCCTGATCTCCAACAACCCTATCCAGCACCAGCAGCGCTCGCCCGTTCGCTATAAACCAGTTCGTATCCACACTGCTGATAAACCGCACCTGATCCTGTTTGTCGGTGACGACGATAGCGGGAGTATCGGTGATGCCCAATCCACGAACAAACTCTTCCGGAACCAACGCTGCTGAGAAGGAAGAAAGAGGCTGCAGCGCAGCCGGATCTGCCGGAATCTCCGAATGCAACAGCGCAATGCGAACCGAAGCTCGGTCATTTAGGCCCTTCGATATCACGCCTGCTTGCTGAAGTAACGCTTTGCAGCCGCCGCACGTCTCCGGGACAAAGAGATAAAGATTCGCGTTCGCCGCAGGCGCGGTATAGATCGTATTGCCGGTATTCCCCTTAGGGCGGGGAAGCAGCGTGGCTTTCGGAAACGGTTTTTCAAGCGCGAGGTATCGTTGCCTGGCCATGTCCGCAACATAAGTCTCGGCCGGGCTCGGTACAGACTTATGTTCTGCGATGATGGCGTCCAGCATTGCAAGGCCCGTATTTGCGTCGGGAATCTTCTGCGCGTTCCGAAGCAGCGAGAGATTGGTGTAGGCGCGCACCTGTGCCTGCGTGGCGGACAGACCATCGCACGGGTTGTGAATGCACTCCAGCAGCAGCGGCTGGTAGGTAGCAGCTGCCTTCAGTGCGAAGTCAAGCCGGGGTACTGAAAGTCCGTCGATCGCAAGATCGAAGACAGCGGCGGTCTGTGCATTCAATGGCAGCTTCTTCGAAATCTCATCCAGAGTCGCGATGACATCGGAAAGCCGCTGCAGGTTCAGAAGCGACTGTACCAACAGGTAGTAGCCTTGTGCCACGTGCGCCGGTGCAGGTTTACCGTCTTCCACGCGCACATAGCGGACTGATGCCGAATACGCTCCGGGCCAGTTTAGCCCCACGCCACAGAGACGGGCGAGCGAGAAGAGTTCCTCGCCTTCATAGGCTGTCTTCTCCAGCCGTTCGCATTCGCGGCTGGCGTCGTGGACTGCGGTGCCAAGTGCCGCCAACTCCGTATCCGACCAGTTATTCGGATCGGCGCGTGTGGTATCGAAGGGATGCATCGTCTGGTCATAGACGATCGAAGGTGGACGGTCGGGTGTGGCGTCTTCCGGGTGTTGCGCAAAGAGCGGTGTGACAAGACTCAGCAGCAGGATCAGCTTCCGCATGGTGAAGCGAGTGTAGCTGATGTCATGCCATCCTTCTTGTCATCCCGTAGGGCTCTGCTTTGGCCTCTTGTATGAAGGAGCGAAACACTCGAGCTGCCCATTGCATTAACGTTCAACTTTTAACTTTCAACTCTTCAAACAAGGATGCCTGCTCCGCCGGCGGCCCATCGAACCTGGTGGCACGCTCCAGCCTCAACAGCGCCTCCTTGCGATGCTTCCCACCACCATAACCGGTCAGCGATCCATCAGCGCCGATCACCCGATGGCACGGAATCACCACGGCCAGCCGGTTCTGTCCGTTGGCTGCGCCCACGGCGCGGGAGGCGCCCATGGTTGTACCGGCGGCAATCGCAAGCTCGCCGTAGCTGGCGGTTGTGCCGTAGGGAACCTGTCTCAGGGCATTCCACACGCGAAGCTGAAAGCTCGTGCCTGGCGTAATCAGAGGGACGGTGAACTCCTGCAACGTGCAGGCGAAGTACTCCGCTATCTCTCGCTCAATGGCATCGTGATGCGGTGTGCGCCCGGGCAGAATGGTGTAGCCATAGCGCTTCTGGAGTTCGTGTTCCTCGGTAGGCAGGGCGGGACGGTCATAGAACTCCAGCAGCACGAGGCCGTTGTCTTCTGCCATCGCGATCATTAGTCCGAGTGGAGTCTGAAAGACGCTGGAGTAGAGCTTCTTCATGACACAACCGTGTCTTGATCATAGACCACCATCCCGCCGCGAGCGTCAGGCTTCCATCGCTCCCGAGTAGACGGCCATACCGACCACGGCGTCTACGCCGAAGGCGTCGAGATCATCGACCTCCTGCTTGGAGCGGATGCCGCCGGCGACGATCAACTGCTTCGTGGTCGTAGCGCGAAGAATGGCCGCAGTGTCGATGGGGAAGCCCTGCATGGTGCCTTCGGTATCGACGTGCGTATAGAGGAAGGCGGTGCAGTACGGCTCCAGCCAGGTGATGGCCTCTTCCGGAGTCAGGTCGACATTCGCCTGCCATCCGCGCACAGCAACCTTGCCGTTTTTGGTATCGACGGAGAAGACCAGGTTCTCTTCGCCGACTTCCTTCTGCAGCGAGGCGGCAAAGTCTTTGCGGATCAACTGATCAGGCTTAGCGTCCGGCTCTGTGTTGAAGAGCGAGCTGCCGAAGATCACACGCTTGGCTCCACTGTCGAGCAGAGCACGGGCATCCTCGGCGGTGCGAATGCCGCCGCCGACCTGGACTGGCAGGCGCTTCGCGATGTCGTGGATCAGAGCGCGGTTGTCGCCTTTGCGCATAGCTGCGTCGAGATCGATCAACTGCACCAGCGGATACTTGCTGAAGCGATTGATCCAGTAGTCGAAGTCATCGAAGCTCAGCTTCAGCTCCGCTCCCTGGCGAAGCTGCACAATCTTTCCGTTCATCAGGTCAATGGATGGAATCAGCACGTCACAACAACCTTTCTAGCGTTGAATCTTTCTCGAATCTTTTTGTTTGTCATCCTGAGCGCGAGCGAAGGATCGGCTTCTTGTTTTCGCGTGAAGCAGGCAATCACTCAACCTCACCCATACGGTACGTCTTCAACTTTCAACTTTTAACTTTCAACGCGAAACTCGCGAAGCGAGATTCGCCCGTTAGCAGGGAAGTCTCATTGGGATGCTGCTCTTCGCCAATTCTTCTTTCAACGCGCGGCTTGAGGTGACACCGAAGTGAAAGATGCTGGCGGCCAGCGCTGCGTCTGCCTTCCCGCGAGTAAAGACATCAGCAAAGTGTTGTGCGGTTCCGGCGCCGCCGCTGGCGATGACGGGAATCTGTACCGCCTCGGAGACCGCGGCGGTCAGCTCGCAATCGAAGCCCGCGCGAGTACCGTCAGAGTCCATGCTGGTCAGCAGAATCTCGCCTGCTCCACGATCTTCGGCCTCCCGCGCCCAGTCGACGACCTTGCGACCGGTTGGCTTGCGTCCACCGGCAACGTAGACCTCGGCATTGCGTACGGGATCGGAGGAATCAGCAGCACGGCGCGCATCGATGGCGACGACGACAGCCTGTGCACCGAAGGCTCCGCCGATCTCGCCGATCAGTTCCGGCCGCGCGATAGCGGCAGAGTTGATGCTGATCTTATCTGCACCTGCGGTGAAGACGGCTTCTGCTTCCTGGGCCGAACGAATGCCGCCACCGACGGTGAAGGGGATGAAGAGCTGCGATGCGGCGCGGCGCACGGTGTCGATCAGAGTGGCGCGGCCTTCGTGGGTTGCGGTGATGTCGAGCAGCACGATCTCGTCCGCGCCAGCAGCGGCGTGGCGATGCGCCAGCTCCGCCGGATCACCGGCATCGATGATGTCGACGAACTGGATACCTTTGACGACGCGTCCATCACGGACGTCGAGGCAGGCAATGATGCGTTTGGTTAGCATGCGTTTGCTTTCGTAAGAAGTTGCTGGTTCGTAGATGAAGAAAGACGGATCGAGCTGCGCTCGATAGACCCATATCTGCTGCGCCCATTTACCCCAGCCAGCGAAGCTGTCCGCGGACCCCGATATGGGGCACCCGGGGCATGGGCTCTTTCGATGGTTCGGGCTTCCAGGGGATTCATCGCTAGATCTCCAGGAAGTTCTTCAATAACTGCAGTCCGGTCTCGCTGGATTTCTCCGGATGGAACTGAACGCCCATCACGTTGTCACGTTCCACAGCGGCAGTAAAGGCTCCGCCGTAGTTCGTCACTGCGGCCGTGTCTTCGCTCACCGGAGCACGCCAGGAGTGCGTGTAGTACACAAAGCTTCCATTGGAGATACCGCGCAGCAGCCGCGAGTCTGGACGAATCTGCTCCAGCGAGTTCCAGCCGACGTGGGGACTCTTTAGTTCAGCGCCTTCCCATGTCGCAGGGAAGCGCTCACAGCGGCCGTTGAAGTGGCACAGTCCATCCGTGGTTGGTGCTTCGGTCGAACCGACATAGAGCCACTGAAGTCCCACGCAGATACCAAGGAACGGAGTGCCTTTGGCGGCAGCCTCGCGTGTTGCTTCCGTCAGCTTCAGATCGTGCAGGAGTTGCGTTGCCTGAAAATGCCCCACGCCAGGAAGCACGATTTTTTGTGCGCGACGAACAACATCAGGAGACTGCGTGACTTCAGTCTGTGCGCCAAGGTAGTTCAGCGCTTTGACGACGCTCGTCAGATTTCCGGCTTTGTAGTCGATAACTGCAATCATGGATTGACTCTTCGTACAGCCTTCGAGTTGTTGCGAAGAACAGGCGTGAACCCATCCCTGGCGAGTTATTACAGCAATCCCTTGGTGCTCGGCAGAATCTCGGCCATACGTTCATCGCGGCTGCAGGCTCCGCGCAACGCGCGTGCAAATGCCTTGAAGATCGCCTCAATCTTGTGATGGTTGCTGCGGCCATACATCGTCTTCACATGCACATTCGCACGCGCACCGCGGGCGAAGCCGTCGAAGAAGTCGGCCAGCAGCTCGGCCTGGAAGTCGCCGACCAGACGCGTCTTCACCTTGTCATCGACCACATAAGCAACACGCCCTGAGAGATCGACCGCGGCAACCGCCAGCGTCTCGTCCATCGCCATCACGAAGTAGCCGGCGCGCAGAATACCCTTCTTGTTGCCCAGAGCCTTATCGAAGGCCTCGCCCAGTGCAATGCCTACATCTTCCACCGTGTGGTGCTGATCCACATCCAGATCGCCGTTGCAGGTCAGGGTCAGGTCGAAGCCGCCGTGGCGGGTGAAGAGCTCCAGCATGTGATCGAAGAAGCGGATGCCAGTCATGACCTTGTAAACGCCGGTGCCGTCGATGTTCAGCTTCAGCGCAATCTGCGTCTCGGTCGTGTCGCGCTTGATCGTTCCCGTACGTGCCTTCAGCGGCTTTACGGCAGGTGCCGGGATGGCGACTGCAACGGACTTCTTCTTAGTGCTCTTACTCGTACTCATGTTCTTCTCCGGTTGTTCCTTTGCTCAGGCCGGCCTCGGCCGGAGTCCAGTTCATGGCGTGGATCGCCAGTTTCAGCGCAGCCAGGCCGCGCTCTACATGATCGTTCGGGCCGATGGTGATGCGTACGCAGCCTGACAGCCCGGGGTCGTTCGAGCGGTCGCGCAGTAGCACACCATGCGCCCGCGCGTCGGCGACAAACTGCTTGTGGCGCGGCCCAATCCGCATCAGGATAAAGTTCGCGTGCGAGGGGTAGTAGGGAATTCCGAGCTCATCCAGACCTTTGGCCATACGTTCGCGGCCAAGGCGGATCTGGTCCGCGTACCAATCGAGATACACATCGTCGTCGAGGGATGCCTCCAGCGCCGCCAGTGCTACGCCGTTCACGTTGTACGGCGAGGCGGCCTTGCGCAGATGCGTCATCAACTCGGTCGAAGCTATCAGCGCCCCGGCACGCAGATTTGCCAGGCCGTAGGCCTTGGAGAAGGTGCGCGCAACGATCACGTTCGGCAGCGAGGCAAGCTCATCCAGAATGGTCTCGCCGAAGAAGTGATAGTAGGCCTCGTCCACCAGGACAGCCGCATGCGGAGCCATATTCGCAATGTTGTGGATCTGCTCTTTCGTCATCTTCGTGCCGGTCGGATTGTTCGGTGAGCACAGGATGATCAGCTTCGTCTTTTCGTTGATCGCGGCAACAAAACGCTCATAGGGAAAGGCCAGCGTCTTGTCAGCCAGAATGCGATGCAGTTTCGCGCCCATAGCCAGCACGTTGACGTCGTACATGAAGAAGCTGGGAACACAGACCACCGCCTCATCGCCTTCGTTCAGGAAGGTGAACGTGACAAGATGAATGGCCTCATCGACAGCATTCGTCAGCAGCACCTGATTGGCATGCAGACCGAGGTGTTTCGCCAGCTTGCGCTCTACCGGCTGGCGTTCGGGATAGATGGTGAAGCTCTCTGCGGAAAGCGAGCGGATGCGTTCCAGCACTTTCGGTGAGGGAGCAAAGGTGTTCTCGTTGAAGTCCAGGCGCAGCCCTGAACGCCCAGCCAGCGGCGGGTGATA
>JABFXN010000115.1 GCA_013361705.1 Acidobacteriaceae bacterium
CAACACCAATGAGTGCGATCGGTGCTGTCGCTGTCTCGTGCGTATCCATGACTCGACACTAGGCGCAGATCGACGGCATTGGAAATCGCAAATTCTTATGCCGTATAAGCGGGGCGTGATTCCTTGGTCGATCGCACGGTTGGAAGAGCCTAAGTGGCAGTTGCCCATCTTCCGGACATAGACCTGCCCTCAGCGGCTAAAGCCGCCGTTTTCTCTGCGCTGGTACGGCATGGCTAAAGCCATGCCCTTAAGCAAAACATCGCGCAAAGCGCGATAGACCACTCGAATTAACAAGTTCATTCGAGTAATTGAAAAGTCTGCCTCACATCCAAGGGGATCGCTTCTCCGTTCGCGCAACGCGCGAATGCCTTGCTTAAGGGGACGGCTTCAGCCGTCCCGTACCGACGCAGAAAGAAGCGCGGCTTTAGCCGCTGAGGGCAAAGCATGGGGAAATGATCCAGTGCCGTTGGCTCATCGGAACTCCGCGTGATTGGGCATGGTTGCACCGGCTTTTAAACAGAAAAGGAAAAGGAGGGGCCATCGCCCCTCCTTCCCATTCTTAGGATATCGCAGGCCGGGGGACTTGCCGCAAGGCCCGGGTTCTGCCGCACAATCGGCAGGCTGTACCGAGAACTTAGGAAGGCAAAAATGAATTCGAGTGGATCGCACGCAGTAGTCATCGCCGGAGGAGGCCCAACCGGGCTGATGCTGGCGGGCGAGTTAGCGCTGGCGGGTGTCGATGTTGCCATCGTTGAGCGGCGCACCAGTCAGGAGCTCGTTGGCATGCGCGCAAAGGGTCTGCACTCGCGGACGATCGAGGTGTTGGACCAGCGCGGAATCGCCGAGCGGTTCGTCTCGCAGGGCCAGACGCATGACGCCATGAGCTTCCACGAAACACCTCTGAAGATCAGCGACCTTCCCTCACGGCACAACTACACGCTCGCGCTGCAGCAGAACCACTTCGAGCGTATCCTCGCCGAGCATATCGGCGAACTCGCGGTACCGATCTATTACGGATGCGACATCACCGGCTTCGCGCAGGACGAGACTGGCGTCGATGTCACGCTTTCCGACGGCCGGTCGCTGCGGGCCGAGTATCTCGTCGGATGTGATGGAGGTCAAAGCCTGATTCGCAAGACAGCCGGCATCGAGTTTCCCGGATGGGATGCGACGACGAGCTGGCTGATCGCGGAGATTCAGACAGCCGAAGAGCCGGCATGGGGCTTCCGCCACGACATGGTTGGCATTCATGGGATTGGCAAGCTTGACGATGGGAAGCGTGCGTTCGTCGTACTGACCGAACGGCAGGTGGAATCCAAAGAACCGACACTACGCGATGTGAGTGAAGCGCTGATCGGAATCTATGGGACCGACTTCGGGGCACATAGTCCTGACTGCATCTCCAGGTTCACCGATATGGCGCGGCAGGCCGCGACGTATCGCGATCGGCGTGTGTTGCTGGCCGGAGACTCCGCCCACGTGCATCCACCCATGGGTGGACAAGGATTGAATATCGGCGTGCAAGACGCGATGAACCTGGGATGGAAGCTGGCACAGGTGGTAAAGGGCATCTCGCCGGATCACCTGCTGGACACGTATCACGCCGAGCGCCACCCGGTCGCCGCCCGCGTGCTGCGCAACACCATGGCGCACGTTGCGCTGCGCCGTCAGGACGAGCGCTCGAAGGCCCTTGCTGACTACGTTGCGCAGTTCCTCCGCATGGACGAGCCTCGCAAACGAATGGCCGCGGAGATATCGGGCCTCGACGTCCATTACAACCTCGGCGAAGGACATCCGCTGCTCGGCCGCCGTATGCCGGATCTTGACCTGGTCACTACGAATGGTTCGCTGCGGGTCTTCTCTCTGCTCCACGATGCCGAGCCGGTGCTGATCAACTTCGGTGATGCGGACAGCTTCAACATCGCTCCTTGGACAGATCGTGTTCAGTTGATCGATGCGCAGTACTCAGGCGCATGGGAGCTTCCGGTGATCGGTGTTGTCACGGCTCCTACGGCCGTATTGGTTCGTCCCGATGGATACGTGGCATGGGTAGGAGACTCGACGCAAGAGGGACTCACTGATGCAATGACTATGTGGTTTGGAGGTGCTGCGGAAGCGTAGGACAAGGGATTCCAGGCTGATTCGACAACCCCGGACTGGGTGCCCATATCTGGCAGCTTCATCGCCAGATGTGGGTCCCGACGAACTTGTTCGGTGGGTGGTAACGCGAGGAGTGGGATATTTGAGGGTAGCTCGAAACGCCTTTTTTTGTTTGTCATTTCGTAGCGACGGGGGTTCCCGACCAGCTTGCTGGTTGGGGTGGATCGACCAACGGGAGCGGAGAAATCTGCTTCTCTACCGATACCTTTATAACGTCTGGAGAAATGACGTAATCACCTGCGCAGCATTCAATGGTTCTCGTTGCAGCAACAGATGTGGACCATCGAGTATTTCAACTCTGACAGCTGCGTGGATGCACTTGAATTCCTCTACACAGGAAGCATCAACCAGACGATCCTCGCGAGCCTGCAGATAGAGCACAGGCGCCTGCACCTGTTGGAATGCAGCCCGAACATCGCATTCGAGCACCGCGCGCAGACGTGCCGACAACACCTTCGGAGAGACAGACGCCAGTACAGGACGAATTGTCTGTATCAGTGGTGAAGACGCTCCAAAACCTACGAGCCAGAATTTGGCCGCGACTGCGGGCAGAGGCAGGTGAAACAGTAGCGGCGCCAGGATCCGTGCCATTACTCGCCGCCATCCCTTCACCGGACTCGCCACGAATCCCGCACACAGGATCATCCCTTTCAGATTCTCTTGGTCCCTTGCCGCACACCGTATCGCCAGCGGTGTCGAGAACGACTCTGCGATCAGAACAAACGATTCAGTGGCAGGACAGGTTGACCATACGAGATTTTCCAACTCTGAATAGGAGAGAAATCGATCGCTTGGGTATTGCACAATCTCGATTTCGTACTCATCGGGAAGTGCGGCCCTGAACTCCGCAAAGAGTTTGCCCGTACCATCCATTCCTGGAAGAAGAATGAGTTTCACAGAGTTCAAAGATAACGTGACAGGCAGAGAGAATAGTGGATACGGGTGGGATATTTGAGCGTAGCTCGAAACGCCTTTTTTGTTTGTCATTTCGTAGCGACCAACGGGAGCGGAGAAATCTGCTTCTCTACCGGTGCTTCTTCCTTAGGTACGGCCTGAGCAAAGCAGATCCCTTCGGGATGACAAACATAACTGTCGCGCGCAGCGCGATACCCCACCCTTTGCTTCGCAAAGAATGGGGCAACGAGTGCGTTCTCTCACCGAATTTTGTTCGCACCACCCTTATTCGAGCTTCGCTCGAACAACCCATGTCCCCGGGGGACATGGGGCACCCGGTGCAACCAGCAACTAACTCGCTTCCACCAACTGAATCCGGTAGGTCCTGCCGACCCTCAGGCTTCGGAACTCTTCTTCCGGTACGGAGAGGTTGGGGCCGTTCAGCAGTTCGTGAGACGGAGCGTCCGTGGCGTCGCTGTCGCGCACGATGCGGGTTGAGGCGATGAACTCCTGTGGCTCCCATGATTCCAGGCCGACGACGCGAAGACCGATGACTGGCATAAAGACTCTGCACCCCTTTGGAGAAGATCTTGGAAGCCGCAGACCGGGCCGGTTGCGTTGTGCGAGGACGCGGCGGGCGCGGTCCAGTCTGCGGCAGTACACGATGCGACGTGCCAGCACATCCTTCGCCGCGGCGTCCAGAGCGCTTACCGCCTCCTTCTCCTCGGCGGTTCCGAAGAGCTGCAAATCGCAGTGGCAGTAGCGCTCGCGCTCGCAACAGGTGGAGCGGTAGCGGGCCAGGATCACCGCCCGGCGCCGGTCGGCTTCCAGATAGCTGCGCCATAGGCAGCCGGCTTCAGCCTCCCAGTCAGCCATTCGCTGCTCCAACGCGTCGGGATATGTCGGCATAGGCATCGTGTGTACATCGCGCTTATCGGCTTTGCGATAATCGCGATAAACAAATGATAACTACACTAATCATATTTAGCAAGAGTGCTAAGCGTAATTTTATTGGGAAGGATCCAAGACAAAAACGGTCGCGCAAAGCGCGATACCCCACGCTAAACCCCACCTTTCGCGATAAAGCCGCGAAGAATGGGGCAACGGAGATCCCGGCGCCGATAGACGCCTTATTCAATCATTCAATTCTTCAATCATTCAATCGGGCGGGGCCTATTCAACCATTCAACGATTCAACCATTCAACCGCCTTTAGAGCCCGCCCTCCCCCATCTTGTGCATCACCTGGCCGATGATGACGACGCGGTCGATCTCTTCGCTGTTGACGATCTCTTCGGCGTAGGCCTTGTGGTCGCTGACGATGCGCAGGCGGCCGTCGGCGAGCCAGAAGAGGCGTTTGATGCGCAGGTCGTTGCCGTAGGCAAGCGCGAAGACGCGGCCGTCGACGACGTTGCGCTGGTTGATGTTCACTGCGACTTTGTCGCCGCCCCACAGCGTGGGAACCATGCTGTCGCCTTCGACTGTGACGATGCGCAGGTCGGCCTCGCGCAGGCGCTTCTTACGCAGCCACGAGCTCTTGAAGGTCAGCCGCTCCAACGTCTCGATAAACTCCGGCGGTTGGGCTCCGGGGCCGGCCTGCAGGCGCACGTCGTAGACGGGAATACGGACTTCGCCCTCGTCGTCATCCTGATATTCGCCGTCGTCCACGGCTCGGACGCGCTGCATCGGAAACGGCTCATTTGGATGAGCGTCACCCTTGCCCCAGATCAGGTAGTCGACGGTGGTGTTCAGCGCCTCTGCCGCCGACTCCAGCAGAGAGCGGCGGATGCGGTCCGGCTGCGTCGTATCCGACTCCCAGTTGAAGATCGTCGGCCCGGTGGCGCCGATCAGCGTTCCCAGCTTGCGCTGCGAATAGCCCAGTTCTCGCCGCAACGCCTGAATCCGATGTCCAAAGGTCTGCATGTTAATCAAACTTAGCACAGATTTGCACAAGTTTCGATTAGAGTTATTGACTAATTTGGTTAGTACGCTTATCGTCTCTCTATGACGAAACAAGAGGCGCTTACCCTGCTGAGAATCAACCAAGCGCAGATGGCCCGGATCTTCGGCGTGAGCCGAGCTGCGGTCTCCCAGTGGCCCAGCGATGCGCCGCTGCCCCCTAAGCGCCTGATGCAGTTGAAATACGAGCTTCATCCGGAGCTCTTCGACCAAGAGGAGGTCTGAACCGTGGAAACATCCTCCCGCGAGATCATCCGCTGCACCCGCTGCCGCATGCAGCAATATATGACTCAGACCCAACGCTGCCGCCGCTGCAGCGGAGACCTTATGCCTCCTCCGCCGCCGCCCGAACCTGAACAACCCGAAACGCTGGCCGCATCGAGCCTGATGGCCAGTCGCCTGCGCTTAGTGCGGCGCTGCCGCCACTTCAGCCAGCCCGAACTCGCAGAACGCGCCCAGGTCTCGCAGCAGTTCATCTCGGTGATGGAGAGGGGCCGCTCGCGGGTCACGCTGGAAACGCTGGAGCGTTATGCCAGGGCGCTGAATCTTCCGCTCCATGTTCTGTTCGCACCCGCGCCGCAGTTCGAGCGCTTCCTGCAAAAACAAGGGATGGTGTAAATGGCGCGCATCCGCACCATCAAACCCGACTTCTTCAAACATGAGGACCTCTTCGACCTGGAGCAGGAGACCGGGCTTCCCGTCCGCATCGCTTTCGCCGGGTTGTGGACCGTGGCCGACCGCGACGGTCGCTTCGAGTGGAAGCCGCGGACGCTGACGACCGATGTTCTTCCGCATGACCCGGTGGACTTTGCCCAGGTGCTGCAGGCGCTGGAGACGCGTGGCTTCCTCAACACCTACGAGGTGGACGGCAGGCGCTACGGTGTCATCCCCTCGTGGGACAGGCATCAGGTGATCAATAACCGCGAGTCACAGAGTGTGCTTCCGCCTCCTCCGCAGTTAGACAACGCGTCCGCTACGTGTGAGTCACGCGTGCAGGACGCGGACGAAGATTCCCTCGTGCACGCGCCAGCGGAAGGGAAAGGAAGGGAAGGGGAAAGGAAAGGAAGGGAGCAACGCGGACGGGCACGCGTTGACGCCGCCGGTTTGGCTCCGGGTCTGGCGCGGGAAGTCCTCGATGACCTGCGACTCTCCGGAGACGATCTGCTGCGCACTCTCACCGATGTCTGCAAGCTGGAGCTTCAGGCAGGCGCGGCGCCGAAGAAGCTACGCGAGGCGCTCATCAAGAGCTTCCGGCACTTCAACCAGGCACGGCCGCGATTGCAGATCACTTGGGGCCCGACACGGTTCTTCGGTGAAGGACACTGGCGCGATGCAACGCTGTGGCCGTGGAAGGACGGCGGCTCCAGTCAAGTTACGGTCGGTCTTTACCGGCAATCTGATGTTGCCGAGGAGGAAGCCAGGGCAAAGGCCGAGCGACGAAGGGAGGAGCTCGAGCTGCTTTAGGGTGCGAACGCGAATGCCGGATATTCCGTCTGGCAGTCGATGCGGTCACGACTGCAGGAGTCGCTCGACAGCCAGAGCTTCGATACCTGGGTCAAGCCGCTGGGAACTGCCGGCATCAAAGACGCGCAGTTGATTCTGGTGGCTCCGAATGAAGCGTTTGGACAGGTGCCTGACCGGTTTCAGTTCAACCGCTTCCTTCCCCACACCGTTCCTTCGATACGGATGATCTTCGGAGATGGCGGATAAGACTTACAGGAATAAAACGAACTTTGAATCGTCCACATCGAGAGGCTCGTCATCTGAGCCCAGAAACCGCACGCGATAGAGGCATGTGTCGTCTTCCTGGATCGTGCATTTCAGCTGGTCGATCTCGATGGCATCGCCGAAGTACTCGGCAGCACCCGCGGCCAGCCCTTCGGCCAGCCCGCAGAGATTGATCGGCGCGCGGTATCCCACCAGCACCGCCTCGTTCTCTCCCTCGCAAACCGTGAACTCAGAAAAAATGTCGATTGTATTGCTCACTCTTGACTCCGGGTCCATCGTGTAGGCCAGGTTCAACAACAGATCTCGCATCGTATTTATCGCTGCAAACGACATGGGATAGTGGATGGCCATCAAGGGCACGGCCCGTCGGCCAAGCCAGCGCCAGGTCTCCACCAGGGTCTTACCGAGCATGCCGGCAGTGATCTCTACCAGCCGTGTCATCTCTTCGTCCGGATAGCTCCCGAACGAGGCATAGATGCCATCACTATCGGCCTGATCCAGCAGCTCTTCCCACGTCTTCGGGTCGAACTCTGCGGTGACGATCTCTTCAAGCCAGTTAAAAACGATGCCCTTCACAGCTACTTCCCTCAGAACACTTCTTCGCCTCATCGGCGGTGGTGGGCAGGGGATGAGGGGGTTCGGAGTAAATCGAACCATGGACACGGTACGAAAGATTGGGATGGATTTTGCTGGCTGTCGGGTACCTCAGCGGCTAAAGCCGCGATCCTAGCTAGCCAGTACGGCACGGCTAAAGCCGT
>JABFXN010000384.1 GCA_013361705.1 Acidobacteriaceae bacterium
AAAGCCCTTGTTTTATAGGTCGGATAGACCGCGGGCTTCAAGCCCACGGCTCCCACCGGATTGCACCTGATTATGAACGTGTCGACGCACCTAAACCGCGAAGGGTTCTTCGATTGATTTGCTGGTTGGCGTGAACATTTCGCCGCCGTTTTCTGTCATTACCCAGTCATCTTCGAGGCGCACGCCGAACTCACCGCGGATGTAGACGCCCGGCTCATCGGAGAAGGTATTTCCGACGGCCAGCGGTTGTTTATTGCCGCGTACAAGGTATGGCCACTCGTGGCCGTCCATGCCGATGCCATGACCCAGGCGGTGGGTGAAGAACTTATAGTCGGGGCCGTAGCCTGCGTCGGTGATGACCTTGCGTGCGGCGATATCCATTGCTTCACAGGGCGCGCCTGGTTTGGCTGCGGCGAGTGCGGCGGCCTGGGCTTTGCGTACGATCTCAAAGACCTGCTTCTGCTTGTCGGTCGCTTTGCCGCCCAGCACAAAGGTGCGAGTGATATCGGATTGATAGCCCTCAACCGTGCAGCCGTCATCGATCATCACGATGGAGCCTTCCTTCAGCGTCTGCGGCTTGATGGAGCCGTGCGGCAGAGCGGAGAACTCATCCACTTCTACCGAGGCATATCCGGAGACACCGCACTTCATATACGCGGCTGAGATTAGCGCGGACGCGTCGCGTGTGGTCATACCAGGCGTGAGTGATTTCCACGCCGCTTCGTAGACATGCCAGGTAATGTCGTTGGCCAGCTTCATCAGTTCCAGCTCATGAGCTGACTTCACTTCACGGCAACCTGCAGTCACCGGCGTTGCGGAGACGATCTTGGCCGAAGGCAGGGCGTGGGCAAAACCGTCCGAGAAAGCGAACTTGGTCTGTTCTTCGACGCCGATGTTTCCCGACGCCAGACCCGCGTCTTTCAAGCCTTTTCCAAGCAGGGCATAGGGATTCTCGTGCTCGTCCCAGGTATAAAAGCGAACCTTGTCGCCGCCGGGGACGTTGCCGGTGAGCTCGCGCATGCGCTCTTCTTCGAAGACCGGGCAGATGATAAAGGCCGGACCTTTGGCGGGAAGTACCCAGGCGAAGAGGCGCTCCGAATTGCCGCCTCGCATGCCGGTGAAGTAGACCAGGGAGGTGCCGCTGGTAATGACGATGGCGTCGATCTTGTTCTTTGCCATCAACGTTTGCGCACGGTTACAGCGTTCCTCGCGCTCTGCCAGGGTGATGGGCTTCACACCTGATACACGATTGGTAAGCGCGGCAATCGCAGGCGGCAGTGGACCGTTGTGCATCTGCGGACCGCCACGTCCCTGTGCGAATAACGGCGCTTCAACAAGACCCGTGGCCGCAACTCCAGCCGAGGAGAGAAGGAAATGTCTGCGATTCATGATGACTGAGATTGTAGCGGCAAGTTAGAACATAGGGCGTGTTATCTACGCACTGCGGCACGCTCCAGGCTTTAGAGCAGTTCTCCTGTTGCTGGGTATCCCGGGAGGAGCGTGCAGCGGCGTTTTCATTGAGGAAAACGCCCATAGATGCATAAGCCCCGCACTACACCTACAGGAGAAATGCTCTAGCATGGGAGAAAGGGATAAAAACACATGGCGCAGCAGCAGTCGATGATCACCACGGTCCAGCAGCATATTCTGCAACAGCAGAAGAACTTTCCTGACGCGACGGGCACCTTCTCCTGGCTGCTTTCCGGCGTCACGCTTGCGGCGAAGATGATCGAAGCCAAGATCCGCTCCGCCGGGTTGAGCGATATCCTCGGGGCTTATGGACAGATGAACGTGCAGGGCGAGCAGCAGCAGAAACTCGACGTCTACGCCAACCGCGCGATGGAGCATTGCCTCGGTCTGCGTGACAGCGTGGCCGCGCTCGTCAGCGAAGAAGACGATGAGCCCGTGGTGTTCAATCGCGACGGCGAGACCGGAAAGTACATCATCGTCTTTGATCCTCTGGACGGCTCGTCGAACATCGATGTGAATGTAAACGTCGGCACGATCTTCTCCGTCTTCCGCCGTCCGCAATGGGGCGATGTGAATACTTCGGTGTTGCAGCAGGGCATCAAGCAGGTTGCTGCCGGCTATGTGCTGTATGGACCGTCAACGATCCTGGTCTACACGACCGGGCACGGCGTACACGGATTCACGCTTGATCAGACCATCGGTGCATTCCTCCTGAGCTGGGAGAACATGCGCATGCCGGAATCTGGGCCGTACTACTCGGTCAACGAAGCGAACCTCGAAGAGTCAGCTCCGGAGTACACGCAGTTTGTACATGACATGCGTGCCGGCAAGATCGGCGAGAAGCATGGTTCGCGCTACATTGGATCGCTGGTGGCGGACTTCCATCGCACACTGCTGAAGGGCGGCATCTTCTTCTATCCGCCGACGACCAAAGCCCCCCAGGGCAAGCTGCGGCTGATGTATGAGGCCAATCCGCTGGCGTTCATCGCGGAACAGGCGGGCGGCATGGCGACCAACGGCATTGATCGCATCCTCGACATTAAGCCCGACGCGATTCATCAGCGCACACCGCTGGCTATCGGCAGCAAGGTGGAAGTGGAGGCGCTGCGCAGCGCGTTGGCGAAGTAATGTTCGAAGCAGAAGTGACAGATATCCGCGAGGCATCGCGGCAGCAGGGCCGCTCAGTATGGCAGATCTCGCTTAGCCACACGGAGTTCACGCCGGGAGCGACAGGGGTGTTGGAAGCGACCGCACGGAGCGGAGCGAAGCTGGAGGTTCCGGTGCTGGAAGTCGTGCGGGACGAGGTTGGCGTGACGTGGCACGTGACCATGAAGCCGTTGCTTGAGGGAACGGTGGTTGTGGGACGGGTAAAACCAGTTGCCAGTTAACAGTGGCCAGTTGCCAGTTGATGTTTACGGAGGGATGGCATGATTGCCATCCCTTTTTGCTTCAGAGGATACAGTTCGCGCAAATTCGCTGCGTCCTAGAATTTGGTTTCCGGTGTGTATTCAGTGATGGCGTCTTCGCCGGCGACGAGTACGAGGTCTGCCATGCCCAGGAACAAACCATGCTCGACGACGCCGACCATGGTGTCCAACTGGGCTGCCAGGGCTGCAGGGTCGTCGATCTGAGTAGGGTCGCAGTCGAGGATGAGGTTGCCTTCGTCCGTGATGTAGTTGCCGCTGCCGTCCTTGGCCTGGCGGATGCTGCTGGGGTAGCCCAGCGCGCGCAGACGCTCAGAGACCAGAGGCTCAGCCATCGGAATAACCTCGATCGGCAGCTTGAACTTGCCCAGCTTTTTCACGATCTTCGACGAGTCGGCCACGATGATGAACTTTTTTGAGGCCGAAGCGACGATCTTCTCACGCAGCAGCTTGCCGCCGCCGCCTTTGATCAAGGCCAGACCCGGAGCGACCTCGTCAGCGCCATCGACCGTGACATCGGTCTCGGTCGCTTCCGTGAAGTCGATAACAGGGATGCCGAGCGATGCTCCGAGCTTCGCAGAGTCTTCGGATGAGGCGATGCCGCGGACCTTCAGGCCCTGCTGTACCTTTTCGCCCAGCAGCTTGATGAACAGGGTGGCGGTTGAGCCGGAGCCCAGGCCGACGACCATGCCGGGTTGAATGAAGTCGAGTGCGCGTTTGGCAGCGAGAAGCTTGAGCTCGTCCTGAGTAGGCATGGAACTAGTTTCAAGGGCAAAGAGCCTGGGGCGCAAGGCGGGCGCTCTCCTCGGCTCCTGTCCAGCCAGATTGGTGACCGGAGGCCAAAATTTAAAAGACCCCTTTGTTAACCGTTCTGGGTTTTGCAGATCAAATCCCCGAGGAGGATTTGATGTTCGACAAATTCTGGTCCGGTCGTTGTTTTCTTGCTGGCTACTTCGTCATGCTCACCTTGATGTTAGAGGCGGCTACTATTGCGCCTGTCCATTGTGCCGCAGAACCAATCACAGGAGGCGAACGCTTCACGATCGCTTCGAAGATTCTTGGTGAGGACCGAACGATCATGGTGTCCGTACCGGTGTCTTACGCACATGGTACTCAGAGATACCCGGTTCTTTATCTCACTGATGCGCAATGGCAGTTCGATCAAATGCGGAGCTCGGCGGGTTTCCTGGCCAGGAACGGTATGATTCCCGAGGTCATTGTAGTCGGCGTAGCAAACCGTGATCGTACCCACGACCTCTATGCAACGCGAGCGGATTTCAAGTCAGGCGGTCGCGTGATCTCCTTTCCAACCAGCGGAAACGCCGACCAGTTTCTCGACTTTGTCGAGAAGGAGCTGATTCCATGGGCCGAGGGAAAGTACCGCACGGCTCCGCTACGAATTCTCGCAGGCCACTCCGCAGGTGGGAACTTCGCATTTCACGCAATGCGCGCGAAGCCTGGGCTCTTTCAGGCGATCGTTGCTGCGAGTCCGTGGATGGCCTGGGATGACTTTAGAGAGTTGAATCAACTCGTGCCTTTTCTTGTGGGCACTGGCCTGAAAACGCGAGTTCTTTTCGTTTCTTCCGCGGATGAGGGGGCGGAAATGCAGAAGGGCATCGATGCTCTTACTGCCGCACTTCGGCTCCGCAAGGACCCGGGGTTGCGTTGGGATGTTGCTTCCTATCCGGGCGAGACGCACGACTCCACCGTCGTCAAAAGTTACTTTGATGGGCTACGTGTGTTATTCCGTGAGTGGAATTACCCGCGTGATCCGCAGACTAACCTGCTGGTGGGTTCGCTCGAGAATGTACAGGCGCACTACGCGCGCTTTGGCGAACACCTCGGCTACACACAGTTGCCGCCGGAGTACGTCGTAAACGAGCTGGGCTACCAGTTTCTCCACGCCCGGGAGGCGGGCCGGGCTCTTGAAGTATTCCGATATAACACCCAGATGTATCCACTATCGGCGAATGTTTGGGACAGCCTTGCCGATGCCTTGGAGCTGGATGGAAAGATCGACGAGGCTGCCGCCAGTTGCCGGAAGGCCATTGCACTTGCAGAACAGCATGGAGACTCGAATCTGGAGTCGTTGCGCAAACATGCCGCGCGCCTGGCCGCATCAACGGCGGAGCAGAAGTGATGGATGCGATCGGGGTGCTACCGGCTTAACGGGCGTTGCTTCTTCGCCTACTCGAGGTTCAGGTCTTTGGCTTCCAGCTTGCCGTTCTGCTGTTTCATCAGGACCTGCAGCTTGCCTTCGGCAGCCTCGAGGTCCTGTTTGCATGCGGCAGAGAGCGCCATGCCCTGCTCGAAGAGCTTGACGGAGTCTTCCAGCGGCAGGTCGCCCCGCTCCAACTGTTCCACTACCGTTTCCAGCGCTTTCAGATTCTCTTCAAAGGTCGGCATCGTCTTCCTCGTTTTAAAGCATTTTCCCCCGTTGCTGGGTATTCCGGAAGGGATTGAAGCGGCGTTTTCATTGCAGAAAACGCCCATAGATGCGGAAGCCCTACTTTACACCTACGGGGAAATGCTTTATCCCAGCAGCTCCAGCACCTGTGCGGCGGCGGTGTATTTGCCGAAGGGAGCTGAGACCTGCACGCCCTCGACCTGGGGCCGCGTGTGGGCCAGCATCTCCTGCGCGATTTTGATGCCTTCGGCGCGTGCGTGGTCGGCCGAAACCTCGCCTGCCTTGTGCATGCGGAACATGATTTCATCCGGAACAGCGACGCGAAGGTCGTTCTTCATGAACTCGGCGTTACGCAGCGAGGTCAGTGGCCAGATACCGGCGATGACCGGAATGCGGAACTCCTCGACGCGGCGCAGGAAGGTCTCCAGCAGACGCATATCGAAGACTGGCTGCGTGATGGCGTACTCCGCGCCGGCTTCCACCTTGAGCGCAAAGCGGCGAACTTCGTTGTCTACGTCCGGCACTCCGGGATTGGCGGCGACGCCGATGGCAAAGGCTGCGGACTGGCCGATCGGGTTTTTGCCCAGGTCGAGGCCGTGGTTCAGGTTGCGGAGGATGTTCACCAGTCCAATGGCATCCACGTCGAAGACAGCCGTCGCATCCGGATAGTTCCCGAGCTTGGGCGGGTCGCCCGTCAGGCAGAGCACGTTCTTCAGCCCGATAGAGGAGGCCCCCAGCATGTCTGACTGGATGGCCAGCAGGTTGCGGTCACGGCAGGTGACGTGGATCAGGGTCTCGATGCCGATGGTGTGCTGGATCTGCACGCATAGCGACTGCGCCGACATACGCGCGGAGGCGCGGGGAGAGTCCGGCACGTTGATGACGTGCACGCCCAGGTCGGCGAGCTTCTTTGCCCCGTCCAGCTCCTTCTGGCAGTTGACGCCGAGCGGCGGCACAATCTCCACCATGGAGACGAACTGGCGGTTGGCAAGCAGGCCGGCGAGCTTGGAGCGTTCGCCGAAGGGCGGCGGCTGAACGGCTGCCTGGGTCTCGTCGGTGACCTCGGCTTTGGCGGTCACTTGGGCGTCGATGGCGCGCAGGGCGGAGCGCATCGCCTTGATGTGGTTCGGCGTGGTGCCGCAGCATCCGCCGATGAAGGTCGCTCCCGCCTTGGCAAACTTGCGGGCGAAGCTGGCCATGTATTCAGGCGAGGTCAGGTAGATGTTGCGGCCGTCGACGGCGCGCGGCAGACCGGCATTGGGCATCGCCGCCAGCGGAAGGTGGGTGACGGCGCGCATGCGCTCAATCACGTCCAGAACGGCGTGCGGTCCGGAGCTGCAGTTGCAGCCCACGGCGTTGGCGCCGGCGATGGTCAGACGGGTCGCCGTCTCCTCGGCAGTGGTGCCGTCAAGGGTGTTGCCGTTGTCATCGACCGTCACCATGACGAAGAGCGGCAGATGGGGAGCGATATCCCGGGCGGCGCGCACGACGATCTCGGCTTCGGCGACGGAAGGAAAGGTCTCGGCGATCAGGAGATCAGCGCCGGCGGCGGCCAGGGCTGCGATCTGCTCGGCGAAGGCATCGTGCGCTTGCTGTACTGTGATGGTGCCTGCGGGGGCCAGGCGGGCTCCCAGGGGGCCGATGGCGCCCGCGACGTAGGCATGGGCGCCCGTCTTCTCCTCGGAGTGCTGGGCGGCTTTGCGGGCAAGCGCGACGCCGGCATGGTTGATGGCGGAAACCTTATCGGCCAGGCCATAGCGTGCCAGGCGGATGGCGTTCGCGCCAAAGGTGTTGGTTTCAATCATCTCCGCGCCGGCATGGAGGTACTCCTCGTGAATGGAGCGGATCAGGTCGGGTTGGGAGAGGTTCAACTCGTCGTAGCAGCGGTTGATAAAGACACCGCGGGCGTACAACATGGTGCCCATCGCGCCGTCACACAATACAGTGCGTCCGGGGGCGATCAGGGTCTCAAGCAAGGATTCTGAGGTCTCGACCATGGCGGATATGCTGTTTCCAGTGTAGCGGGAATGGGGCAGCCAAGCGGGCGCTTGCTTTATACTTGAGGCAAAAGTTCAGGCGGTTTTTACACCGCAGTTTGCTACCGCCGGGCGGTGGGCTGGAGTCCGTTACTTGATGAAGCGTAAGTTGTATGTTTTTGCAGCCCT
>JABFXN010000254.1 GCA_013361705.1 Acidobacteriaceae bacterium
AGCAGCTTCACACCGTACCGAAACCAGGGGACATCGTTCTTCTGCCCGGCGATGGACTTGAGGCGGGGGCGGGACCTTACCGCGTAGAGCGCATCGAATACATCTTCGCCACGGAAGACGATCCAGAGAAGGCCCGGCAACCGCGCCAGGCCAAACTCACGAAAGCTGTTGCCCACGTCACCAACTTGTTGGATGGTGGATGGGACTAGAAAGCATTTCTCCTGTTGCTAGGTAGCCCGGAAGGGAGTGCCGCGGCGTTTTCATTGCGGAAAACGCACATATATACGGAATCCCTACCCTATACCTACAGGAGAAATGCTCTAGCGTTTTATTGGGCTAGACGCCTTCAACGATACGAAAATCGCGATCGACACCGTTGCCAAGGGCGGCTAGTGCCTGTTTGTATGCGTCGCTGTGATGGGTATCGACCGCAGCCTGCAGGCTGGGAAACTCTACGACAACCGTCCGTTCCTTGATGCCACGGCCGTCAACCTCATGGGGCAGGCCACGTACCAGGGCTGCTCCGCCACCTGCCGCGATAGCTGCCACGGCGAGCGGTGCATAGGCGGCAAGTGCCGCCGGATCGTGAATGGCCTGGTAAGAAACCACCCAGTAAGCCTTTTTCATTACTTTTGATCTCCTTTTTCCTGTGTCGGGGAGCTTTGCAGGGCATCAAATTTTGTGTGAGTTACCTGAAACCGGCCCAGCGCCAAAACGGCAAATTTCTTAACCCCGTCCCGACCCACTTTACCAGTGCGAGCGAAATGTTCCGCATGCTGCCGGAGTTCCTGTTCGGCCGCCGGAAACGGGAGCCGGCTCCCCAATTGCCCCACTTCCGTACTGACGCCCGCTGGTTTGAGGCATCCAATGCGTCTCCTGTAAGAATTACCTGGTTCGGACACTCGTCGTTGCTGCTGGAAATGGATGGATTTCGTCTGCTGGTTGATCCGGTATGGTCGCTGCGCGCTTCTCCGGTGCAGTTCGCCGGTCCACAACGTTTCTTCCCGCCGACGATCGCATTGCACGAGTTGCCACCACTGGACGCCGTTCTGATCTCGCATGACCACTACGACCATCTGGACGAGACCGCGGTTCGGGCTCTTGCCGATCGCAACGTCCGCTGGGTGACGTCGCTTGGCGTTGGGAAATATCTCCGTCGGTTCGGCGTTCCTGCAGAACGCATCGATGAGATGGACTGGTGTAACCGGCTCTCGCTGACCAGCAGACGGAATGGAGCAGCGCTCGAGATCCTCTCTTTGCCTTCGCGCCACTTCTCTGGCCGCAGCCTGTTCAACCGCTTTGGAACGCTGTGGGCATCGTTTGTGCTGCGGAACGATCGTCACAACCTTTATTTCGGAGCAGATTCAGGGCACTGGCCAGGATTTGCAGAGATTGGTGAGACGTATGGCCCATTCGATTTGACGATGCTCGAGATTGGGGCCTCGAATCCACTATGGGAGTCGATCCATCTTGGACCAGACCGCGCCCTGGAGGCTCATGTGGCGCTCCGCGGCCAGGTGATGTTTCCGATCCACTGGGGACTTTTCGACCTTGCCTTACATGAGTGGCGTCAACCGATCGAGCGGTTGCTGAGCATCGCTCCGGAGAAAGGCGTCGATTTGTGGATACCGGCGCCGGGTGTACCGACGGCATTTCAAGGCGAACCAGCGCAAAATCTGTGGTGGCGGCAGCTTGCTAATCCAGCACAGGCGCCCGTTCCGTCGCTGGCCACAGCGAAAAGTTGACGAAACGGTTGTTAACCCCTCCGTAAACCTCAGAAATTGCTTGTACTTCGGGAAAAAACGGGGTAAAAACAGAGAGCCGGGGAAGTCTGCCCGCAGATGTGACCGATGCCATCCGCTGCCCAGATCGCGCTTCGAGAGGTAATGGATATTCGCCAGGCCGCCGACTATCTCGGCATCAGTGGCGATACGCTCTACCGTTATGCTTCCGAGGGGTTTGTTCCGGCGTTCAAGTTGGGGAACCGGTGGCGCTTCAAGCGCTCGCTGCTGGACTCCTGGATGGATGAGCAGTCAGGTGTTCGCAAGCCAGCAGCTCCGGCCAAAGCAAAGCCCACGCAAAAGAAGCCTGTTCGCCGCGCGCGTTAGAGCATTTCCCCTGTAGGTGTCGTGCAGGGCTTCCGTATCCATGGGCGTTTTCCGCAATGAAAACGCCGCTGCACGTCACTTCCGGGATACCCAGCAACAAGGAAAATGATCTAAATCTGTTCCAATGTCAGTACTGTGATCTCCGGTGGGCAGTTGAGCCGGAAAGGTACCTCTGTGGTTCCGATACCACGATTGACGTAGAGTTGCGTATTGCCGACGCGGAAGAGACCCTCAACATACTTTTTCCCACCCGGCGGCAGAACCGCTTTGAGCGGAGGAAGGAATGGTAGCCGTACCTGACCTCCATGGGAGTGGCCTGAGAGAACAAGGCCGACGGACTGACTGGACGGGTACTTCATCAACTCGTCGATGTAATCCGGCTCGTGAATCATCAGAAGGACTGGCTCCTTAGGGTTACGGATTTTAGACGGGATCGCCACTTCCGGTTCCGGATAAGAGGCAAGCGTATCGCGCAGTCCTCCAAGCCAGACGCGGCTGCTACCTCGTTCAATAGGAACACTCTCATTCAAGAGAATCGGTGTTCCGTTGGAGACGAGAGCGTGGTGGATCTCTGTTTCTCCCATGCCGGCGTCATGATTTCCAAGGACTCCGTATCGAATGGGGCACTCCAGCATCTTCAAGATGTCGCCGCAGATATGAGCCTGTGCGATTGGGTAGGTGCGATCGCGCGCGTTACTGATGAAGTCTCCGGTCAGTAAGACAGCATCTGGACGAAGGGCATTAACACGCCGCAATACGGAGCGAAGAAAGAATGTTTCTGTGAATTCGTGAAAATGAAGATCGCTGATCTGTGCGATGCGGAAGCCGTGAAAGGCGTCCGGTAGGTTTGCCAATTTGACAGTAAGCTGGACTACTTCCAGTTCGTGCCGTGCAAGCTCGCCGGAGTACAAAGCCATCCCGGCTACGCCTGCCACTCCCAGTTGAAGAACCTTACGTCGTGTCATCCACGAGGGATCAGGCATAGTTTGATGATATCGTCGCCGTTGGCCCGGAGGGGAATCGGAACATAAAATAGGACGGATGCAGGCAAGAATCCGTACGATCCGAAGAGCCATGGCCGCACAGAATGTGCAGGCATTGTTGCTGACCCATCTACCCGATGTCCGTTATTTGACTGGCTTTACAGGATCCAATGCTGCACTGGCGCTCACGCCACGCAAGGCCGTCCTGTTCACGGATGGCCGCTACACGGTTCAGGCGAGGGAAGAAGTTGAGAGCGCTCGCGTTGTGATTGCAAAGAAAAAGTCTGCGCAGACGATGGCTGCCGCGTGGCTGGAGCAACAACAGCTAACTCGCTGCGGTATTGACGGGACGCATACGACGATCGCGCTGTTGGAACATCT
Source organism: Acidobacteriaceae bacterium (assembly GCA_013361705.1). Lineage (GTDB taxonomy): Bacteria > Acidobacteriota > Terriglobia > Terriglobales > Acidobacteriaceae > Terriglobus. Next base: position 3,473 of record JABFXN010000254.1, read on the forward strand.
TCGCAAGGCCGTGAGTGGACGATTGCGCCGCAGTTTCTTTCAGCCGCTGGAGTCTCCGCTGGTTGCAGCACAGCGGGAGATCAAGGATGCAGCAGAGATCCGCCGTATGCGGCAAGCTGCAGCGCTGGGCGCGAGGCTGTTCGACCATATTCTCGGCTTTCTTGAGCCGGGAATTACGGAAGTAGCTGTCGCGGCGGAGCTGGAGCATCAGGCGCGCCTGTTAGGCGCGGAGGCTATGTCGTTTGAGACGATTGTTGCTTCGGGCGCCCGATCTGCACTTCCGCACGGACGCGCAAGTTCCTCCCGCATTCCCCGCAAAGGGTTCATCACGCTGGACTTCGGTGTTATTCTCAACGGGTATTGTTCGGACATGACACGCACGGTGCATATGGGCCGTGCAACCGCTGAAGAGGAAAGAGCCTATGCCGCAGTCCTGGAAGCGCAGGAATCGGCAGTGGCAGCCGCAAAGCATGGAGTTGCTTGCGGCGATGTTGATGAAGCAGCCCGTAGTGTTCTGAAGCGTGCCGGGCTGGCACGATATTTTACGCACTCCACAGGTCACGGTGTTGGCCTGGAGATTCACGAGGGACCAAGGATTGCCGCCAACCAGAAGCTGCTACTCGCCGAGGGCATGGTCGTTACGATTGAACCCGGTGTCTACCTTCCCGGCCGCTTCGGAATCCGCATCGAAGATACCGTCGTCATTAACCGCAACGGCTGCGAGATCATAACGCCGTCGCCGAAAGCCTGGATCGAGTTATAACAAGGACTGGGCCTGCGGTCGGTTCCGCGGCGCCAGCGAATCCGGAAGAAGAGATAAAGCATGGAAGCAAATGAGCTGAAGGACCTTCGCGAACTCGTAGAGTTTCTGAAAGACAACAAGATTGCCGAATTCGATCTTGAGCGGGGCGACCTCAAGGTCCGCATCAAATTTACCGGGCCTCCCGTTCCGGCGGCTATCGACTACACGCAACTCGCCACGTTGATTCCGCAGCAGACGATTGCACCGGCACCCCTGGCGGCTGCAGCCGCAGCGCCGGTCTCAACGCCCGCGGCCGAAGCACAAGCGCCGGCTGAGAATGTTCATGAGGTGAAATCCCCGATCGTCGGTACCTTCTATGAGTCTTCGGCGCCGGGGGCGGCTGCGTTTGTCAAAGTTGGCGATCAGGTTGAGGTCGGCCAGGTGCTATGCATCGTCGAGGCCATGAAGCTGATGAATGAGATTGAATCGGATGTCGCGGGAGAGGTTATACGTCGCATCGTTAATAACGGTCAGCCGGTCGAGTATGGCCAGCCTCTGTTTGCCGTCAAGCCACGTTGAGACGCTGTTCGATCGATCCCTGGTAACAAGACTGGAAGAAGATGTTTCGCAAAGTCCTTATCGCCAATCGCGGCGAAATCGCACTTCGAGTGATCAATGCCTGCAAGGAAATGGGCATTCGTACCGTCGCGGTCTATTCGACAGCGGACCGCAACTCACTGCATGTCCGATTTGCCGATGAAGCTATCTGCATCGGACCTCCTCGTTCGGCCGAGAGTTATCTGAATGTTCCGGCGGTGATCTCTGCCGCGGAGATTGCCGATGTGGATGCCATTCATCCTGGCTATGGTTTGCTTTCGGAGAATGCCAACTTTGCTGAGGTATGCCGCGCATCGAATATCAAGTTCATCGGGCCGCCGCCCGAGGTAACGCGGATGATGGGCGAGAAGTCTACTGCGCGTCAGACGATGAAGAAGGCGAAGGTGCCGATTCTTCCCGGATCAGACGGTGTGATCGGCAGTGTGGATGAAGCTCTTGAATGGGCGAAGTCGGTTGGCTATCCCGTTATTTTGAAGGCTGTGGCCGGTGGCGGCGGACGCGGAATGCGTATCTGCCGTTCTCCGCAGGAGCTTCCGGATCTCTATAACCAGGCATCGACAGAGGCGCTGAATGCCTTCGGAAATGGTGACCTGTACATGGAGAAGTTCATCGAGCGGCCTCGTCACATTGAGTTCCAGGTGCTGGCTGATGAACATGGCAATGTTCTTTCTCTCAACGAACGCGAGTGCTCGATCCAGAGGCGCCATCAGAAGCTGATCGAAGAAGCTCCTTCGCTCAAAATCACGCAGCAACAACGTGAAGAGATGGGCAAAGTAATCCGCAAGTCGCTTAAGGACATCGGCTACTGGAATGCGGGCACGATCGAATTCCTGATGGATGAAGACGGGAAGATCTACTTCATCGAGATGAATACCCGCATCCAGGTAGAGCATCCGGTGACGGAGATGATCACCGGTATCGACCTGGTGAAGGCGCAGTTGCGCATTGCAGGCGGAGAGAAGTTGACCGATATCATTCCGCAGCCCATCGTGATCAATGGTCACGCGATCGAGTGCCGCATCAATGCGGAACATCCGGAGAAGTTCACTCCTTCGGCGGGCAAGATTACGGCCTTCAATCTGCCGGGCGGCAATGGCGTCCGGGTCGACACAGCGCAATATGCAGAGGGAGTCGTGCCGCCGTATTACGACTCGTTGATCGGCAAGCTGATTGTTCATGGCAAGGATCGCGAAGAAGCGATGAATAAGATGCAGCGGGCGCTCGACCAATTCATCGTGCAGGGCATTCATACGACGATTCCGCTGCACAAAAAGATCTTTGAGGATGAAGAGTTCCGCGCCGGAAACTTCGACACGAAGTTTATGGAACGCTTCTTTGAACGGGAGAAGGCGAAGGCCGAATAGAGATCATGGAAGACGCACTCAGGCCGTCAGACCATCGTCGATGGACTCTGCGCGGCCTGTTTCGTTCTATCCCGATATGGATCGTTCCTTTCCCGCTGTTGTACTTCTTAGTTCTGAGCTGGGGGACAGTGGGAGATCCCATCATGGCTCTGTGGTGGCACGTGCGCCACGGCAACTACGCCAGCTTCAACGGTCATAGCTTTCGTCTGCCGCTGCTGTGGCGTAGTACCAATCCCGATCGTGGAGAGATCTTTCGCCTGTCGCACTCCGTGCAGTTGAATCTTGATCATGCCGTCGGCGGCATTCGTAGTGCGCAGCAGGCTGAAGCATTCCAAAGACAGATTCTTGCAACCTATGGCCGAGGCGTGGAGGAAGGTCGTTTTTCTTCAGAGACAATTCGTGCGCACGATCTGAGCTTTCTTTGTGTGCATGAAAACTCCACGCAGCCTTGGGCTCTATATCTGTGCGTGGTTCCTGGAACTGACTGGCAGATTGGACTGACCGGAGGGCAGGCAGGCTTGGATGACACACGACGCATCCTGGCGTCGGCGCGGTAATCATGGTACAGATTCCTCGGCTTTATCCCATTCTCGATGCCGGTGTATTGGCTGCACGACAGATCTCGATCGAGCAGTTTGCGGGGGAATTGGCATTGGCTGGAGTCTCACTACTGCAGTATCGCGACAAGGTCGCATCGCCACACACGGTTCTTGCGAATCTACAGCGAATCCGATCGGCTGCCCCAGGGATAAGCCTGCTGTTGAATGACCGGCCTGATCTGGCGCGGATTGGAAAGTGTGCGGGTGTGCATGTCGGACAAACCGATCTTCATCCGGATCATGCCCGCCGTATCGTAGGCACGGGGAAGCTCATCGGTGTGTCGACGCACACGCTTGGCCAGTTCGAGGCGGCCATGGCGACCGAAGCAGACTATCTGGCAATTGGGCCGATTTATGCCACGTCCACGAAGCAGAATCCGGATCCGGTCACTGGGTTGGAGCTGCTGGGGCAAGTGCGCAAGCTGACCAGGAAGCCGATCGTTGCCATTGGAGGAATCACGCCCGAGAGAGCACAGGAGGTGCTGGATGCGGGTGCGGATTCGATCGCTGTGATCTCGGCGCTTGTGCCTTCCGGGCCTCAGGTTTCAGCATCGCCATTGATCGAGGCATTTCTGCATGCTGTTATGGGATAAACCATTTTGAATCAGGCCACAAGGACTTACCGTGGAGGTGTCCTGAAATGCACCGTTTGAGGTTCATTTCTGCATGACGGGAGGGGTGTTAACGGTATACTTACTACTGTGACCACCACTGCATCTGAACCCCGAGTCAACAACCTCTCCAACCAGGCTGAGGCCACAAAGCGAGTTCTGTTGCTTAAGCCCCGTGGCTTTTGCGCCGGCGTTGTGCGCGCTGTCGATATTGTGAAGATCGCGCTGGATACCTTTGGTGCGCCGATTTATGTCCGTAAAGAGATCGTTCACAACCGCTATGTCGTCAGCGACCTGGCGAAGAAGGGTGCGATCTTTGTCAATGAGCTTGATGAGGTTCCCTCCGGCGCGCGTGTGATCTTTTCGGCTCATGGGGTCTCGCCGGCGGTGCGTGCGGTTGCCAAGGAGCGTGGCTTGAAGGTGATTGATGCCACCTGTCCGTTGGTCACCAAGGTTCACGTAGAGGCGATCAAGTTTGCCAAGCAGGGGTACTCGCTGGTGTTGGTGGGGCATCGCGAGCACGAAGAGGTGGAAGGTACGCAGGGTGAAGCACCCGAGGTCACGCAGGTCGTTTCCACGGTTGAAGAGGTGAATAACCTCGTTGTTCCCGATCCTGACAAGGTTGCTTATCTGACCCAGACCACGCTCTCTCTGGATGAGGCGCGAGACATGATCGAGGCGCTGAAGAAGAAGTTCCCGAACATTGTCGGACCGCATGCGCAGGATATCTGCTATGCCACGGAGAACCGCCAGACTGCGGTCAAGAATGTGGCGCATGGTGCGGATCTGGTGCTGGTGGTGGGCTCGAAGAACAGCTCGAATTCAAACCGTCTGGTTGAGGTCTCGCAGAATCTCGGTACGAACAGCTACCTGATCGATAAGGCTGAGGACATTCAGCCGCAGTGGCTGAATGATGTTGACAACGTGGCAGTGACTGCAGGTGCTTCGGCTCCTGAAGTATTGGTGCAGGAGGTAATTGAGTACCTCCAGACCAAGGGTTTCGGTTCGGTAGATGAAGTGGAAGTCATGCCGGAGAATGTGCGTTTTGGTCTCCCTCCGGAGATCGTGCAGGCTATCAAGCCAGCTCCGGGCGCAGTGACCGTAGGCGCCTAAGCAGGGTGCGTCTAACAACTGAGGTTTCCGAACGCATGGCAATTGACGCGAGTAAATCGACGGCATCGTCTCAAGCAGGCACGCAGCCTCGCTTCGGGCGAATGGACCTCGAACTGGACAAAGTTTCCTCGGGCATTAAACGAGCAGTAGATTGGCTCTTCGGCCAGCAGCATCAGGATGGTTACTGGTGCGGTGAGTTGGAAGCCGACGTGATGCTCGAAGCGGATTACATCTTCGTGCATACCCTGCTTGGTACGGGCGACCGGGCGAAGATGCAGCGCGCCGTTAACGAGATTCTGCGTCATCAGAACGCTGATGGCGGATGGAGTCTCTATCCCGGCGGACCATCGAACGTGAACTACGGTGTGAAGGCCTATCTGGCGTTGAAGCTGATGGGCTGGAGGGCTGACCATCCGTTGATGGTGAAGGCGCGCGAAAGTGTGCTTTCGCTCGGCGGTGTGGTGGAGTGCAACACCTTCACCAAGCTCTATCTCTGTGCTTTGGGCGCGTACGATTACGATGCCGTGCCAGCGATTCCGCCGGAGATCATCCTCTTTCCCAACTGGTTTTACTTCAATATCTACGAGATTTCGTCCTGGTCACGCGGCATTCTGGTGCCGCTGTCGATCATCTATGCGAAGAAGCCGTTCAAGAAGCTCGCGCCCGAGGAAGAGATCGACGAGCTATTCGTCGGCGGTCGCGACAGAGCGAATCTTCATCTGCGCTGGGACAAGAAGCGGCCGGTAAGCTGGCGTAATTTCTTCCTGCTGTGCGATCGTGTCGCGCACTGGGCAGAGCGTGTTCATATTCGTCCGCTTCGTAGCATGGCGATCAAGAAGGCCGAGAAGTGGATGTTGGAGCGCTTTGAGAAGTCCGACGGTCTCGGTGCTATCTACCCAGCGATGTTGAATGCCATTGTGGCGCTGCGCTGCCTTGGATATTCGATGGATGATCCCGTCCTGATCCGCGCGGTGGACGAGTTTGAGAAGCTTGGCATCGACTGTCCGGAGGGAACCGAGGACTATCCCACGCCGACATTCCGCATGCAACCATGCTTCCCACCGGTATGGGATACCGCACAGGCGATCTATGCATTGGGCGAAGCCGGTGTGGCGAAGGATGATCCGCGCATGATCAAGGCCGCGGACTGGATCCTGAGCAAAGAAGTCCGTCACAAGGGTGACTGGGCCGAGAAGGTTCGCAATGTCGAGCCGGGCGGCTGGTACTTCGAGTTCAATAACGAGTTCTATCCGGATGTGGACGATACCGGCCAGGTGTTGCTCGCTCTGAAGTGCGTCGAGAACCCGCGCGAACGCTATCAGTACGAGGTGTGCGAACGCGCGCTGAACTGGATCTGGGCGATGCAGTGCAAGAACGGTGGATGGGCTGCATTCGATAAGGACAATACGAAGACCATCTTCGAGCAGATTCCGTTCGCCGACCATAACGCCATGCTCGATCCGCCGACGGTGGATATTACCGGTCGCATGCTGGAGATGCTGGCGCTGTATGGCTACAACCGTTCAGACAAGCGCGTCGAAAAGGCCGTGCAGTTCATCCTCTCGGAGCAGGAGAGCGACGGTAGCTGGTTTGGCCGTTGGGGTGTGAACTATCTCTATGGTACGTTCCTGGTTCTGCGGGGACTGCAGTCGATGGGCATGTGGAGCCATGAGCCCTGTATCCTGCAGGCTACCGAGTGGGTGCGCATGGTGCAGAATTCTGATGGCGGGTGGGGCGAGAGCTGTGGAACGTACGACGATCCATTGCAGCGCGGCATTGGGCCAAGCACGCCATCGCAGACGGCGTGGGCACTGCTGGCATTGCTTGCCGGCGGAGATGTCCGTTCGGATTCCGTTGCCAAAGGTGTGCGTTGGTTGATCGATCACCAGCACGAAGATGGAAGCTGGGATGAGCTGGTGCCGGGTCGCAACGGTGAAAGTTATTACACCGGAACGGGCTTCCCGCGCGTCTTTTACCTGGGATATCACCTGTACAAGCAGTACTTCCCACTGCTGGCATTGACGACTTATATCAAGGCGCGCGAGACGGAAGTCTCCGGCGCGCTGGAATAACCAAAGTTTTTACCTAAGGAGTGTGAGCTGATGGCAGTGCCAATCTCACAGATGCTGACGGTCGCAAGTTATGTCCTGAAGCAGAAGATCAAAGGCAACAAGCGGTATCCGCTGGTGCTGATGCTGGAGCCGTTGTTCCGCTGCAACCTCGCCTGTGCCGGTTGCGGAAAGATTCAGTATCCGGCCCACATCCTCAAGACGGATCTCACACCGGAGCAGTGCTTCGCTGCTGTGGAAGAGTGTGGAGTGCCGATGGTCTCTATCCCGGGCGGCGAGCCGTTGCTGCATCCGCAGATGCCGGAGATTGTTGCCGGCCTGGTAGCGCGCAAGAAGTACGTCTACATGTGCACCAATGCGCTGCTGCTGAAGGAAAAGCTCCATCTCTTCACGCCAAGCAAATATCTCTCCTTCTCGGTCCACGTCGATGGTCAGAAGGAACACCATGACTTCGCCGTCTGCCGGGAAGGTGGCCACGACCAGGCAATGGAAGGTGTTCGTGAAGCGGTGAAGCGCGGCTTCCGTGTAACGACGAATACGACTCTCTTCGATGGCGCCGATCCGAACTCGGTGCGGGCTCACTTTGATGAGCTCACACGCGCCGGTGTCGAGAGCATGATGGTCTCGCCGGGTTACACCTACGATAAGGCGCCGGATCAGAGCCACTTCCTCGGTAAGGCGAAGTCGCGCCGCATGTTCCGCGCCATCCTGTCGAACCGCAAGAAGGAGTGGCAGTTCAATTCCCACCCGCTCTTCCTCGAGTTCCTGATGGGACAGATCAACTTCGAGTGCACCCCTTGGGGAATGCCGACCTACAACATCTTCGGTTGGCAGAAGCCCTGCTACCTGCTGCAAGACGGTTACGCTGATTCCTTCAAGGAGCTGATCGAAACCACCGAGTGGGCGAACTACGGTGCGAAGAGCGGCAATCCGCGTTGCGCCAACTGCATGGTGCATTCGGGACACGAGGCCTCGGCGGTGAATTATGGTTTCGGATCGCTGCGTGGTTTCATCCGTACGGCCAAGGCCTATATGAATGCACTGTACTCCGATGCGGGAGCGCAGAAACTGTTGGATGAGTGGCAGCCGGAACACCGTGGACCACTGGTTCAGATCGCTACGACACCCGCCGCGCAAACCGGCGAACTGGTCTCAGGAGACTAAGCCTATGTCGACAGTGCAGCAGGAAGCCGGAAAGATCGAACAGCTGAAAGAGCATTCGGCAGATGAGCTTGAGGTTGTCGCCGGCCGTGAACGGGAGAATCTCGAGGGCTGGATTCCGGCTCTCGCTTCGGACGATGAGGTGCGGGAAGCGTTGGAAAAGGCCTTCGACTATCGCGGAGACGTGACAATCACGAAGAAGGACGGCGCGATCATCGAGGGATATATCTTCGACCGCCGCTCGGGTACATCGCTGCGCGATTCCTTTATCCGCATCATTCCGGCCAAGGGAGACCGCGCAAAGGTCAACGTGGTCTACGGCGATATCGCGGCTCTCGCATTTACCGGCCGCGACGCTGCCGCCGGCAAGTCCTTTGAAGCCTGGGTCAAGAAGTACTGGGAAAAGAAGGCCGCGGGCGAAACGAATATTGGGATTGAAGCGGAGAAGCTGGACTAGAGCCTTTTCCCTGTGGGTGTCACGTAGAGCTTCCTCATCGTGGGCGTTTTCCGCGTACGCTCCTCCGGGATGCCCAGCAACAGGGAAAACGTTCTAGCTGCCTACCGGATGCGGGTTACATTTACCCGCATTGTCTTTGTGTGAGGTCATGAAAGTCTTTCTCACCGGAGCGACAGGGTTTGTCGGTAACCACGTTGCGCGCCTGTATGCCGACCAGGGCGCACAGCTGCGCCTTCTGACCCGCGGCACAAATAATGCACAGCTCGAAGGGATTCCAGCGGACGTGATCGCCGGCGATCTGCGGCGGCCCGAAGAGCTCCGGGCCGCGATCAGCGGGTGTGATGCCGTTGTTCATGTGGCTGCGGACTATCGTCTATGGGTCCGCGACCCGGACGATATGTATCGGGCCAATGTCACGGGTACGCGTGAATTATTACGTATTGCCCGTGAGGAAAGCGTGCCCAACTTTATCTACACATCGAGTGTTGCCACCATGGGTTTTCAGACCGATGGCACAATCGTCGATGAGAATACGCCTGTCTCGCTGGCAGACATGGTGGGCCATTACAAGAGATCGAAGTACCTTGCGGAACAAGAGGCGATTGCAGCGGCCAGGATGGGCCAGCGTGTAATGATCCTGAATCCGACAACGCCGATCGGCGCTCGCGATGTTAAGCCAACCCCGACTGGCCGTATTGTCGTGGACTTTCTCAACCGCAAGTTTCCGGCATATGTCGATACCGGGCTGAACCTGGTCGATGTTACTGAGGTCGCCCGTATGCATCTTGCCGCACTTAACGCCGGCCGAGCAGGAGAACGGTATATTCTCGGAGGAGAGAATCTAACGCTGAAACAGATTCTTGACCGCATGTCGGCGATCACCGGGCTACCCTCTCCCTCAATGCGGGTGCCCCATGCAGTCGCTATGATCTTCGCCTTCTTCGACGAGACGTTTACCGGCAAACTGCGCGGGAAAGAACCGCGCGCTACTTTGGAGGCTGTGCGTATGGGCAAGAAGAAGATGTTCGCATCCTCGGCCAAGGCAGAGCGAGAGTTGGGATTCAAGGTCCTTCCGGTGTACAAGGCACTCCGTTCGGCTATCGACTGGTTCGTGGAGCATGGATATGCTCCCGCATATGAAGGGAAGCGGGCCTGATGGAAGAATGCTTCGGTATCGTTGCGGCGCTACCTGGAGAACTGAAGCCCCTGGTTGCCGGCTGGCAGCAGATGGAAGCAGTAAACGGCGTAAATGCGTGGAAGCATCCGTCACGCAGTATCTATGCCGTGTGCGCTGGAATGGGATCGGAGGCTGCCCGGCGCGCGTTTGACCATCTGACATCCATTTGTAATCCGACAACTGTATTGTCGATCGGCTGGGCGGGCTCGATCGATCCGCGTCTGCCTGTTGGGTCCGTGCACTATCCTTCGCAGATCGTCGACAGTGAAGCGGAGGAGCACTATCCATTACATCTTGACGGTACGATGTTGCTGATCTCGGCCGACAAGGTTGCAGACCGTGGAGAGAAGTATCGTCTGGCGCTGGCCTATTCCAACGCTGCTCTGGTGGATATGGAGGCTGCTACGATCGCTAGTCTTGCCTTCGCAAGAGGATGCAAGTTCCGTTGCATCAAGGCAGTCTCAGACGGAGCGAATGAAGAGCTGCCGGATATGAATCCCTACATCACCAAGGATGGAAAATTCGCTACGGCGCCTTTTGTCGCCAGCGTGATGGTGCGTCCGTGGTATTGGGCGGCTCTCACACGTTTCGGAAAGAATGCAAGGCTGGCCGCGGTGAATCTGGCCGTTGCTGTAAAGAAGGACCTGAATCTATGAGTTTGTTGGAAGTCCCCGCAACCATGCGGGCAGCCGTTTACCGCGGCGTTGATGATGTGCGCCTTGAAACCGTATCTGTCCCGGAGATCGGTACGGGAGAAGTTCTCGTCAAGATTCATACCTGTGGCATCTGTGGCACGGATCTGAAGAAGATCCATACAGGATCACACTCGGCGCCGCGTGTCTTTGGGCATGAGATGAGCGGTACTGTCGTCAAGGTTGGTGAGGGTGTTGAGGGCTTCGCAGTTGGAGATCGCGTTATGGCCTTTCACCATATCCCGTGCGGCGAATGTTATTACTGCCGTAAGCAGACCTTTGCGCAGTGTGAGACTTACAAGAAGGTGGGAACGACAGCCGGCTTTGCGCCCTCAGGCGGCGGGTTCGCAGAATACATCCGTGTCATGGACTGGATCGTAAAACGCGGCCTGGTGAAGATTCCCGAAGGTGTGCCCTTTGAACAGGCAGCCTTCATTGAACCTGTAAATACCTGCTTCAAGGCGATCAAGCTTCTTGAGCTTCAGCCTGATGAGACTGTGCTAGTGATCGGACAGGGCTCCATCGGCGTGTTGCTTGCCGCGCTGGCCGCACGCACCGGCGCTACTGTGCTTACGAGCGATATGTTTCCAGAACGCCATGCCATCGCCGCAAAGTTCGGGTTGAACCACCCGATCGATGCGAGAGGAGATGTGGTTGCTGCCGCGCGGAATGTCACCGAGGGCCGGGGAGCCGATGTGACGCTTGTAGCGGTTGGCAGCGATAAGCTGATTCCTCTGGCGATGGAGGCTACGCGGCCCGGCGGGCGCGTGATGCTCTTCGCATCGACACAGCATGGCGAAGCGATCTTCGACCCGGCAGCGGTATGCATGGACGAAAAGACGCTGATGGGCTCCTATTCCGCTTCTGTTGCGATTCAGGATGAAGGCGCACAGCTTGTGCTGGACGGCTACAAGAATGGCTTCGATCTGACGCAGTTGATCTCACACCGCTTTACGCTCGAAGAAGCCGTGAAGGGAATTCATCTGGCATCGAATCCGCAGCCGGATTCGATGAAGATCGTGATTCAGCCGTAAGGCTCTTAGTTCGTCGTGTCGTAGCGTAAGAATCTGTTTTCCCTTTCAATATGTGAGGGTAGAAGAGCGGGTTCCTTCGCTACGCTACGGAATGACAAACGAAAGAGGTCGCGAGTCCTAGCGATGTAACGCCGGCTTCTGCGAGCGCAGCCACTGTAGCAGGCCTGCTGGATCATCCGTGATGATTCCATCCACATGGGCCTCGCTAAGCTTCTTCCAGCCTTCCACGGTGTTTGCCGTATAAGGAATCACCTGCAAGCCTGCCTTGTGAGCCACAGCGACTTCGTCCGCGGTAGCGAGGCTTTCGTCCGGGCTCAGAATGTTCGCGCCAGAGACAGCGGCGATATGCGCAAAGCTCTTGTCTTTGTCGGTAATCCCCATGAAGCCGTCGTACTTTGCCTGACCGAAGAGTGCAGAGAGGCGAATCTGCGGATCGATCTGCTTCATAGCACGCAACGTGCGGAAGTCGAAGCTCTGCAGGATGACTCGCGATTGCAGGTGATGCTTGCGTACCGCATCATCGATCATCTTCACAAAAACCTCAGGTGAAGGCGTGATCTCTGGATGAGCCGGAGAGATCTTGGTCTCAACATTGAAGTCGAAGGTCCCCTTGGGCGCGAGCTCCAAAACCTCATCGAAGGTGGGAATGTGCGTGTTCGGCACCGCTTTCTGCTGAGGGAAGGCCGCCAGTGTCTTTGCGCCGCAGTCGTACTGCCTGATCTCAGCCAATGTCAGTGAGTGGATCAGCGTGCCCGCAGGAAGTGCAGGTCCACTGCAGATGCGCTCGTTGGCGAGGACTGCCTTCATAAAAGCATCCGTACCTTCAGGCTGCACCAGGTATGGAGAGTGCGAGACCACCAGGACGTTATCTTTCGTGACTGCAAGGTCGAGTTCGAGCGCATCGGCGCCAGTATCGATGGCGTATTGAAACGCGGGCAGCGTGTTTTCAGGACGAGCCGCCCGGCCGCCACGGTGAGCGTGGACGAGGATGGTCTCTGATGACACAGGCAGTGTCGCGATCAACAAAAGAAGGCTTAGTAGTACTCGCATACAGCGTAGCGTCATGGATGCGGGTTAAAAGAGGATGAAGCCGACACGCGGCCGGCTTCGAGAGGAATCGATGAAGCTTGCTCAGGCCAGCAACTGCCGCGTCAGCTTCACATAAAGCTGCACGCACTCCAGCAGCTCTTTCTTCGAGATCTTTTCATTGGGTGTGTGTGCCACATGAATCGATCCGGGGCCGAGTAGGAACGGCTCACCCCAGTTCGTGAGCTGAGGAATGTCCGTGGCGTACTTGACCACTTTGGTCGGCAGATCTGTCTGTAGCTTCCGCATCTTTACAAAGGGAAGATGCAGCGTGTACTTCGCATCACACCGGTCATTCACGGCCTTATCGACCAGATCCTGTACCTCTTCTGCAGGTCCGACAAGACGCACAAGGATATGCGCCACTGCGGCATCGGGAATGACATTTGGACCACGTCCGCCGGAGATAAGGCCAACGTTCAGCGTCGCCGGCCCGATCTCCGGCTCAACTGGGAGCTCCAGCTTGCGGATGTCATCGAGTACGTCCAGCAGCTTCTCAATGGCCGAGTCGCCCAGCTCCGGATAGGCGGAGTGCGCCATCTTTCCCTTAGCGCGGAGCTCGATTCGCAGAGCGCCTTTGGTGGCGGTGGCCAGGTAGTTGTCCGTCGGTTCGCCATTGATGAGGAAGCGTGACCCTTTGGGATTCTTATTCGCGGCTTTGGCGCCGGCAGAGTCCCGCTCTTCTCCGACGACGAACAACAAGGCAACCTTCACTCCTTCAGCACGAAGAATCTCGGCAGCCGCAATTTGGCAGGCAATGATGCCTTTGGCGTCGCAGGCGCCACGGCCATAGACGTTCTCTTCATCTTCAGAAGAAGGGAAGAACGGTGGCACGGTGTCCATGTGAGTGGAAAAGACAATCTCGGGTGTCACGCCGGCAGCGCAGGCATAGACATTGAACCGTTCGGACTCACCGGCGGGTGTTCCTGCAAGCTCTGTCTGCTCCACCCGGGTGGTTTCAATCTCGTAGCCCAGTTTGGCGAGATAATCTGCCAGGAAATGACCTGCGGGGCCTTCAAAATAAGTAGTCGATTCGATATCGACGAGCTGCCGTGTTAGTTGAATGGGATCGATCGCCATGCTCTCCCAGCATAACTGAAGCGTACGGACAGGCCGTTATGATGGGTCTGTGAGCTTTGCCTCGAAGATTGAAGCAGTGGATGACCTCCGCGGCCCGGCGGGACGCCTGGAAGCGATTCTGAACACCGGGAGAGATGATGCTCCCTATACCGCCCTGGTGACGCACCCCCACCCTCTTGGGGGTGGCACCATGCATAACAAGGTTGTCTACCACGCGATGAAGGCGTTTAGTCACTTCGGCCTTCCGGTGCTGCGGTTCAACTTTCGCGGGACTGGTCTGAGCGAAGGCAGTCACGACCAGGGAATCGGGGAGCAGGACGATGTGCTTCACGCGCTGCAGTGGCTGGATATGCGTTTCGGCAGGCCGATCCTTTTCGCCGGATTTTCCTTCGGTTCGAATGTAGGGATGCGGGTTTGTTGTACCGACCAGCGGGTTCCGGTAATGGTCGCTCTCGGACTTCCCATCGAAGCCGAGGGGCGACGCTACCACTATGACTTCCTCTCGGCGTGTTCGAAGCCGCGGCTGTTTCTTTCAGGGGATCACGACCCGTATGGTCCGGTTGCGGAAATCGAGCAGGTGGTAGCGCAGCTTCCCGAACCGAAGCGGCTGGTGTGGATTGCCGGCGGAGATCATTTTTTCGCGGGAACTGCTGGTTCTCCGGGATCGAAACTTGATCAGATGCGCGAAGAGATGATCTCGTGGCTGACAGAGTCCGTTCCAGGATTGCTCGCCTAGCAGGGAATAGAGCATTTCTCCTGTATGTGTAGTCCGCCTTGTACATCTATGGGCGTTTTCCGCAATGAAAACGCCGCTGCCCACTCCTCACGGGATACCCAGCAACAGGAGAAATGCTCTAAGCGACCTCAGAGGTACGAGCTGCAATCGAGGGCAAAGTATTTCGACGGAGCCAATCGGCAAACAACAGATTGGCTTCATGCGGCGCTTCGTCGAAGACCAGGTGGCCGGCACCGTTGATGACCTGCAGTTCCGACTGGGGAAGGCGTTGCCGCAGTTTCTCGGAAAGATGTACCGGCGCTGTGCGGTCTCTGTCACCCCAGAGCAGCAGTACACGATGCTCTGGCAAGGCGGCCAGCGCCTCATCGACGGTTTTCATATTCTGGTGCCAGAGTTGAATGATCGAGAGGATATGCATCACCGCGCCAGGACGCCGCAGGGCATGAAGGTACAGATCGAGCGTCTTTTCATCGGCATGAGCCGGATCGCCGTACATCCGTAGGAGTGCCAATTCCTGCAGGCGCCGTGGGAGATCGATGACGCGATGCCCAAACCAACGTCCAAGTGCGGTGCTCCAGAAGTGAATAATGGGTAGCAGACTGGTTGCTGCCGCGGTCGGAGGCGCCAGCAGGATCAGCGAGGCGACCCGCTCCGGATACTTTGCTGCGAAGACGACGGCGACCGAGCCTCCATAGGAGTGTCCGATGAGATGGGCGCGCTCGATCCCGAGGCTATTGAAGAGATGAAGCAGCCTTTCGGCCGAGGTCGCAATATTGGCATCCTGTTCGTTAACCCAGCCGTGGCGTTCGCAGGTTAACTGGTCGACCGCAATGACGCGATATTCTCTCGCCAGGGTGGGGAGACTTCGGCGCCAGACATCAGCGGCTCCGAGCAATCCATGCAACAGGACGACCGGATAACCGGCCCCTGCCTCCAGATACCGCATGGTGCAGCCGGGCGACACCTCCGTCTGTGCCGCTTGGGCTGCCGGCTCAGGCAGGGCAGATGTCATCCATTCCAGAAGATTCATTCGTCCCCGATTCGTTGAGTGGGATGCGGCCGGGATTCTGAGTGGATGCCTGCTCTCTCGCAGGGTTATTGGTGACGTCAAAAGAGCAAAAGACCCACATCTTCCGTATTTTGTATCCAATTATGATATTTGGAATAAGCGGCGTATCTTTTTCAAGGACTTGGCGTTATTGGCTGGTTAAAAAAATTGGTCTTTAACGTGCAAGAATGATGTTGATAGTTTCAATGGAACTTTGATGCCAAAGGCCTTTCAAGTCCGCATCACGGCGATTGCGCTTGCCCTGTTGACGGCTGCTGCCTGTGCGCTTGGCATTGTGAACTTCCTGCGGGAGATCCATTTTGAGCTGCCGACTGATGGTGTGTCCTGGATGGAGATCCAGGGCGGACTGAAAGCTGAGCGGGTTCCTGCTAATTCTCCAGCGCAACGAGCCGGCATTCGTCCGGGAGATGTGCTGATCGCCGTTGATGAGCATCCCACGCCACGTGTCGCAACCCTGAATCGGCAGATCTGGCGCCATGGCGTCTGGTCGCGGGGAACCTATTCCATTGTTAGGAATGGGAAGGCTCATTTTGACGTTCAGGTCATCTTTGAGCCCACCGACCGATCGATCAACCAGGGCATGCGGTTGATCGGCCTGGTGTATCTCGGCATCGGTCTTTATGTGCTTTTCCGGCGCTGGACTGCGCCGGGATCGATGCACTTTTATCTCTTCTGTCTGGCCAGTTTTGTCTTGTACGACTTCAAGTACACGGGCGAGCTGAACAATATGGATTGGACGATCTTTTACGCCAATCTATTGGCGCAGGCACTGCAGCCCGCACTTTTCCTGCACTTTGCCGTAAGCTTCGGCCAAATCTCCAACAGCCTGCCCCGACGCATCCTCTCTGCCGCGCTTTATATCCCAGGGTTTGTGGTCGCGGCGCTACAGATTATTGCCTTCACCACATGGTCTGCGACGGAACAGCTCCACCATCGTCTGGATCAGATCGCTATCGGCTACCTGTCAGCGTTTTACGTTACGGCAGCGATTGTTTTCTACACCCGCTATCGTCGGGCGCGGTCCGGATTGGAGAGGCAACAGCTCAAGTGGCTCTCGCGTGGAGCCCTTATCGCCGTTATCCCATTCACGCTGCTTTACACCATTCCGTACATGGCGGACTGGGATATCTGGCCGATCGTTGCGAAGCTCTCCGGCCTGTCTCTTGTCTTTCTGCCGCTGACGTTCTCATGGGCGATTGTCCGTTATCGCCTGATGGATGTTGATCTCATCTTCAAGCGTGGCGTCACGTATACGCTTGCTACCGCAGGTCTGGTCGGTCTTTACTTTGCGGTGATCGCGGTTGCGGCGGAGTTGGTGCATACGCGGCTTCCCAGCCTGCGCGCCTGGGGCCTGGTGGCGGCGATCGTCGTTACTTCGCTCATCTTCGATCCGTTGAAGAAC
This sequence comes from Acidobacteriaceae bacterium, assembly GCA_013361705.1. GTDB lineage: Bacteria > Acidobacteriota > Terriglobia > Terriglobales > Acidobacteriaceae > Terriglobus. Next base: position 20,483 of record JABFXN010000254.1, read on the forward strand.
ACGATTCAGGCGCGCGTCGACAAACTCTTTGACCGCCGCCGCTTCGACTATCGCAGCACACTGGTCGATTTCGGACGCAGCCTGTCTTCCCAGACCGATATCAACCTGCTGACCCGTTCGATTGTGGAGCGTCTGCAACAGACCCTGCTGGTCACACGCGTTGCGCTCTTTACCTCAAGCGAGCCTGGAGCTCCGTTGCATCTGGCTGCATCGCACGGCCTGAACGATGTGCCGGTGAACGACCTCAGCTTCCTGCACTTTTACGGGCAGGCCCGGCACCTCTTTCTGGAAACACCGCAGCATGCGATGCACCTTACCGAAGAGCAGCAGGCTACTGCTGCCGCGCTCGATCTGAACTATTACCTTGCCTGTACGGTAGGTGAGCCGGGAACGGGAGCACAACGCACCATCGCTGTAATTGGGCTTGGGCGTACCTCACGCGGCGACTTTCTCTCGTCGGAAGACATCGAGGTCCTTGAATCGCTGGCGGGGTATATCGGTATTGCGATTCAGAACGCTCAGCTGTACACCCGCCTGCAGCGTCAGGTCACTGAGTTTGAGCGCCTGAAGGAGTTCAACGAGAACATCGTTGAGTCGATCCATATCGGTATCTTTGCGGTCGACCTGGAAGACCGTATCGAGAGCTGGAACGCCGAGATGGAGGTCATGTACGCGACTCCGCGTGCCTCCGCGCTTCGGCGGCCACTGAGCGAGGTCTTTTCTCCGGAGTTTCTCGACGAATTCGAAAGGCTCAAGACAGAAGCCACAACGCATACGTTGTACAAGTTCCGTCTGCCGACGCCGGCTGGGGAAGTTCGTACCGCCAATATCGCCATTGCACCACTGCTGACACGTGATTTCGTTCCTGTCGGCCGCATTGTGCTGGTGGATGACATCACCGACCGCGTCAACATGGAAGGCCAGCTTGCCCAGGCTGAGAAGCTCTCGTCCATCGGTTTGCTGGCGGCCGGGATCGCCCACGAAGTCAACACGCCCTTGGCTGTGATCTCCTCGTACGCGCAGATGCTGACCAAACATGCCGGCACCGATCCTCGTCTGTCTCCGATCCTGGAAAAGATCACACAGCAAACCTTCCGCGCCTCAGAGATCGCGAATGGCCTTCTAAACTTCTCGCGCACCAGCACTACGGAGTTTACGCATCTGGACATCAATCTCGTGATACGTGACACGCTGGCGCTGCTTGAGCACCAGATGAAGACCTCGCGCATCAAATTGGATGTTGAGCTGGCTCCAAATCTTCCTCTTATCCGTGGGAATCAGGGCAAGCTCCAACAGGTGGCGTTGAATCTGATGATGAATGCCAAGGATGCAATGTTCAATCGCGCCGAGGGCTGCCTGCGCGTGCAGACCGAGGTTGTTGGGAACAACGTAGTGCTGCGGATCGGAGACAATGGCAGCGGAATTGAGCCGTCACACCTGCACAAGATCTACGACCCATTCTTTACGACCAAGCTCCAGCCTGCCGTCGGCCAGCGGAAGGGAACCGGCCTCGGCCTCTCCGTCACTTACGGCATCATGCAGGAGCATAATGGCAAGATCGACGTTGAGAGTGAGCCTGGCGTCGGTACCGTCTTCATCCTAGAATTTCCTGCCTTAGCTGATCTGACACGGCTAGGCAACGAGGCCAGCGGACGAACGATTCATGCCTGAAGCATTAACGGTAAACCCGCCGGACGCGGGCTTTACGCTGCCTGCCGGCAGCGGACGCATTCTGATCATTGACGACGAAGCTGCCATCCGCGACTCGCTGGAAACCCTTCTAACCTTGGAGGGGTTCACAGTCACCATGGCCGAGGAGGGGAACTCCGGTCTGGACCTGTTGGCCCGCGAGGAGTTCGATCTACTACTCCTGGACCTGTCGTTACCAGGCGAGAGCGGCATGGATCTGCTGCCCAGAATCAAGGCGTCTCATCCTCAGCTTCCGGTCATCATGATTACCGCATACGGCGCGGTCGCGAACGTCGTCGAAGCAATTCGTCTGGGAGCGGAAAACTTTGTCCAGAAGCCCTGGGACAACGAAAAGCTGCTGGCCGACATTCGCTCCGCAATCGGCAAACGCCGCGCCGAGCAGGAAGTACTGCAACTGCGCCGGACGCTCAAACAGCGCTATCAGTTCACGAATATCGTGGGCAAGAGCGATGTGATGCTCAAGCTGCTCGATCTGGTGGCGCAAGTGGCGGCTTCGCGCTCCACTGTCTTGATCTATGGAGAGAGCGGCACGGGCAAGGAGCTGATTGCTAAAGCCATCCACGCCAACTCACCGAGGAAAGACAAGCCCTTTGTCCCGGTGAATGTGGGCGCTGTCCCTGCGGACCTGCTGGAATCGACACTCTTCGGCCACATGAAAGGAGCCTTCACCTCGGCAGTCGCTACGAAGAAGGGACTCTTTGAGGTTGCCCATGAAGGCACGCTCTTCCTGGATGAGATTGGCACCATGCCTCTTGAAACCCAGGCAAAGGTGTTGCGTGCCTTGCAGGAACGTAAGTTCATGCAACTCGGTGGAACACAGGAGATCTCGGTCGATGTGCGCATCCTCGCTGCCACCAATGTCGATCTGCAGCAGGCAGTAAGAGAGGGCCGTTTCCGTGAGGATCTCTTTTACCGCTTGAACGTCATCTCGGTGGAGCTGCCGCCGTTGCGCAACAGACGTGAAGATATCCCGCTGCTGGCTCAGCACTTCCTCAAACGTTTCTCAGAGGAGAATGGCCTTCCGGAGCGCACGCTCTCTCCTGACGCTATGCGGCTGGTTATGGACCATAGCTGGCCAGGAAATATCCGTGAGCTGGAAAACGCGATGGAGCGCGGTGTCGTTCTCTCGACTGGATCGCAGATCACACCGGATCAGCTTCCACCTCAGTTGACCGGCAATACCTACTCGGCAGCGTTGATGGAACATGCGCCGTCGGCAGGCCTAGCCGACATTATGGAAGAAATCGAACGCCGTATCATCGCCGACCGGCTGGAGCGTTGCAACTGGAATCAGACCGAGGCCGCAGCGTTCTTCAAGATTCCGCTGAGCACGCTCAACCAGAAGATCAAACGCCTCAACATTGAGCTAAAGAAACGCGGAAGGGAATAGCCGCTTTCGGCTTTAGGGCGAGCTTACTGGGCGAAGACCAACAGGCCGAAGAGGAAGGCCCAGAAGACGCCCATCGAGTGCCAGTACCAAGCCGTGCAGTCCACCGCGATCTGTCGAGTCTGGAGTTTCTTGATCGCGTAGAGGCCGATCAGAGCCGCTGCCAACGCAAGAATGCCGAACACCAGATGAGCGCCGTGGATGCCGGTGATCAG
>JABFXN010000164.1 GCA_013361705.1 Acidobacteriaceae bacterium
ATAGGTAGGAAAGCGAGGCAAGATCAAGTGAAACTGGGACTTATGGCAGGCGTCATGGCAGTTGCCCTGGCGGGGCAACAGTCGGCGACGCAATCGGCACAGCAACAGGCCATCCCGGACGCTCCCTCGGCCGCGCCCTCGTCGGTCTTCTCGGGCATTGCACCCGGTAAAGGTACGGTGCCCGACGCCCCCAAGCCGGCAAATGAAAACCAGGTTCCACAGGCCGCAAAGCCGCCTGTTCCGGACGACAACCCAGGTCCTCCCCCGGACCTTCCGGCAGCCGGTGAGGCTCCGGCGTATGTTCTGCGCCAGAACGTCAACTTCGTGCAGGTTCCTTTCACTGTCAAAGACAAAAAGGGAAACCTGGTCTACGGTCTGACCTGGCGCGATATCCGAGTCTACGAGAACAACCTCCGCCAGGACATCAAGATGTTTGTGGTGGATCCATTCCCTCTCTCCATCGCCCTGGTGATCGACCAGAGCCTGCCGTACAACGTGATGGAGAAGGTGAATTCATCGCTCGGAGCCCTGCCCGGCGCCTTTACGCCGCAGGACGAGGTAGCGGTCTTTACGTATAACAACGGCACCAAGAAGCAGACGGACTTTACCGGATCACAATCGGCGCGTCTCCCTGCGATTCTGGAGCGTTCGAAGTCGAAGGGCCGCGAGGTGGATCTCTACGACAACAGCGGCCCGCTGGCGCAGACGACCACGATCAACGGTCGCCAGTTCGACCCAAACACCTCGCCGCGCCGCAACCAGCAGGGCATGACGCTGACCATTCCGAAGGAGCAGCACACCCTGAACGATGCGATCTTCGCCGCAGCAGAGGAGTTGTCAACGCGTCCGAAGGACCGCCGCCGGGTAATCTACGTTATCTCTGACGGCAAAGAGTACGGCTCCCACGCCAAGTTCGCCGAGGTTCGCCGCTACCTGCAGACCAACCAGATCTCAGTGTGGGGTACGCTGGTAGGCGATTCTGCCGCATGGGGCCTGGGCTGGGTGGAGAAATTCCATCTGCCGATGATGATGCAGGACAACATTCTGCCAAAGTACGTGAATGCGACCGGCGGTACGCTGTACTCCGAGTGGCGGCAGCGCGCGATTGAAGACAGCTTTGCCGAGATTGGCCGTACGATGCGCGCTCAATACACGATTGGCTATTACAGCCACAATCCCTTCGTAGACGGCAAATATCGCAGCATTGATGTGCGCGTCCTGCGTCCTAACCTGAGCATTACGGCCAAGGAAGGGTACATTCCCAGCCTGCGTGATGTCCGCGAGAACACTCCGACCCGCGTCAGATAAATCACCAAAGGGCTCAGTTCCCGGCCACGAAACTGGTCATGGGAACTGAGCCTTTTTGTTTGCAGCAGCTTACGCACCAATTACTACGCACCCCAGAACATTGCTGCCGCATCAGTATCACTGACGACTCAATGCAAGCCCTCCTCCAATCAAATGCCATCTTCGGTCTGCTGGCCGCCATCTTCTGGGGTGGCGGAGACTTCTGCGGCGGCCTGGCCTCGAAGCACTCCGGCGGAACAGTGCCCGCAGCCCTGCGGGTGGTCTTGCTGTCGCACACCATCTCCATGACGGCGGTCTGTCTGATCGCCTGGTCCCTGGGCGACCCGATTCCGGGTCGGGCGGCGATTCTGTGGGGCCTTGTTGCGGGCGTAGCCAACGGGCTGGCCCTGGCGGTCTTTTACGTCTCGCTGTCAGGCGGCGCAATGGGTGCCGCGGCTGCGATCAGCGGGTTGCTGGCAGCGGCGCTACCCGCAGTAATCTCGGCCTTTACCGAGGGATCGTCCGGCTGGCGACGGTATCTGGGCTTTCTGCTGGCAGCGGTGGCTATCTGGTTCATTGCCGGGGCGGAAGGCGAGCATGAGCTGGCTGAGGCGGCGCATGCCCATGCCAAGCGATCGACCTGGCTGGCGCTGGCCGCCGGCCTGGGTTTCGGCATCTTTTTCACGGCAATCAAGTGGGCTGGCGAAGGAAGCAAAGGAGTTCTGCTGCCGATGGCCACCACCCGTGTGGGATCGCTGGCAACCTGCGCCATTACCCTTGCCCTAATTAGCGCCACCGGTCGCCGGAAGGGCGCACCCGCGGGCGAGTTTTCGCTGCCGCGTAAGTCGGTTTACTGGGTATTGGCCGGCTGCGTTGTCGATACCTCCGGCAACCTGTTCTATATCGCGGCGACGCAGGCGGGACGGCTGGATGTGGCGGCCGTGCTGGGGTCGCTCTACCCGGCATCCACCATCATTCTGGCCAGCCGAATCCTGAAAGAACGCACCACCGCGCGGCAGAATCTTGGCTTTGCGATCGCGGTAGCCGCGGCGGTGCTGATTACGCTGTAACACAGCGTCAATTGCTCCGAGCCGTCTGGCGTGCTACGGTCGAAGATGACGAGGTGACCTGTTTTGCCCCTTTCACAGCCCAGCCGAGTGCATGAGCTTTCTCCCGAGGAGATGGCAATCTACCGCACGCTGGACCCCGCCCGTATTCCTGAGCACGTTGCGATCATCATGGACGGCAATGGACGCTGGGCCGGTAAACGGCTGTTAAAGCGATTCTTCGGCCACAAGCAAGGCGCCGAGTCCGTGCAGTTTGTCGTCGAAACGGCGACGCGCATCAACCTGCCATGGTTGACGCTCTATGCCTTCTCCATCGAGAACAACCTCCGCCGGCCGAAGTCGGAGGTCAACTTCCTGATGAAGCTGCTGAAGAGCTATCTGGTCTCAAACCTGAAGCGGATGAATGACAACAACGTCCGCATGAACTACATCGGCCGCCTGACCGAGCTTCCCGCAGAGGTGCAGGAGAGCATGCAGTGGGCGCAGGAGCAGACAGCGAAGAACACCGGCACCACACTGACCCTGGCACTGAACTACGGCTCACGCTCAGAGATTGTGGATAGTTGCCGCGCCATTCTGCGTGAGGCCATCGCCGCCGGCAAGACCGGTGAAGAGTTACTCAACGCCATCAACGAAGAGACGATCGGACCACGGTTGTACACAGGCAAGATGCCTGATCCGGATCTGCTGGTACGCACTTCCGGCGAGATGCGCATCTCTAACTTCCTTCTATGGCAGATCGCTTATTCAGAGATCTTCGTGACACCACGTCTGTGGCCTGACTTCCGCGGAGTGCATCTGCTGGAAGCCATCGCTGCCTACCAGGGACGCGAACGCCGCTATGGCGGTCTGGGCGACTCCACAACCGATGAAGAAGCGCTTCAGGGAACGGCAGCTGAAGCCGAAGCTTTAGTGAAATAAGAACCAATTGAATGATTGAAGAACAGACCTTCTTCAATCATTCGATTTGAGCCGCCCAACGCTGTGATGCAAGGCGGCTTTTGCCATTCAATCATTCAATGATTCCGTTATTCAATTTCCTGCTTCCCTTGCTCCCTACGCCCTGCACCTAGTACCTTCCCTTTAGAGCATTTTCCCTGTTGCTGGGTATCCCGGAAGGGGCGTGCAGCGGCGTTTTCGTTTCGGAAAACGCCCATGGATGCACAAGCTCTACATTCCACCTACAGGGAAAATGCTCTAGCACTCATGCAACGGATTCTTACCGCCACAGTTTTAATTCTCGCCGTCGCGGCTTTGCTGTGGTTCGGCAATCACTATCCATGGCTTCTGCTGTTGGCTGGCTTCCTGGTCGCACTGCTTGCGGGGTTTGAGTACACCAGCCTGGTGAATCTCTCCGGAGCGAAGATTCCTTACTGGTGGACCGGCATCGCCATCCTCACCTTCTTCGCGGCGACGTTCTTCACGCCTAACCTGCAGTTGCCGGTGCTGACACTGCTGGCGTTTTCGCTCTTTGTGATCTCGCTGTTTGCTGAGCCTACAGCGCGTGTCTTGAAAGACGCCGCTGCCGGAGCGTTTGGCCTGCTGTACATTGCCTGGCCGCTCTCGCTGTTGTATCTGCTGGCCGCGCAGTCGACCGGATTGCTGATCTTCCTCTTCGTCTGTGTGTGGTCGGGCGATATCGCTGCTCTGTATATCGGCCGCGCCATCGGTGGAAAGAAACTGGCGCCGTCGATCTCACCAGGAAAGACGTGGTCGGGATCCATCGCTTCGGTAGTGGCGTCCGTTCTGCTGGGGCTGTTGCTTACGTGGTTCGGACAGTGGCTTGCGGCCCGTGGGCAGTCGATTCTGGATGTGGGGCTGAGCCTGCTGCAAGTACCGCTCTTCGCGGCGCTGATCAATGTCGCGGCACAGATCGGCGACCTGTTGGAATCGGCCATCAAACGCGGTGCAGGTGTGAAAGACTCCGGCAATCTGCTGCCCGGACACGGCGGAATTCTGGACCGCATCGATGCGCTGCTGTTTGCGGCCCCGGTGCTGTACTACGCGCTGCTACTGCAGTCGTTCTAGGCGCCCGCCCATGCAGCGGGTGCCCCACATACGCGAAGCTTATGTGGGAGTATCGAGCGTTAGCTCGATCCCGCTTCGCGATGTTGTTTCGAAACACTGGTTCCTGAGTTTTTCCGTGAACCCTTTTCTATCCTTGTAAAGATAAACGGTTCGAGCTGCGCTCGAATGCCCACATAAGCTTCGCGTATGTGGGGCACCCGGTTCGTACCTCCTCGGCAGCTAAACGCTAGAATTGAGGAGCAATGTCCGTAAAGAAGATCGCTATCCTCGGTTCTACCGGATCCATCGGCACCAGCACCCTTTCTATCTGCGAAAGCTTTCCGGATCGTTTTCAGCCCGTCGCGCTTGCTGCCGGACGCAATCTCGATGTAGCCGTTGCGCAGTGCAAACAGTGGCGGCCGCGGCTGGTCTCCATGGCAACCGAAGAACTGGCTGATCAGCTAGCAGCGCGGCTGCGCGCAGAAGGCGTGACCGGTGTCGACGTACTGTACGGAACTGCGGGAACCATTGCCGTCGCCACATTGCCAGAGGTCGACTTTGTTGTCTCTGCCATTGTCGGCGTCTCAGGGCTCGAAGCCACGTATGAGGCGGTCAAGGCCGGCAAGGACATCGGCCTGGCCAACAAAGAGGCTCTGGTCGCCGCAGGCGAGCTGATCATCGCCGAGGCGCGGCGGAACAAGGTTGCATTGCTACCGATCGACTCCGAGCACAACGCCATTCACCAGTGCATGCGTGGCGGCACAGCAGCCGAGGTAAAGCAGATCTGGCTGACGGCCTCCGGCGGCCCCTTCCGCAGCACGCCGCTTGATCTGTTCGCGTCCATCACACCGGCGCAGGCGTTGAAACATCCGACCTGGGTGATGGGTCAGCGGATCACCATCGATTCGGCAACCATGTTGAACAAAGGTCTGGAGATCATTGAGGCCTGCCGGCTCTTCGATCTGCCTCCCGCCAAGGTCCAGGTGACCATCCATCCCCAGTCGACCATCCACTCGCTGGTGGAGTATGTGGATGGCAGCATCCTGGCCCAGCTTTCGGTTACCGACATGCGGCTGCCGATCCTGTACGCCATGGCCTTCCCGGAGCGTATTCCTTCCGACCTGACCTTCGACATGAAGTCGTTGAGCCAATTGGACTTCCAGCAGCCCGACTTCGCCCGGTTCCCCTGTCTGCGATTGGCTTATGAGGCCGCCGAGGCCGGTCCCGCGCATTGCATCGCCCTGAATGCGGCCGACGAAATCGCAGTCGCAGCATTCCTCGAAGGACGTATTCCCTTCCTGGGGATTCCTCGTACAATAGAATCAGTGCTCCAGCTAACCAAGCCCGGCCATCCCGCGTCCATTCAAGCGGTGCTTACGGCAGACCATGAGGCGCGGCAGCTTGCACGCGAGGTAGCCTTGGGCCAGGCTGCCACCCACTGAGGTCACCGACACACTCCCAATGACAACCATTATTTATCTCGCCATCGTGCTGGGCATTATGGTGCTCGTGCATGAGCTCGGCCACTTCCTTGCCGCCAAGTGGTGTGGCGTTCGCGTTGAAACCTTCTCCATCGGCTTTGGCCGCCGACTTATCGGCTTCCGCCGCGGAGATACGGATTACCGGCTCTCTCTGTTGCCCTTTGGTGGCTACGTGAAGATGGCAGGCGATAATCCCGGCGAAGAACCGTCCGGCGATCCCGGTGAGTTCAATGCGCACCCCCGCTGGCAGCGCGTGATCATTGCGCTGGCGGGACCCGTTGCGAACTTCATCCTGGCCTTCGCCATCATGACCTTCGTGTTCCACTTCCATAACGAAGTGGATGAGTATATCTCCGGACCTGCGCGTGTGAACTACGTCGTGAAGGGCTCTCCGGCAGACGCCGCAGGCCTGCGTAGCGGTGACACGATTATCCACTTCGACAATACCGAGAATCCGGACTGGGAAGGCGTGCTGCGCCGCGCTGCGTTGAACATGAACCAGACCGTGGCGATGAGCTACCTGCATGACGGGCAGCGCGTGAATACCCGTTTCAACGTCAACGTTGGCAAGACTACCGAGTTCAACGCCGAAGCGATGCAGAGCCTGGGAATGGTGCCGACGATGCAGGATGCACCGATCGGCGTCAATGAGGTGGACGGAGGAACTCCGGCGCAGCGTGCCGGCCTGCAGCCGGGTGACAAGATTCTCGCGATTGACGGCCTGCAGCTTCGCTCTGTCCCCGCACTGCTGGCTTATCTGAGCGACCAGGCCGGAAAGACGTCAACGCTTCAGGTGCTGCGCGACGGCAAGACACTGACAACAAACGTCACGCCGGAGATCGGCGACATCGGCAACGGCATCAAGAAGTATCGCCTTGGCTTCCGCCCGGCGCAGATGCCTCTCCGTATATCGCAGCTGCCGTGGGGCGAGGCGGTCGTGCAGTCGGCCCAGGAGAACTGGAAAGACTCGACCATGATCGTCGAGGTGCTGAAGCGGATGTTTACGCACCAGGTCTCGGTCAAGAGCCTCTCCGGACCGATTGGTATCGGCCAGCAGATCGGCGCAGCCGCCCGCGACTCAGTGTGGACGGTCTTCCGTCTGATGGCGATGATCTCGATCAACCTCGGCATCTTCAACCTGCTGCCCATCCCGATTCTGGATGGCGGCATGATCCTGATGCTGATTGTGGAATCGGTTATCCGCCGCGACCTGAACCAGCAGCTCAAGGAGCGGGTCTACCAGGTAGCCTTCGTCTGCCTGCTGCTCTTTGCGGCCATGGTGATCTTCAATGACATCTCGAAGCTGGGATGGTTTGCGAAGCTGAAACCGTAGTTGAAATTCATGGCATTGCAAAAGCCCGGCGTATTACGCCGGGCTTTTGCTTTTTGTGCTTACGCACCACGACACTTTCATTGCGTTGCCAGGGTAAGCCGGATTACACAGATTTACTTCTTGAGTGTCACCGCCTCCGCCTCGTAGCAAGCGGCCTGGTCCTCCGAGTACTGCTCGTAAAGTTGGCGCAGTTCACACTCTCCCTCTCCAACCACATTGAGGAACTGCCGCACCAACTCGATTGCCTCTTCCTTCGAGTCCGCCTTCA
>JABFXN010000130.1 GCA_013361705.1 Acidobacteriaceae bacterium
GTTGGAATTACGAGCCGAAAACTATGCCGTAATGGACCACGCCGTGGCCGGATTCGGTCCCGGCCTGAATCTCCTGACCGGCGAAACCGGCGCCGGCAAATCCATTTTGATTGATGCTCTTGCGCTGCTTATGGGGGGAAAGGCGTCCAGTGACGTTGTTCGCCACGGCGCAGAAAAAGCCGTGGTGAGCTGTGTCTTTGAGGCGACTCCCGGGGCCGAAGCGCTTCTTGAGGAAAACGGAATCGACATCGAGTCCGATGAGATTCTGCTTCGCCGCGAGATTGCCCTGAACGGCAAGGGACGCGTCTGGGTGAATAACCAGCCCGCAACCGTTGCCGTACTGCGGCAGCTTGCACCGGAACTCGCCCTGATCCATGCCCAGAGCGATACGCTGGCGGCCTTCGACCAGGCGCAGCAACGCGGGCTGCTCGATCGTTACCTGGGAGAAGGCGGCTCCGTCTTCTCCGACGTAAGCACCGCTTATGCGACCTGGAATGAGGCAAGTTCTCGCCTGCGCGAGCTGGAAGGGGACGAGCAGGACCGCCTGCGGTCGGCCGATCTCTGGAGCTTTCAGGCGAAGGAGATCGAGGAAGCCGGTCTCACCCGCCCTGACGAGGACACCGCGCTCGAGACCGAGAAACGTGTTCTGGCCAACTCCGAGAAGCTTTACTCCTGCGCCATGACCGCACTCGACCTGTTGTACGAGGGAGAAGGCGCAGCCGCTTCCAAGCTCGGCGCGGCGCTTCGTCAAGTGGAAGAACTCGCGCGGTTCGACACCAGGTTTGCCGATTCTGTTCAGCAGCTGGCTGGCGCCAAAGCATCTGTCGAAGATGTTGGAGCACTGGTACGCGATTACGCCGACGGCATCAATGCATCCCCCCAGCGTCTGGAAGAGATTGAAGACCGTCTCGCGCTGCTCGATCGGCTGAAGCGTAAGTACGGCCGTACGCTGGCTGAAGTGATCGCACACGGGGAAGAAGTCACCCGCAAGCTGGGTGAGATTGAAAACCGTGATGAGCTCGTCAAGCAGGTCCGCAAGCAGTTGGAGGCGGCAGCGCTGGAATATCGCCTCGCCGCGGGCCGGCTGACAGCCGAGCGCAAGAGCGCCGCCGCGCGTCTGGAGAAGGTCGCTGAGAAGCAGATCAATGATCTCGCCATGAAGGTGCGCTTCGAGGTAAAGGTCACCTGGGAAGAGGACGAGGGCGCGTGGACAGTGCACGGCTGGGACAACATCTCGTTCCTTATCGCGACCAACGTGGGTGCGCCCCTGGCTCCATTGACTGAGATCGCCTCAGGTGGCGAAATGTCGCGTGTCATGCTGGCGCTGAAAGTATCGGTCGAGGACGGTGTCAGCAAGCTGCGCAAGAAGACGCCATTGCCGCGCACACTGATCTTTGACGAGATTGATATCGGCATCGGTGGTCGCGCAGCCGAGGCCGTGGGACGCAAGCTCAAGCAGCTCAGCACAGGCCAGCAGGTACTCTGCATTACGCACCTGCCTCAGATTGCAGCCTTCGCCGATACACACCTGGTGATCGAGAAGACGGTGAAGGCGGGCAAGACGCGCACCGGCGTACGGGAGACAAGCAGGGAAGAGCGCGTGGACGAGATTGCCCGCATGCTGAGTGGCGCCACCATTACCGATGCCAGCCGCAAGAATGCCGAACAGATGATCGGCGAGGCCGAAGTTGCAGAATCTGTGTGAGGAGCGATAAAGGATCGATGCGAACGCTGAAGTGGATCGGGTTGGTGCTGCTGTTAGTCGCCGTCGTCATCCTGGGTGGGCTGGAGATCGCTCACTGGACTTTGCCGAACGCCAATACGCAGCAGGCGAAGTTTGACGCCATTGTTGTGCTGGGCACGCCTTCGAACGATGATGGAACCCCGTCGCCGGAACAAAGAGAACGAGTGCTTGAGGGTGTCAGGCAATGGAAGGCAGGCACTGCGCCGGTCATCATCATGACCGGAGGGGCAGCCCACAATCGCTATGTTGAGGCCCACTCGATGGCTGTTTATGCTGAGCAGCAGGGAGTTCCGGAATCTGCTGTCATTGAAGAGGGCAAGGCGCAAAATACGGTTCAGAACATCTATTACTCGAACGAGATCATGAAGCAGCATGGCTGGCACTCTGCCGAGGTGGTCAGCTCAAAGAGCCACCTGCCGCGTGCAGGCATGATCCTGTCGCACTTCCCGCTGGAATGGAAGACGGACGGCTCCGCCAAGCCGGCCGAATATGGTTGGTGGCGTGAAGCTCTCTTCGAGTTCAATGAGGCACAGTACTGCTGGACGCTTCGCCGTAAGGGCTTTCCGAAGTCGAAGTTCCTGCCCCAGTAAGTCCACGGGTTTGTAGTTCAGGCGGAGTATAAAGCTCCAAACGTGGGCATTATGATCTAGTAACCAGGAACTAGGAACCAGCATCTGGCTCGCCTTCGCGAGCCACATTTGGTACCGCCTTTTCAACACCCTGCAGCCGTTGCCAAAGCTCACTAGAATTAACACATGGCTGCCGAGTTCACCCACCTTCACCTGCACACCGACTACTCGCTTCTGGATGGCGCATGTGACGTCGACAAACTCGCCTCTCATCTGGCGAAACTAGGCCAGAAGGCCGCTGCCATGACGGATCATGGCAACATCTACGGCGCAGTGCACTTCGCGGCCGCCATGGAGAAGAAAGGCATCAAGCCCATCATCGGCTGTGAGCTCTACCTGTCGAAGACCGCGGACCACCGTGAACTGGCTGACGGCTACAACCACTTTCTGGTGATCGCCGAAAACGAAGAGGGTTACCGAAACCTCGTCCGTCTTACCAGCGAAGCAGCCTTGCATGGCTTTTATCGCAAGCCGCGCGTCAGCAAAGAATTTCTGTCGAAGCACACCGAGGGCCTGATCGCCTTCTCCGGATGCCTTGCCGGTGAACTGAATCAGCACCTGATGGCCGGGAAGTATGAAGAGGCTAAGCGCACTGCCGGCATGTTTGAAGAGATGTTCGGAAAGGGCAACTTCTTCCTCGAGATCCAGGATCATGGTCTCGAACCGGACAAACCGGTCTGTGAAGCGCTCTTCAAACTCGAAAAAGAACTCAACATCCCGTTGATCGCTACGAATGATAGCCATTACGTAGCCGACGATGACAGCCGCGCACACGAGATCCTGCTCTGCGTGCAGACCGCTGGATCGATCAACGATCCCAATCGCTTCCGCTTCGATACCAACGAGTTCTACATCAAGAGCGCCGAGGAGATGCACCGGCTCTTCAAGCATGCGCCCGAGGTCTGCACCCGGACGATGCAGTTTGTCGATCGCTGCAACGTGAAACTCAACAAGGTCAAGAATCCCTTCCCGGAGTTCGTCGTTCCGGAGGGCGCGACCATTGACAGCTACTTCGAACAGGTCTGCCGCGAGGGCTTCCAGAAGCGCAAGGAAACAGCCATCCGCCATCTGCAGGAGCGCGGTCAGCTGCGTAAGACCATCACGGAATATGAAGAGCGCCTGAATCGCGAGATCGACTGCATCAAGCAGATGAAGTTCCCGGGCTACTTCCTCATCGTGTGGGACTTCATCAAGTACGCTCGCGAACGCGATATCCCTGTCGGCCCGGGCCGTGGATCGGCTGCCGGCTCGCTGGTCGCATACTGCATGGAGATCACAGACGTTGATCCGCTGCAGAACGAGCTGCTCTTCGAGCGCTTCCTGAATCCCGAGCGTATCTCCATGCCTGATATCGACATCGACTTCTGCATGAACCGCCGCGGCGAAGTCATCGAGCACGTCACGCGCAAATACGGACGCGATCAGGTAGCGCAGATCATCACCTTCAACACCATGGCCGCCAAAGCAGCCATCAAAGACGTCGGCCGGGCTATCGATATGCCCTATGGCGAAGTGGATCGTGTCGCAAAGCTGATTCCGGCGACCATTGGCATCACCATCGAGCAGGCGCTCAAGGACTCACCTCCGCTGGCACAGGCCTACGAAGATCCAAAGATCCGCGAGCTGATCGATACCGCGATGAGGCTCGAAGGTCTGGTGCGAGGAGCCGGTGTACACGCCGCCGGCGTCGTGATCGCGCCGACCAAGCTTACCGAGCTCGTTCCTGTTACACGTGCCAAGAACGACGATATCGTTACTGCTTACGACATGAAGGCCGTCGAGAAGATGGGTCTTCTCAAGATGGACTTCCTTGGTCTGACGACACTCACCGTCATTGACGACTGTCTGAAGCTGATCAAGTCCAACCGGGGTGTCGAGGTCGAGATGGCCAAGGTGCCTCTCGACGATGAGAAGACTTACGAACAAGTCTTTCACCGAGCGCTGACCTCCGGTGTCTTTCAGTTTGAATCCGGCGGCATGCGCGACGTACTGCGCCGCTATAAGCCCACCTCGGTGGAAGACCTTACTGCTCTCAATGCACTTTATCGTCCCGGTCCAATCCAGGGCGGCATGATCGATGACTTCATCGAGCGCAAGTGGGGACGCCGCGCTGTTGAATACACGTTCCCTGAGCTTGAGCCCATCCTGAAAGAGACGCTGGGCGTCATCGTCTATCAGGAGCAGGTCATGCAGATCAGCTCTGCCATCGGCGGTTACTCGCTCGGCGGCGCTGACCTGTTGCGCCGCGCTATGGGTAAGAAAGACCCAGCTGAGATGGCGAAGCAGCGCGTCATCTTTATGGCCGGAGCTGCAGAACGCAAGTTCAACAAGGACAAGGCTGGCCAGCTCTTCGACCTGATGGAGCAGTTCGCCGGCTATGGCTTCAACAAGTCGCACTCGGCCGCTTACGCTCTGTTGGCCTATCACACGGCCTATCTGAAGACCCACTATCCGGTGGAGTTCATGGCTGCGCTTCTGACCTCGGAAACCTCCAAGCCGGAGAACGTGGTGAAGTACATCCAGGAGTGCCGCGAAATGGGCATCACGGTGTTGCCACCGGATGTGCAGATCTCTGCAGCCAACTTCACCCCGGTCGGCGACGCGATCCGCTTCGGTCTTGCCGCGATCAAGAACGTCGGCGGCAATGCGATCGAATCCATTCAGCAGGCCCGTACCGCGTTGCAGTCGGAAGGGAAGGCCGGTTTCACATCGATCTGGGAGTTCTGTGAGAAGGTCGATCTGCGGCTGATGAATAAGCGTGTGCTGGAGTCGTTGCTTAAAGCCGGCGCGATGGACAGCTTCGGTTCACGTGCCCGCGTGATGGCGGCGCTGGACAGGGCGATCGAGCGCGCACAGAAGTCTCAACGCGATGCTGAGACAGGGCAGCATGGTCTCTTCGGCATCTTCGATGCGGAGCCTGACGTCGCGCAGAAGGCAGACGATGACCTGCCCAAGGTCCCCGACTGGGATGAACACACGCGTCTGCAGAATGAGAAAGAGGTGCTCGGCTTCTTCGTCTCCGGTCATCCAATGGACAAGTATCGCGAGAAGCTTCGCAATCTCAAGGTTGTGGACACGGCTACAGCATGCGAGATGAAGCCGGAGCCGCAGGTCTTCCGCCGCGGCCAGGACAATAGCGCCAATGAGATTCAGATCGCCGGTGTCATTACCGGGCTGAAGGTAGCCAAGTCCAAGCGCTCCGGTGAGATGTATGCCTCCGCCGCACTCGAAGACCAGACCGGCAAGATCGACATCATTGCCTTTCCAAAAGACTACGAGAAACTGGCGGAGAAGCTGAAGATCGACGTTCCGGTGCTCATGCGCGGCACGCTGCGTGGTGAAGAAGACTCGGCGCCGAAACTCTCGGTCACATCTATCCAGGCGTTGGAAGATGTGAAGATCAAGCTACCGGCCGCGCTCCGCGTGAAGGTGCCACTGCATCATCCGGATGCGGCATTGCTGGAGAAGCTGCTAGCGCTCTTTCAGGGGGCACCCGGACCGGGAAAGGTGCTACTCGATCTCGAAGAACCAGGGCAGTTCTGCGCTGTCCTGGAGCCACAGGCGCTCTCTGTCGCTGCAGACAAACTCTTCATTGATCACGTTGAGGAGCTCGTGGGCCTGGGCGCCGTCCGCGTCATCGACTAAACAAGATCGGCATAGATTGCCAGACCCTGTTCCACATTGGGTGCCCCATCCATCGCAACTCGATGGGTGGGATTTTTATACGCTTGTTTTTGAAGCCTGATGGCGCACAGTAGGAGTCGAACCTCCGACCGAATGATTCGTAGTCGTTCGCTCTATCCAACTAAATTACCAAGTTTCTGCCGTATCGCTCTTCTTGTTCTTCGGTGGTCGCCGAACGATCTGACAAACTCATTCACCTTGTGATCGTAAAGATCAAAGCCAGTGAAGTCTTGAAAGGTCTCGATGTTCGAAAGCCGCTCTGCAATCCTGTAATACTGCTTGCGGAGGAAGAAGACAAGCGAGTGCTCCTCGCTTGTCTTCTTGATACCGATCACCATATAATCACCTTCACATTAGGATCGGAGACGGCCAGGCGCAAGGCGTTACGATGCTGATCGTCTTCAATGGCACCTCGATAAGAATGCAGCTTCTAAGCAGTATGGCTTTCTGTAGCTACTGCGGAATTCGATTGGGCTGGAAGCCCGGATTTATCAGTATTGGCTGAGCGGGTTGCCTGGTGATGGTGAAGGTGTGAGGCGTTATCTCCGTTTATAGACGTCGTAGACACCTACTTGGCCGTAAGCCTGCCAGTTGGCCTTCAGGTTTTCGTCGAAGATTCTGCCTACGACGTATGGAGGGCGCTTCTCGGGATAGGGGATGTTGAGGCCAAGGGCGGAGGCGCTCTCGGAAGGAGTCACCGTCATAGTCATTTCGCTGCCTTTGGGAATGAGAAGCCACCGCGATGCGTTGAGTTCCTGGACCTGCCGGAGCTCGGCGGAGCGGTCGAGAACCGCAACTTGGAAGCAGTAGAAGGCGGGAACATATTGGCCAGCCTTGCGGAGGGCGTCCTCCGCGGGGAGCGGGATCTCGGTAGGCGTAGCGACGGGATCGTTTCCAACGAGCTTGCGAAGGGCATCCATGTCGAGCGGAGGGTTGAACTCGCGCTCGGAGCGCAGCTGACGCACGAGCGCGGAGGGAGAGAGCTTGCGCAGAACCGCCTTCGCAGCTTCGCCGAGAAGGCCCGCATTAGGCTGGAAGAGCCAATGCCGGATGACGGTCTGGAACTCGCCACGGAAGTTTCGGACGTTGATGAATGCCGACCAGAGGAGGACCAGCGTAAGGCAGACGGCCCAGACGGTCTGGCGCCCCGGGGTGTGCCAGCAGATCGCAACCAGCGAGAGCATGAAGAGGGGAATCTCGTTAAGAAAGACGTGGCCAGGGTCAGCGCGCCCGAAGGCAACGGGCAACAGCGCCAGACAGAGGATATAGAGCGCCCCCATTAGCGGAGCTTCTTTCCGCCGACGTTGGAAGTACATGGCAAGGATGGGGGGAATTAGCCAGATGAGGGCGTAGAGAAAGAGCAGGATGTGCGGCAGGGGTTCGACGACGAAGTTGAATACGCCCTTGGCGAAGAGGCCGAGCATGCGGATGTACCCTCCACCGGCGTAGAGGAGAAAGACGGGGGTAGCCGCGAGTGGTGCGGCGGCAGCGAAGAGCCGCGAAGGGCCCTCAGTGTAGACGTACCATGCGGCGTAGGCGGTTCCGGAGACGAGGAAGCCGAATCCCATCTCCGGCGAGATGCCGAGACAAATGATCTGGCCGATGAATAGCGTTGCCGCCAGAGCCCACTGACGCTGCTGCCTGGAAGCCAACAGAAGAAACGCCGCTGGGGTGATGAAGCGGAAATACGTGTAGTTGAGGCCGAAGCAGGGTTGCACTGTATGGACCGCACAGAGGAGATAGAACAGCTTTCTCCAGCGGTAAAGCATGGGCAGGCCGTTGAGGAGCCAACCGACCGTCAGCATGCCGGTGAGGTGCACAAGGATCAACGTGGTGAAATACGCGCCGGCGGTCGAGACGTGGAACGGAGAAAGCATCCCGCGGAGGAGGATGGGGCTGTAGAAGAGCAGAGGACCGTACGGGAACTCGATCTGGTCATAAAGCACGCGGCCGTAGTCGGCGTGCATGCTGATCTGGTTAATGAAGTAATACGCGTCGTTGGTGTAGCGGAATTGGGAGTATGCGATGAGTGCGGAGAAGCAGGCGACGAAGCCGACGGCGACGAGCGTGGTGAGAAGAATGAATCGGCTGGAGAGAGGCCTGTAGTCACCGGCAGATGGCTCTGCAGCGAAGGAGTCCGAACGGAGCGAGAGCACTAAGACGAGAACGCTGAGAGCCGCGGTGACCACCGAGGCGACCTGGTTATTAAAGCCAGCGACGTTCGACGCAGAGAGGCCCTCCAAAATCGGTGGAGGAAAGAAGAACGGGAGAATAAAAACCCCGAAGCATGTCGCGAGGAAGATGCCGACCGGGAGATACCGACTCTGCGTTGCACTCATAGTAGTCACAATACATGTGTGCTGTGGGTACTCACGAGACCTTTTCGTAAATGTTCCACCATGAACGGCCGCTTGTTATGGGAAAGGTTTAGGTCTGTTTCATAGTCCTTCCAGTGACTTCAAAGATAGATTTCCTGATTCGAAAACTTCGCCTGTATATCGCACAGCAACTCATCTGACCCAAACCCGCCGCTCTTCAAGAGAAGAGGCGTGCCGTCATAGGCGCCGCCTGCAGCAGTCCCCAAGGGAACACCACGCACCAACTCTCGAGATAAACGAATTGCGGTGATCCCGAGGGCGCGACAAACCAGGCTGGCGGTATCACCCCCGCTCATGATGAGCGCACCTATAGGGTGTGTGGCAACTTCTTCCAGGTCACTTCGAATCATGGACTCGGAAGTATGATCCCTTAAAATCTTCTTGAGAAAAAAGCTGCCCGGACTACAACTGGATTGAAGCAGGGCTGTTTGTCTAACCGTAACCGGATGCTCACTACCGATGAAGTAACACGCTATTCCTGCTGGCTTTCGTTGCACTGGGGGAGGGGGCTGGATTACCGAGCATGCTGCGGCGAGCGCATGGGCGAGCCCCCCGGAGCCAATCCATAGAGTACGCACGTGCAAGGACCGCGCGACGCGTGCCACCGCTTCCAGGTGCTCCTGTGTGCGGGCGTCACATAAGAGAGCTCGCTGTCTCTGATTTAACACAGCTCTGAAGCGAGCCTCGATCTGACGTTCCGGGAGTCCCGCAGGAAGAAGTGGAATCTCGGGTAGCTCCCGGGCAAGGTTCATCGACTGGGATCCCGTGATGTCGTCGATGTGCAGTACTCCATTTTCTATCCGCCGGCCGACCTGCGGATAGGCGGGAGCGAGAACCGCCAGATCATAATCTCCCGAGCGAAGCACTTCGCGAATCTCAGCGAAGGTATTCCCGCGAAAGACGGAGTCCACTTTCTTGAAGAGGATCGCGGACTCCGGTAGGTTATGTAAGACAGACTGGATCCGCTGCTCGAGTTGAGATGGGTCTGTATCTCGCGTATCGGAGCTCCAGGCAACGATCGCTCCCGGGCGAGGCGCAAGCTTACTTATGTCTACCCTGACGTCGGAGAAGGTTGGCGTAAATGCGACCGCTGCGTCGGCTGCACCGGTAAGATCGTCAGCCAGAATGACCAAGGGCTCAGGCAATTCTCCGATCATTTCTGATGCCTCCCGTCATTCGCTTTCTTAGGATAATTTTCAAATATAGAGAAGTCTGGAATTGCCGTTCAACGGTATCCCTTAAGCGTTGACGATCCGCAGCCGTTACCCCTATAGTTAGGTCGCACGTATCGCAATATATTTTGCACAATACGCAATTATTAATTCATGGCATTTCTGCCCGAGGAGTGTGCGGTGAGAACAGGTCTGATTCTGCTGAACGTACTGTTGGCCGCAGCGAGTGCGCTCGCGTCAGGACCTTCTTTCGCGCCCGATGTGCGATTTACAGGACCGACTGCAAAGGGCTGGAACAAGGTCGGCTATGCGAACTGGAGTGCCGATTCCGGCACGATTACCGGAAAGCCGGCCGGAAACGACGGAGGCTGGCTCGTCCTGGACAACTCGTACCAGGACATCAGTTTCTATACGGAGTTTCGTTGTGAAGAGAGTTGCGAGACTGGAGTGTTACTGCGTGCGGAGAAGACGTCAGACGGCGGGATGAAGGGCGTCTACGTATCGCTCGATGATTCAACACTAAATACCTACTCGGTGACGATCGACCCCAATGGAAAGATGGTGAAGCAGGAGAAGCTGCCGCGCGGAGGCGTGCTGGCTCGTCTGACTCCTCCTTCTCAATCGCAGAGTGACAACCGGCCCAGGCCGCAGGGTCCCAACGTCGATCTTCCTCTTAAACCTGCCGATACCTCTCTTCGACCTCACGAGTGGAACTCGGTGGAGATTTTTTTGGATGCCAATACGGTTCGATCTTTTCTCAACGATGGCCGCCAGCAAGGGGCGATGGTCGAAGACGGTGGCTATGGGCCTGTAGCGTTGTATGCCGGTGGCAAGGGTGCAGTCCAGTTTCGCAACGTCGCTTTCATGGACATGTCCCTGAAGACACGGGATGAGGAGAAGGTCGGTCCACACTTTCGGAAACAGAGATTGAGCGACTTCTATTACTCGTGGGGAACAGCCGCCGCAGACTTCAACAAGGATGATGTGCTCGATGTCGTCTCCGGACCGTACATCTACTATGGTCCCGACTATCGGAAGTCCCGGGAGATTTACTATGCGTTCCCCTCGAATCCCTTGACCGAGTTTGCGGGCGATTCGACGATGGAGTTTGCCGCGGACTTCGACGGAGACGGTTGGCCGGATATCCTCACGGTGAACTTCGGCGGCGGACCTGGCGCCCAGCTCTACATCAATCCGAAGGGTGAGCACCGCCGCTGGCAGAAGTATGCGGTTGGCACAGGAGTGCAAAGCGAGATCGCGCTGCTGCGAGATATCGACGGAGACGGGAAGCCGGAGCTGGTCTACAGCGGCGCTGGACACGTCCGCTATGCGAAGCCCGATCCCGCCAACCCCACAGAGAAATGGGTCGTGCATGACATCTCAGACGCGGGTTACGGCGTCGCTCATGGAATTGGCGTTGGTGACGTCAACGGCGATGGACGCCTCGATGTCGTGAACCCGTACGGTTGGTGGGAACAGCCGGCCGCCGGAGCCGACTCAGGTCCGTGGACCTATCATCCCGCCGCCTTCGCGCAGTTCGGCCGAGGCTTGATGGGCGGAAGTGTGATGGCAGTCTACGACGTGAACGGTGACGGAAAGAACGATATTGTGACCTCACTCAATGCGCATGGTTGGGGGCTTGCCTGGTACGAGCAGAAGAGGGACAGCGCAGGCAAGGTCAGTTTCACCGAGCACATGGTCATGAATGACCGCTCATCCAAAAACGCCGGCGGTGTAGTGTTCTCGGAACTGCACGGCACATCGTATGCGGATGTGGATGGCGATGGTATCCCGGACTTTATCGCAGGGAAGCGCTACTTCTCCCATCTCGATACAAATATCGACCCTGACCCGAGAGGGGCTCCAGTGCTGTACTGGTATAAGACGGTCCGAAACCCCAAGGCTGCCGGCGGAGCTGAACTGGTTCCTGAGTTGATCGATACGCACAGCGGTGTTGGCTCAGATGTACTCGCCGTCGATCTGAATCATGACGGAGCCATCGACGTCGTGACATCTACCCGCTTTGGAACGTTTATTTACTGGGGCATTCCGCGACATGTTGCTGCGTCAACGCAGAAGTAACTGAGTTTTCACATGGGTGTCCACTGCAAGAGTGGATAGCTCCGTGTACAAACGCAAGACTCCTTCCGTGAGGTGTGCCATTCTAAGTTCCTCATTTTATGAGTTCGTCCCGGGTACAGCAGCGTTTGGCCACTTCTATACCCCTTCTGCCGGCTGTGTCGAACAACAACAATGCAGACACTTGCTACTGAAGGGATTCCCGTTATGTATGTCCGCCGTCTGACCCTGTCTCTTTTGCTGGCCCCTGCGCTGGTGACCGCATCCTTCCCGCAGTCCTCTCATGTGAACCCCTGGGCGCCTACCGAGCTCAACAATCTGCCGCCGGTAGCCAGCCTGACCGATGGCACCTGGCTCAAGGGAGACCTTCACGTCCACTCCTCACACAGTAAAGAGTCGAGTAACAACTCGGTGGCGAAGATCATCTCCTATTCGGAGTCGGTTGGGATGGGATACGCCTGCATCACGGACCACGACAACCATGTACTGGGCGATGTAGCGCACAATACCTGGACCGATCCTGATTTCAAATCTCAGAAACTGATCCTGCTCTATTGCGCGGAGTGGACAACGACGCGAGGCCACGGGAATACGATTTCAGCCGTGCCGTACGATCACCAGCGTTTCTATGATGTCCGCGATCAACGCGATGTCGTTGTTGGTGCGGTGAAGAAGGAACTGGGAATTCATCTTTCCGCAAACCATCCCAGCGGCAAAGACCATTTCGGATACTCCTATGACATCGTCGATTCCATTGAGGTCTGGAATTCATCCATCTGGCCGAAGAATGCCAATGCCATCATGATCTGGGACGATATGCTCTCATCCGGACGCAAGCTGACCGGAAGAGGCGGTAGCGATGCGCATCATGGAGCCGCTCCGACACCGGAACAGGCGACCAAGAATACTCCACAGGCTGCATGGAATTACATCGGGACGCCGACAACGTGGATCTTTGTGAAAGACAAGACACCACAGGGCGTGATTGATGCGTTGAACAGTGGACGCGTCTCCGTGAGTGCGAACCCGTATGCGCCACGCGTGGAGTTTTATGCAGACACCGACGGTAACGGGCAGCCTGACATGATGATGGGAGACAACGTCAAGGCTACCGGCAAGCCGGTGAAGTTCAGCGTTCGCCTGACCGGAAACACTGCATCCGATGGCGTCTATACCGTGCACGTGATCAAGAATGGAAATAAGTATAAGGACATCCAGATCACTGGAAAATCTGGAAACGCTGGGTTTGAAGATGCTCCCCCTCAGATTGAAAGGACCTATTACAGGATTGAAGTGGAGGGGCCTTCGACTCCGTATCCGCAGGTACCGAAGTCGACCGAGGGCAGCGGTTCCATGGTGGGGCTCTCCAATCCTCTGTATTTCAACTTCAACCCAAATTTCTGAAAGTAGGCTGTATCGAATAATTCGAGATAGCCCATGCATGGGGTGCCCCATGTCCCTCGGGGACATGGGCCCGCCCTCCTATCCAGAGTATGGATCTTAGGTTCTTGCCAAATCTTCTTCTTGCGATCGTAGGAATAGACAACGGTCGCGCATAGCGCTATAGCCCACGCTAAACCCCACCCTTTGCTGCGCAAACAATGGGGTAACTAGAGTATCCTGGCGCGAAAGATCTCGCTACACGCTAGGACTTATAGATTCGTTCCGCTACCAGTTGCGGAGCGGAGGCATTCGCCGCAAAGCTATTCGCTTCGATGAGAAGTTCAAACGAGTGGAGATGCCCGTTCGCATCGCGCGCCTGTGCGAGTGCTGAGGCCATAAGCGCAGGGGTGAGGAGAAACGTTGTTGCGGCCTGTGTGCCGGCCGTATTGAGCCCACCGACGATGAGCACATGGCCGGTCGAGGTGAGGTTCGGCATAAAGGCAATCAAACCGTAGGTGTGATCTTTTCCCGGAGCGCCGTAGAGTTCGCGCTCTCCCGGTTGAAGATGTGTATTGAGCAGCCCTGATGGTTTCGACGGATCAGTATTGATAATCTGCCGAAAGTTCATCTGTGAGGCGAAAAGCTGAATCCACGGATTCGACTCAATCGATCCGATGAGCACCGCGTTTCCGGTACGAAGATCGTCCATGCGCAGGTCCCGTGCGTATCGCACCACCATCCGGGCTGCACTGACTTCCTCTAATTGAGACAGATGCGAGACGAAATCGAGGTCGACCACGCTTGTGTAGCGTCGTGCGCCCAGCTTCAGGAGCTCGGCATCGGCCGCGTTGTCGCTGGATTGTTTCGGTTTACGGTAGTCGCCGTTGATATAGCTTGCGAGCGGAACCGGGCGCTCCGTGAGACGCTGCATGATGACCAGCCCATCATCCGACGGAACGACATACGTCTCTCCATTGGAAGGGAAGACCTGACGCCAGAAACTATCGGACCCGGTTCTCTCGGACGAGGTGGCAATGCGGTCCTTTCCAGGAAACAGCGGGCGGCGCCTGGGAACAGCAAGGCCGACGATCAGGCCGAGACATAAGGCTGCCACGGTCCCGAGCGCCCACAAAAAAACAGGCTTGACTGATCGGCTCGCAACCTCGGGAGGATCGTGCGGAGCCTGACGATTTTCCTGCGGAAGAGATTCTGCTTCGGGAAGAGCTGCCGGTAGGTCCGTATCAACGGCTGACATCAACGCTTGAGCCGCTTCTTCCTGGGGAGACCGATCCGTGAAGTACGGAATGTAGCCTCCACGAGGTATATCTAAACGCAAAGATTCGTCTTTGCCTTCTTTGGCATAGTAGTCGTCGATACGACGGCGAAGATTGCGAGCGTAGCTTCGAACGATATTGTCTTCGTTTGAGTCGTAGCCGGCTTTTCGATCGAACACCAGAATGCCAATCTGCTGTTCTGTCACCTCATCGGTGCGATTCCGGATATGCCGGTCCACGATGAAGAGCAGGAAGCGAGAGAGCAGGCGAGATCGTCCCAAGCTGCCACTGGCAGCAATGCGGCATGCGAGCTGCCAGCGGGGATCGTCGTCGTGTGTCTGGATTTCGACTTCGACCCGGTTCCGCGAGCCGAGCACCGCTCTGTCCGCAGCGATATTCGGAGTAGGCTGCAACGTGCGCATCGTCAAAGAATCGTTCCAGTGAAGAGCATAGCCCTCCTAAATGAACCGAAGGTTAACGGATGCCGGGCAGCGCTTTCCAACGTGGATGGAAGTGAGCGTACACGTCGTAAATCCGTGCTCAATAGGGGTGAAAATCGATTGTTTTCTATGAAAATCCCGTAAACAGGGAACACCAACATGCTGACCTCGCATCGTCGCCACTCGATCGGAAGGCTTTACACGGTTTTGTCCCCCTTGTGACGGTCTCTGAGCCACAGGGATCATCGAAGCAATCCCACAGTTTGATCGGAAGTGTCTTTCAATCAGGCACCCGTCTGGGAAATATCTCCTTTGAGGTCTATGGAAGCGATGAAACCCTGGTCAGCTCGTCTTCGACAGAAGCGAAAGACGCTCCGCATGACAATGGTGATGTTGTGTGCGGTTCTATTTTCTGTCGTACATCTGTTTGCACAATCTGATCTCTCGGGCATCTCGGGAACGATCACTGATCCCTCAGGTGCAGTGGTTCGAGGGGCCATGGTCACTGTCACCGATGAAGCGACTGGTATCGGACATCGGACGAAGACGAACGAGTCAGGCTACTACACCATTCCCAGCCTCTCGCCGGGGCGCTACACCATTCAGGTGCAGGCGACAACCTTTGGAACTGTGACGAGCCACGGGAACAATCTGGATCCGGCAGTCGCCACCACCGCAAATCTGACGTTACCCAATGCGTCTACTACGGAAACGGTACAGGTGAATGCGCAGGAGACCAGCATTCAGACCGACAGCACCGTCCTGGGCCGGGTCATCACTGCCAAGCAGGCCGAGATGCTTCCTCTGAGCGGCCGTAATCCGATCACTCTTGCTCTCTTGAAAGCAGGTGTCACGAGCACGAGCGGAAATGTCTCAAACTTCCAGTTCAGCACCGGCCTCGGCGGGTTGAATATCAACGGCGCTCGTGAGCGCGACAACCTCATCACCTACGATGGCGCCGTGGCGGTCCGCGTTCGCGCGAGCGGCGACTCTGTCGGCGTTGTCGATCTGGAGAACGTGCAGGAGGTTCAGGTACTGGCCTCAAATTACCCGGCTGAATATGGACGTTCCGTCGGCGGCCAGGTTCGCATCATCACGCATGCCGGTACAGATCGTTTTCACGGAAGTCTCTACGAGTATCTTCAGAACCCGGTATTGAACGCCAACACCTGGGTCCGCAATCACGCGTCCGCTAATTTTGATCCGACCTTGCCTAAGAGCGTGAAGTCCAACTACGTCGCTCCCTTTACCTATAACCAGTTCGGCTTCAGCGTGAACGGACCCGCGTACATTCCACATCTCCTGCCCAAGGGCAAGGTCTTCTTCCTCTATTCGGAGGCGTTTGTACACTATCCCGCTACGAATACCTCGCCGGTTACGGTTCCTAATCCGGCGTTCAGAAATGGTGACTTCTCGTCCGTAGCGACACACATCCGTGATCCCCAGGCTGCGGGTGTCTGCGATGCCAAGAACGGTGGTCCAGCCTGCTTTCCGGGGAACATTATTCCCAAGGCTCGCCTCAGCCCGAACGGTGTAGGCTTGCTGACGGCGTTTCCTGTTCCGACGCCCGGGTTCCTCGTCGGTACCCAGAACCTATTACAGATCGCCAAACATCCGCAGACACAGCAGATTGACAGCGGTAGCCTTGACATCATCCCGACCGAGAAGGACTACATCCGGTTCCGTCTGACGCACTTCTACTACTACGAGAACAATCCATTTTCGGCGACATTCGATCTCGTGCCTCGTATCTTCAATCGACCGAATCAGACCGGGTCGCTGGACTGGGTTCACACCTTCAACGCAAACACGATCAACGAGGTTCTTGTAACGGCGGCACACGGCGCAGACCGCCTGTCCATCGATACCAGCTCCGGTCTCTACGATCGTACGAAGTACGGAATCAATTATCCGTTCCTCTTCCCGGCGGGTAAGGATCTCGCCAACAAGATTCCGACGGTACAGTTTGACAGCAGCGCCATCACCACGCTGGATGGCAGTGCCTATCCGTCCCACTCGCAGGGAATGGTGTTCGACTATGCCGACACCTTCACACGCATCATCGGCAACCACACTCTTCGCGCCGGAGCACTCTATGAGCGTGCCGGGGAGAACGACAACGACCAGATCTCCGGACAGAACAGCGTTCCAGGACAGACGAACAATCAAAACGGAAAGTTTGAATTTTCAAACGCCAACCCCGCTGGAACCGGCTTGGATACGGCCGATGCAGCTCTCGGTCTCTTCCAGAGCTATGCAGAGGTGGGTCCGCGTGCCGAGACTCCCTATCGCGCAAACATGTATGAGTTCTTTGCCCAGGACTCATGGAAACTTACCTCAAAGCTTCACGTGGACTATGGCATGCGTTATTCCATTGTCCGGCCGTTTTACAGTCTTTGGAACAACATCGGCACGTTTGATCCGGCCTTCTATTCCGCGGCGAACGCTGTGAAGATCGATAGCAAAGGCAATCCGATTGCGGGAAGCGGCGATCCATTGAATGGAACAGTGCTCTTCGGTTCCGGCTTTACCGACAGTGCAAAGAAACATGTACCTCTCGCAAACACGGGCACGGCAGATCGGTTGTTTCACAATCTTCCCCGCGGCTACATCGACGTGCACTACACCACTTTCCAGCCGCGCCTTGGCTTGGCTTATGCTGTCGATTCCAAGACGGTGGTCCGCGCCGGCTTCGGACGGTATATGAGCCGCCAGGGTGTGTCTGACGGTGTATTCGAGGGCGGTGCGCCGCCGCTGCAGCAGTACGCAGGTATCAGCGGCGGAAGCGTCGATAATCCGGGTGGCGGTGCGACAGGCTCCTTTCCTAACATCTCTGGTCGCATTGACCGCAGCTCACCGCAACCTGAGGCTTATGTCTGGAATTTGTCTGTCGAACGGCAATTACCCTTCAACACGGTACTTGGAGTGGCTTATGTCGGACGTCGTGGTTTGCATGGACAGTTCCAGGCGAATCTGAACCAGGCGCCTGTCGGCTCTGTTACGGCGGCCGCAGCGGCAAAACTGAATATCAACTCCTATCGTCCATACGCCGGTTACGGACCGATAACCGTCGTCACCCAGGGATCAGGTTCTGCCTACAGCGGCTTCCAGGTTGATCTGAATCGGCGCTTTCAGCATGGATTGAGCTTCGGAGCGGCATATACGCTGGCTCATTCGACGGACTGCGGATCATTCCAGAAGAACTTCCTCCCGAATCTGCTGGACCCCAAGTATCTGTGCGGCACGGCTGATTACGACATTAAGAACGCTGTAACCATCAATGCCATCGCGGAGATTCCGTTCCATGGCCATAACGCACTCGCTCGCGAAGTGCTGGGTGGATGGCAGATCACACAGATCTACAACTTCCAGACCGGCGTTCCTCTTTCAGTGACGACTTCGACCGACATAGCCGGAGTAGGCACGGGTGGGGGAGCGCAGTTCTATTCGACCGTCCCGGGTGTAAGCACCAACGCCGCCGGTACGTTCTCGGCGGGAACCTCCGACCAGAACTTCTGGTTCAATCCCAAGGCGTTTGTTGCGCCGGCCTCCGGCACATTCACCTCGCAGCACAATCGCAATATTCTGCGTGCTCCAGGAGTTGAGAACTTCAATGCGGGTTTGCAGAAGCGGTTTATCACGTACAGGGAGCAGTTCTTCACCTTCCGCTTTGAGGCCTTCAACTTCCCGAATCATCCAAACCTATCCGCACCAGATGTAAACCCCACGAGCAGCACTTTTGGGCGCGTTACCAGCAAGACCGGTCAACGGTCGATGCAGGCTAGTCTTCGCTATACCTTCTAGCGCACTAACATATGCAGCGAGAGGGAACTTCTCCCTCTCGCTGCACTCAGTTTCAAATTTTCAAGATAGTTCTTAGGGGATTTCTGGAGTGGTACTAGGCACGCTTTTGCGGATAGTCGATTGGTACCAACGCTCAATCTCCCGTGGGCAGACGCGCAGAGCCCCGATCGGGCCGAATGCTTCGAGCTCTCCCCGGTCGACGAGTTCGTAGAGCTCTCTATATGGAATCTGAAACAACGTGGACAGCTCCGTGACTGTCCATGCATTTTCCCGCTCGCGTAAAACCTGCGCTATCGATTTTGCCGTGCGGTCGTCTCCCAGCAAAGAGACGCGCGCCTTCGTAGCCAGATACGCAAGAGAACCGGCGATCAAGGTGAACCCGGTAGTCCTAATAACCAGCAAAAGAGAGACGGGGACATTGTGAGAAGCAATGGGAAAGACTACATTCAGCGCTACCGCCCCGATCGCAATGGTAGTGATGACCCATCGGGTATTGCTGCAGAGGGCGGTTCCAATCACTGAACCGATGAAGAGCATCGCCGGCAGACCGGCGAACGACGGTAAAATATGATGCGAAACCAGAGCCATCCCGGTTGCAAGCAGCAAAAAGAGTAGAGGTAGGCCTTGTTCGATTCGAGAGGCGAACGAGGATGAGGACGGTGCAGCACTTTGTGGCGCCGCATGTTGAGCAGACTTAAACTGACTTGCTGGTCCGGAACGCATCGGATAAACAGGCTTATATAAAGGGATCTGTTCAGAAGAGTAGCGCCTATCGAGGAATTGCCACAATAGGACATTTCACCAGGAACCCCTCGAAGTAACCCCAGCCGCTACGCTTAAGTACTCAACGTCATTCGTCGCTGGCCCAGGATAGTTCTCAGGTGCTGATAGAAGGGGATTAGTCAGCGAATCCAGCCCAGCCGGGGAGTTAGCTGCTTCAACGCAAGGCTGTGGGCTTCCTGCCGATCAATTCATAAACGAAGACCGGCACAGTCTCAAGACTGTGCCGGTCTGTATTTGATCTTCGACGCTAGAGCATTTCTCCTGTAGGTGTAGTGCAGGGCTTTTGCATCTATGGACGTTTTCCTCAATGAAAACGCCGCTGCACGTTCCTCGCGGGATACCCAGCAACAGAAGAAATGCTCTAGTTAGTTGGTCGATGTGGCAGGCATGCAGTCGGTCAGTATCACGCTCATTGGCACTG
Source organism: Acidobacteriaceae bacterium (assembly GCA_013361705.1). Classification (GTDB taxonomy): domain Bacteria; phylum Acidobacteriota; class Terriglobia; order Terriglobales; family Acidobacteriaceae; genus Terriglobus. Next base: position 19,792 of record JABFXN010000130.1, read on the forward strand.
CGTTCGGCGACACAGACTTCACCTTGCCCGTCAGCGTGGCATAGTCGCCCGGGCGAAGTCCCTTCAGATAAGCAATCTGGGAAACGGGGACCTCGCACGCCAGCGTGATGTTCATGCGGGTATCGTAGCCCGTTAGCAGATTGGGATCCCGCTTGGTCTGGAAGAACAGCATTACTGTCGTCGGTGGGGCGGACAACATCTCGGGCATGCCTACGGAGCTTACCTGGCCATCGACACGATAGGTACGTCCCACGTATTTGGCAGAGGTGATATCGATATCGCTCTGGCGCATCCGCTGGTTGAAGTCGCGACGAACTTTATCGGCAAGATCCATCGCTTTAATGTTCACCACCTCGTCGGTATGGGTTTTCGCACGTGCCTCGGCCGCAATGGCATCGCCCTCAGCGCCGGCCGTTACCTGGGTTAGCATGCCGCACATGCCACTGCGAATATCTTCAGGCTTTGCAGTCTGTCCACGATTCAGTCGGGTCGCAATATGGATTTCGCTGGTAGCTTTATCCGCTGTCACGGTAATGGGAAATCCCTGGTGCATGAAGGTGCTTTTCTGGATCAGAGTCAGTGTTCCGACTGTTCCGGAGTAGTCCTCCGCACCCACCTTGAATCCCTTGTCCATCGCGATCTTTTCCATTTGACCCAAGGCATTGTGATTGTCCAGGCCGCGGATCGTGACGAATGTCTCAAACGATGCGCCGTTGCGCGGATCGCCAGAGGTCTTGAAGTTTGCTTCGCAGGTATCGGCAGCGCGTAATACAGGAACCAGGCCAAACAGCACAATGAGGGGCAGGCTGGTAAGTCTCATACGTCTGGATCGTCTCCATTTAAAGGGGGATTGCGATCGGAACGGCCATTGCTCTTGTATTTAGGCAATGTCCGATGCCGAACACACGCTAGAATGATACAGGAAGCCTTTCCGGCAACTTTGTGCGACATGACATTCCGTTCGATCAAGAGATGCTTTTGCTGCCTGCTGCTTATTTCCGCGCCTCTTATCGCGCAGAACGCTCCCACGTTTAAAGGCCATCATCTCGGCGAATCGGCGCAGAGTTTTATCGGTGCCGAAGCCGTTTTCCGCGATAAGGTCGCCTCCTGCCGTGCCAGTGCGCCAAAGCCGCTGACTCCGGAACAGGTCCACAGCCTCTCAAAGGCGGAAGAATACGCCCTGAGTCAGCAGGTCTTTACCTCGTCTCAGCGCTCCGCGGACAGTCTCTACAAATGGAAGAGTGCGCCCTCGCGCGGGCAACTGGAGCAGATGGCCCGCGAAGGCCGGCCTGTTTTCTTTGATCGACGACTGCCGCAGGAGATCGCGCTTTGCACCGGCGTTCTGGCTGCAGCCGATCAGCCTGACTACTCCGGAACTCTCAGCAGTCCTGAGGTCGTTCCACCCGTCACCTGGCACTTCGAGCACGGTCAACTTACGACCATTACCATCACAACCCAAGGTCTCGCCTTTCCGGATGTGGTCGCGGACGTTACGGCCAAGCTTGGCGTGCAACCCACGGAGCAAACTCTCCTGGATTCGGAGACGTTTATTCCCGTACGTCGGGACCAATGGATTACGCCCAGCATCTTCGCCCAGCTCGATCAGCGTCCGTCGATGAGACAACAGCTCATCGTGATGACTCGCGCGGAGTACGATGCGCTCGCTGCGGCCCAAAATAAGAAGCCTAGTGCACTCGATTAACGCCCATTCGGTTCGCCGTCAAGCCTTTGCTCGGGAATCTGATGAGGCGCCTCCAGGATGCGGCGTTTGCCTAGATGATCTCGATGAAGTTGAATTGAATATAGGCCGAACGAATGGATAGCGCTTATCTCGATCACACTTCCCGGAACCAACGCCGAACACCGGCCGGCGTTGAGCCGATTGTCCATCGCGATGGAAATCGTGTGTCGCTGCAGTTTCAGATCGGTGAGATCCAGAGTGAGATGCTCGTGGACGACCCCGTCTTCCTGGCGCTTCCGTATACCCGCACGATGATCGATTTCATGCTTTGTCATCGAAATCCGACGCATATCGTGATGATCGGGCTCGGTGGAGGATCGATTCCGAAATGGTGCCACCGCGAAATGCCTGCTGCGGACATTACCGTCATCGAAATCGATCCGCAAGTCATCGCCCTGAGAGAGCGGTTCCATATCCCGCCGGACGATCATCGATTCCGTGTCATTTATGAAGACGGCGCGGATTATGTTGCTCGGGCGCCAGGAAGGATCGAGGTGCTGCTCGTGGATGGATTCGATCTTTACGGACAGCCGCCCCAGCTCTGTTCACAGGCGTTCTACGATGATTGCTATCGCGTATTGACCCCGGATGGAGTGCTGGTTGTTAACCTGTGCGGGCCGGAGAGTGAAGCTGCAGTCGAATACCTTCGTAGAAGTTTTCAGAATCGTGTGCTTGTAGCCAGCCCTGAAGACAGCGAGAACAGAATCGTTCTCGCCACGAAGGGTGAGCATCGTGGGATGGGCGAAGAGCCCTACGATGAACTCATGAGGAAGCTGCGCCTGCACTTGTGGCACGCGCCGACGGTTCGGATATAGGGGATCTGGTGTGGTGGGTCTAAAGTTCGCGACGTAAATCATGAACAGCTTTACTACCCGAAGCGGTGAAAAAGCAGGTTCTTCACTATGTTCAGGATGACAAGATTTACGACAGACTCAGGACACTAGACGGGTCGTGAAGAGTCAGGCGATGGAAGTGCGGCCGAGGCGCAAATCCCAGATCGCTGTGACCAGCTTATCGATGTCCTCATGCGTGTTGTACAGCGCCAGCGATGCGCGAACTGAGCTCTCCTGGCCGAAACGCCGCAGAATCGGTTGTGCGCAATGATGGCCGGAGCGAACAGCGATCCCATTCTTATTCAGGTACGATCCCACGTCTTCGGTCCGGAATCCGTCCAGCACAAACGATAGAACACCTGCCTTCTCCTTTGCGGTACCGATGATGTGGAGGCCGGGGATTTGCAGCAACTCCTTTGTGGCGTGGACCAGCAGTTCATGCTCGTGGCGGGAGACATTCGGCATTCCCACCCGGTCCAGATAATCAATGGCCGCACCCAGGCCGACAGCGTCCGCAATATTGCCTGTGCCGGCTTCGAAGCGCTGCGGAGGACCATGGAAACGCGTCTTCTCGAAAGTGACGTCCTGAATCATGTTGCCGCCACCCTGCCATGGCGGCATACCTTCCAGGACTTCGGGCTTGCCATAGACAACGCCGATGCCGGTAGGGCCAAAGACCTTATGTCCTGAAAAGACGAAGAAGTCACAGTCGAGCGACTGCACGTCGACGCGCATGTGCGAAACAGATTGCGCGCCGTCAAGCAGAACCCTGGCTCCATAACGATGGGCAATCTCGATCATCTTCTCTGCGGGAGTAACGACACCCAGGGCATTTGAGACCTGTGTCATTGAAACCAGACGGGTCTTTGGGCCCAGTAGCTTCTCATACTCGTCCAGAAGAACCTGCCCGCTATCGTCGACGGGTGCAACACGAAGTTTGGCTCCGGTCTCGGAACAGAGCATCTGCCATGGAACGATGTTGGCGTGATGTTCCAGCCAGGTGATGACAATCTCATCGTCCTTACGCACGTTGCGCCGGCCCCAGCTCTGCGCAATCAGGTTGATGCCTTCGGTGGCGCCGCGCACAAAGACGATCTCCTGCGTGGACGATGCATTGACGAAGCGGCGTACTTTCTCGCGCGCTGACTCGTAGGCATCCGTCGCTCGTGCTGCAAGCTCATGGGCGGCGCGGTGCACGTTGGAGTTCTCGTGTTCGTAGAAGTACTTCAGCCGGTCAATGACGCTCTGCGGCTTCTGGGTAGTGGCGGCGTTGTCCAGCCAGACAAGCGGACGGCCGTTGACGCGTTCCCGCAGGATGGGGAAGTCTCTCTTGATGGCTTCCGCATCGAAGGGATACTTCGAAAGGTCCAGCTCGCGCGGTACATTCCATTCGATACCCGCTGGCTCATCTC
>JABFXN010000311.1 GCA_013361705.1 Acidobacteriaceae bacterium
CTGTGACGCACAGCAGCAGGAAGAGCAGCAGCTTACGCATGAAGTTCCTTTGTGATTGGGAATGTTTGTCGCGCGGAGAGCCAAAGTAGAGCCGCCCAGTAGAGATCGGCCCCGAGCAGATGCAGTACCTGCATCCAGGTTGGCGCCAACAGCAAAAGATCGGCAAAGCCAAGCGCAATCTGGAAGGCGAGCAGACCGAGAACGAAGTTTGCCAGCGGCGATCCCCAGGAACGTTTCAGTAGCCAGATAACAAATACGGTCGCCAGGAAGGCGCTGAGCGGGTGCACGCTACGAAGCCGCAGCAACATGGGAGAGTTACTGGCGAAGTCCTGGACGAAGGCAGCGCGCAGCGACGTCGCTGGGAAGAGGGTATCGCCGAGGGCCGCCAGTGATCCGCTTACACCGACGATAAGTGTGCTGAACAGGCCGACGGCGCTTAGCCAGAGGTTGCGGCGAGAGATGGTGAAACGCCAGGGACGCTCAAGGAAGTACGCAGTTAAGGTATATGCGCCCAGAAGCAACAGGGTATTCGACAGATGGATCGAAAGAAGAACGACTCGCCCGATAGAACGGTTGCCTGTGACGTAGCCGAGTTTCACCAGCAGGGCGCCAAGAATCGCTTCATTGAATAACAACACGGTTGCGACGACGATGGCCCTACGCGCAGGCTGCAGACGTTCTGACGTCGCAAAGATCGCGAGCAGAAGTGCGAGCGTAAGGAAGACCGCACCTCCCGACATCATGCGATGGGTAAACTCAATGATCGTGTCGATACGAGGCGTATGCGGAATGACCTCTCCATTACAGAGAGGCCAGTGATTGCCGCAGCCGGCGCCTGATCCCGTGGCGCGCACAATCGCTCCCCAAAGGACAACGAGGATATTCCATGCCAGTGTGAGCCAGGCAAGGCGCTTTACATGAGTGGTAGTAAGCCGGGCTGACGCGAGATGGAGTGCGGTAGAGGCCACGGCTTTATTCTATTACCGGGACGATGTGGCCGGACCGTGAGCTGCGTCACACGCTCTATTACATTCCAAGTGCATGGCGGGCAGTCGGATAGTCCTTAGCCAACGCCAGCGCAGCCTGGTATTCCGCCTTTGCGCCTGCTTTGTCTCCCCGGTCTTCCAGAATCTTTCCGAGCAGCACATGTGCACGAAACACAGGAGCCTGGTCGGATCTTGCCGGAGAGGCAAGGTACTCCTTGAGCAGCCTTTCTGCCAATGCAGGATCGCGATGCTGTTCGGTCAGGAATGTTGCCGCATCGAAGCTGGGGCCGGAACGGGGGTGATCTGTATTGATCACGTCGCGGATAACGGAGACGGCATCGTCCACGCGTTTCCGGCGGTCGTAGAAGGCCACCAGATCCATCAGGTTTTCCGCGGTATGTTTGACCTCGATCTCTTTTTTCAACTCTTGTTCGGCTGCACCGTAGTCTTTCTCTTTTTCGGCGACCAGAGAAAGGATGCGGTGATACTTCGCTGCAGAGAGTGGCTGAATACGCTCGGCGAGTTGCCGTGCTTTATCGGTGCCCCCACCAACAATGGACGGTGCACGGGCATAGAACTCACCCAGATCGTTGATGGCATCCAGGCTGGTGGGTGCGAGCTGGAATGCGCGCTCAAACGACGCTACGCTGCGCTTTGCCATGCTGAAGCCTGTAAAAGGCCCTGACTTGTCAGCTTTCAAGCCGTACGCACGCCCCAGCCAGAGGTAGTAGATCGCATTACCGGAGTCATTAGCGACAGCCGCTTCACAATGGGGCACAGCGCGATCTGGAAGCTCCTGGGCATAGTACGCACGGCACAGAAGATGATGAGACACGGCATCTTTCGGGTTGGACTTAACCGCGGGCTCGAGCGCGGCAGCCACCTCGTCTACGCGGCCGGCCATAAGAGCAGACCGCGCTTCGTGCACATCCATGGCCCGCATGGAAAGCGTCGAAAAGAGGAGTGTGACGAGCAAAAGCAACTTCTGGTGCTGCATAATCAACTGCCTTATTGAACGACATCGACCGGCAGGCCGTCTGTCAGTTCGCTGTTATCAACAGAATTGACGGCGACTTTGTCATTGACGGAAAGACCACCGGCGATTTCGATACGTGTTGGGGTTACGGCGGCGCCGACCTGAACAGGGGTTCGCACCAGCTTGCCGTTCACAATGCGGAAGACGTAGCTCTGCGAGCCCTGCGTGTGGAGCGCCTCTCGGGGAACCGCCAGTACATGTGGGTGTTGCAGGATGGTGACGGTGACCGTGACATTTGTATTCGGCAGAAGGTCGCCATGCGCATCATCGACACTGATAATGCACTCGCCCACGTTACGGGTACCGTAGTTGATGATGGTCGTCGGCACCGTCTCGACATGTCCGTGCCACACCTTTCCAGGTTTGGCTTCCCAGACGATGCTCACAGCCTGGTTGACTGCCAGTTTCCCCACATCGGGCTCGTCAAAATAGGCCGTAATTTGGATGCGATCGAGGTTCGCCATCGAGAGAAGGGTCTCTCCCGCGGGAACAAAGTCCGACTCCTGTATCGGAAGCGAGTAGATCGTTCCATCGAACGGAGCCCGAACATTCAACTGGTTATAAAGCTTGCGAGCAGAAGCGACATAAGCCGAGGCATCGGCTGCCTGTGCCTTAACACGGGTCCGGTCCTGATTACTGTAACGAGACGCCGGAGATGAGCGCTGTTCTAACGCAACAAGAGAGGATTTCGCATTTTCAAGCCGCTGCTGAGCGGCGAGAACCTCGCTTCCAGAGGCAGCTCCTTTCTGCTGGAGCTGCTGCAGCGCCGTTAGATCACGCTGAGCCTGCTGTTCCTGCAGGCGCGCCTTCTCCAGATCAGAGGCCATGCCAATACGTTCATCGGTCGAGCCGCCGCTCTCCATATCGTGGATGGTGGCCTGGGCGCCGGCCAACGCGGACTGCGCGGTTGCCAGACGTCCCAACGCCTCAGCATCATTCATGTGAATGAGCAACTGGCCAGCTTTCACCTTTTCGCCGGCTCCGACGTAAATCCGATCGACCGTTCCCGCCATCGGAGCGTGCGCGTCAAAGGGTTCCACGGGCTGAACTTTGCCGTTGGTTGGGGTTGTGCTGGTTAGATTCTCATACGTAACAGAGGCAGCGTGGACATCGACATTGCTGCGGAACAGGGAGCGCAAACCAAAGCCGACCGCAACAAGGGCGGCCAGGCCGAGCAAAGCGAAAACGAAAGTGCGAGCAGGACTGGTAGCTTTCTGAGCCATAAGGCGACGAAGCGTCAGTATATCTGACGCAGGTGGAAGGGTTTGCGGCACAAAAAGTTATCAGGCCGTATGAGATGGGCGTAGATCGCACAACTCCAGTTCAATTGCGTTTCCGAAGTCGGGGTTTGCATTCTCGCGAACGCGAAAAGCCGCTTCGATCATCGAACCCTGTCCCACGCCAAGTTCCTGGAGACGCGAGGGCCAGTGAATCCGCCGGGACCACGCCAGGCAGGCGATGGCTGCGCTGCCTTGCTCCAGCCGCAGACGAAGGTGTTTGTCCTTGAGAACACGTATTTCGAGAATACGCACAGGACCGGAACAGAAGATCGGCTCGGGGTTGGAGTGCCCAAAGGGTTCAAAACGATGGAGCTGTTCAACGAATGCGGGTGTAATGCGCTCCAACGGCAGGGAAGCGTCGCAGTGCAGCTCCGGAAGCATGGTCTCCGTCGACATCGCGGAGCGGGCATAGATGCCGAGGCTCATTCGCAGTTCCGGCACTCTGTCAGAGGGAAGAGAAAACCCGACGGCATGTGCGTGCCCGCCGAACCGGGTGAAGATCGGAGCGACAGAATGGACTGCGGTTAATGCATCCAGCAGGTGGAAGCCAGGGATGGACCGCCCGGAGCCGTACGCCTCGCCGTCTTCGTGTGCCAATACAAGTGCGGGACGGTGGGTGCGCTCGACCACGCGCGAGGCCAGGATTCCGATAACGCCGCGGTGCCAGCCGTGTCCGTCGAGAACGACGGCGCCTGCCTCGGCAAGAGATGTGTCGGCGGCGAGCAGCGCCTCGATCTCGTCGAGTGCAGCCTGCTCCGTCGCGCGGCGATCTTCATTCAGCCGGTGTAGCTTCTCAGCGATTTCGCGGCCCCGTTCGGGAGATCGCGTGAGGAACATCTCGACGACATCCGAGGCAATTTCCATCCTCCCGGCGGCGTTGATGCGAGGCGCCAGACGGAAGGCGACCGAGGTTGCCGTCAGTGGCTGCCGGCCCGTGAGTTGAGCCAGCTCCATCAGACAACGAAGACCCGGCTGGACGGGCTTGACCAACTCGCGGAGGCCGACGGCGACAATGACTCGGTTCTCGCCGGTGAGAGCGACGGCATCGGCCACGGTGGCAATCGCTAACAACTTCAGGAAGCTGGGTATCAGCTTGGTTCCCACCGTTTCGACGGGAATATCGGAGTTCTCCAGGAGAGCTTGAGCCAGTTTGAAGGCAACACCAGCGCCGCAGAGGTCCTTATTCGGGTAAGGGCAGTTGGGCTGATTGGGGTTGATGACGGCAAGTGCTGGAGGCAGGCCGCCGATCTCATCCGGAAGATGGTGGTCGGTGACGATCAGGTCGAGCCCGAGAGCCTGTGCCTCTTCTGCTGCGGCGAAGGCGCGGATGCCTGTATCGACGGAGATGACCAGGCGGACACCCATCGCCGCTGCATCGGCCAGAACCCCTGCCTGCATCCCATAGCCTTCGCGAATGCGATGCGGGATGTGGTAGCGGACAATGGATTCGCCCCCGGCGATGCGGTCAATGGCTGTTTTAAGCAGCACGGTCGCCACGGTGCCGTCGACGTCGTAGTCTCCGTAGATCAGGACGGGTTCGCGGCGTGCGATTGCCTGCCGAATCCGTTCCGCGGCGGCTGCTATACCCAGCATGGCCGAAGGGGAGTACAGGTGGCCGATCTCGGGATTGAGGAAAAGATCGACTTTTTCCGGCGTGTCGAAGCCGCGGTTGAGCAAAAGCTCGGCAATGACCTGCGGAACGCGCAGTTCACGCGCGAAAGCCTCGGCTTCCTCGAAGGAGACCTCAGGGCTTGTCCAGCGATAGAGCGGTTCGACGGCCACTAGAGCATTTTTCCTGTTGCGGGTATCCGGAGAGGAGAGTACAGCAGCGTTTTCATTTGAGGAAAACGCCATAGATGCACAAACCCTGCACTATACCTGCAGGAAAAATGCTCTATTCGTCTGCGTCGGGGTCGTCCACAATGATCGAGTCGAAGTCCGAGACACTCTCCATCAACTGCTGAAAGCGGTCGTACCACTCGGTCGAGGTCTCATAGATGAACATGATGCCGTTGTAGGCGAAGCCGAGCTGTAGGTAGCCGGTCTTCCCGACATAGTTCACCAGGTACTGCGCGTCATCGATATCCGGCGTGTCGTCAGAGTCCGGAAATTCGCGGGCGCGAAGCTGCTCGATGAGTATCTCGATATCACGCTTTTCCAGCGTGACTTCGCTCATGGTTAGGAAGCTGACCCCGGCGGCTTTGGCGTGTTCGACAAAGTCTTTCCAGGAATCGGCGTTCTCTTCTTCGAAGACAACCGTGGGAATGTCTACATGGACATAAGCATTCATGCGGTGCATACCGTGGCCCGCGATGAAGGCAATCATGTCGTCTTTCAGGGAAATTAGATTATCCGTCTGCATTGCAACAAAGGGTATTGTCTCAAAAAAGCATGACTGCACGCACTGGAATACGCTGGGAGCATGGCAAAGTTTGAACGTCATGTTTTTGTTTGCAGCAATGAGCGCCTGGAGGGCGCTGCCCGTCCGAGCTGCCGCCCCCGCGGTGGCCGCCAATTGAAAGATGCACTGAAGGATGCTGTAAAGGCTGCCGGGTTGAAGATCACGGTCCGGGCCAACGAGGCCGGCTGCCTGGATCAGTGCGAACATGGCCCGGTGATGGTGGTCTATCCGGAGGCGGTCTGGTACGGCTTTGTGAAATTGGAGGACGTCCAAGAGATCGTCCACGAACACCTGGTGCATGGACGGCCGGTGGAGCGTCTGCGCCTGGGCGAGAGCTGCCTGAATACCCCGAGCTGCCCGCATCGGACGTAATCAGGGTGTGTCATCCGAATCCTGGCGTCCCGGGATATCTTTTGTGGGGCGCGAAAGCGGCCTTAACCGCGTGATATAAATGACTTCGAAGAGAGATGATTTTTTCCAAGGACTACGTCAACTACCTGGCCAAGCACACGGTACAGCACCTTATCGACGCGAAGATGCTCCGCACCGATAAGCCTGGCGTTCTGAATGAGCGTGTGAATCATGCTCTGCTCGACGAGCTCTCACTCGAAGACCGGATCAACGACGAGGTCCGCGTCATTCTGGAAACCTTCCAGGACGATATGCGCAAGACAGGCGCGAGCTACCCGGAGATGTTCAAGAAGGTAAAGAACGAGCTTGTGCGCAAATACAAGGCGGTGCTGTGAGAATCTCACGCGACAAGCTCAACAAACTGGCTCACGTGGTGGCCGATACTCTGGCAGAGACCGACGAGGCAGAGTTTCTGGAGGACCGGAATACGATCCGCCAGGAGGCTCGTAAGGCGCTGGAGAAGCTTCTGCTCGAGGAGACCAAGATCGATCAGGCAGCGCGGCAAAAGATTACCTCGCAGCGGAAGATCATCCTCGAAGGCACCCAGGAGTGGGACATCCTGTATCGCAAGTACTACAACGACGAAGTGAAGAAACTCGGTATCTGATCCACGCAAAACAACTTCTTCACTGATATACTGATTTGAGTGGGCGTGAGTCGTCACCGCCCTGCCCTAACGGCGCCATGGTGTAATTGGTTAACACGTCGCCCTCTCAAGGCGAAGAGTACGGGTTCGATCCCCGTTGGCGCTACCAAAGTCCTGACAATCGAACGATTCAACATGCCGGGCCTAAAGCATTTTTTCCTGTATGTGTAGTGCACGGATTGTGTATCTATGGGCGTTTTCCTCAATGAAAACGCACGCCGCTGCACTCCCTCCCGGGGATACCCAGTAACAGGAAAAATGCTCCAGGTGCGACCGGCGGTATACTTTCAAGCGTGGCAAAGACGTTTTATATCGAGACCTTTGGCTGCCAGATGAATGCTCATGACTCGGAAAAGGTCATCGGCACGCTGCAGCATGAGGGCTATACACAGGTGACGGACGAGGACTCTGCTGACCTCGTTCTGTACAACACCTGTTCCATCCGCGACAAGGCGGAGCAAAAGGTCTTTCATCGCTTAAATGAGTACAAGCGTCTGCAGGGAGAGGGGAAGCGCTTTGGCGTGCTCGGCTGTGTGGCGCAGCAGGAAGGCGAAAAGATCTTTGAGAAAGCTCCATTCGTCTCGCTAGTAAGCGGTTCGGCTTCCTACCGCAACCTGCCGGAGATGATCCGCCGCCTGGAAGCAGGGGAGCACCGTATTACTGG
>JABFXN010000133.1 GCA_013361705.1 Acidobacteriaceae bacterium
ACGGCAACAAAGGACGTTCAAGCCCTGCTTCCACACGAAGCGGGGCTTGTGTTTTAAACTCCCGCTTGTAGCTCTCGATCCAGTCCCCTGCCAGATCATGCTGAGCCTGCTCCAGGCTCATGGTTCCACTGCAAACCATCCCATGCAGTCTGCGTTCCAGCATGTCTTTGGCCTGCGCATTCCACATCGTGCTATAGGGTTGCGGCCACAGATTCCGGATCTCTGCAGTTCCGCCAAGCTGCGGGCTGATCAGGTAGTCGAGCTGGAACTCTTTGCCGCGCTGCTGCTGCGGTACGTGGTACTCGGCAAAGACGACCTGCTGCGTAACTGTTGGAACTGCTGGGTCAAGATCGTCGTCTTTCTCGCCGCACACCTCACCAAGGGCCATGACGCGAACGGCGCCCGGGGTCACTTGCGGATTCGGTACGGGACGATCTTCCAGGTAAGGCACAATCGCCTGGTGATTCCGATGCATCGATATTCCAAGTCCAACAATCACCAATAAACCCGCCGCTGCAGTGGCGAAGCCAATCGCCCACGGCCGCCGCCTTGCCGACACGATGCGATGTTGCAGTGCGTCGCGCTGGTTGTCCGGCATCTGCGAAGTTTCGGCGACGATCGTCTCCACAGCTGCGGCGAAGGTCTGTTCCGTTCTGAGCTTCAACGTGCGGCAGGCTTCGCACGCAGAAAGATGCAGCTCCGCGGCCACCGTTTCGGCAGGCGTGAATTCCCCGTCCTGCAACAGCAGGAGATCTTCCCGCGAAAGGTGCACGTTATCGCCCACGGCTCACCTCCGATCGCTCCAGCCGCTCAATGGAACGGGCTACTGCCGCTGCTACCGAACCGAGGGAGATTCCAATCACTTCGGCGATCTCACGATACCTCAATCCCTCAGCGCGAAGCTGCAGGCAGGCACGGTCGGTGGCAGGCATTGCCTGCAATACGCGACTCAAGTGAAGCTTTCGTTCGCTGAAGAGCAACGTCTCTTCGGGACCGGGAGCAGGATCGGGGCGCTCCAGAGAGATGTTCTCTGCCTCAGACACTTCACGGCGGTGCGCTCCACGGCGTTTCAAGGCAAGGTTGTGGGTTACACGAAAGAGCCAGCTACGGAGGTTATCCTGTGGCTTCTCTTCAAGCAGATGCCGGAAGAGGGCCAGGAAGGTCTCCTGCACTACATCTTCCCCATCCTGCACGGCGATGCCGAAAGAGACGGCGTAACGCAACAACGACGCGTGGTGCAGATCGAAGATCGCAAGCACCTCAGCCTCAATGACGTGTGCTTTTCCGTGGCCTGCGATGGCAGGTGCGAGGATCGCGAGTCTCGACTGGTTGAAGGTAGAGCCCATGGGAATGCACTCATTATGAAGGAGGGGGTAGCCAACAATCCATCTCCTCGTCTTTGAAAAACTTTTCCGAAACGCTGAACAAAACCACTTCGTGCGGAATATCCCTGCAGAAGCATAAAAATCCAGAGTTACGGCCGGGCGGTCTGCCCGGACAAAGGTGTCATGCGTCGTCTGTTCGGTCTTGTTTGCGGTCTGTTGCTTTCTCTTCTCCATCTCTCAGGGCCTGCACAGTCTCGTGACTTCGGGCAACTTCACCTGGTGGTGAAAGATACGTCAGGCTCGGGCCTGGCGGTCACCGGCATCTTGAGCGGGCCTGGTTCGGTGCGGCAGTTCCAAACCTCTGCAAATGGCGAGCACATGTTCACGGGACTTGCTTTCGGCAGCTACAAGCTTCAGCTCTACCGCAACGGATTCGCGATGCAGACCACCGTGATCGACGTGCGTTCTTCAGAGGTTGTGGAACGCGTTGTAACGCTGACACTGTCGTCTCTCTCCACCTCGGTTACCGTCTTCTCCGAGACGCCGATCGGTCAGGCCGATACAGATACCTCGACCGTTCCCGTGCCAGTGCAGAACCTTTCAGCGCAGCAGCTTGCCGATGTTAACTCACTCAATATCGGCGACGGCCTGAATAAACGAGTGAACGGCATCTACATCAGCGAGAACCAGGGCAACCCGTATCAGATGGATGTGAACTACCGCGGTTACACTGCTTCCCCGCTTCTGGGCACACCTCAAGGGCTTTCAATCTATCTGGACGGAGTGCGGCAAAATCAGCCGTTCGGCGATGTCGTCTCCTGGGACCTCATCCCTCAGGTTGCAGTACAAGACATCGAGCTGATTCCGGGGGCAAATCCGCTGTATGGACTCAACTCTCTGGGCGGAGCTCTTTCCATGCGCACCAAGGACGGCATCTCCAATGCAGGGTTCACGGTAAAGTCAATGGGCGGCAGCTTCGGACGCCGTGCTGTCGAAGGCGAATGGGGAGGCTTCACCTCACGCGGCTTCAATTGGTATCTCGCCGGGAATCTGTATCACGAAGACGGTTGGCGCAAGTTCTCTCCCTCTGATGTGAAGCAGTCCTTCGCCAAGGTTGGATGGATGTTCGGACGAACGACACTGTCGCTCTCCGGCGCGTATGCCATCAACAACCTTAGCGGGAATGGCACGCAGGACTTCCGCAATCTGAGCAAGGACTACAGCAGCGTCTACACGATTCCCGACCAGACCAAGAATCATGCGCCATCACTCACCTTCAATGTGACCCATGAGGTGAATGATGAGCTGACGCTCTCGGCGAATGCTTATTACCGCTATATCCGCGCCAATACCTTCAATGGCGATCTCAATGACGACTCCTTCGATCAGTCTCTCTATACGCTGAGCACCGCAGAGAAGAACATCCTCACCGCCAGTGGCTACACTGGCTTCCCCACCGGAGCCAGCAATGCTACGCAGCAGCCCTTCCCCTACTGGCGTTGCATTGCGCAGGGTCTGCTAAAGGACGAGCCCTCAGAGAAGTGCACGGGTATCGACACCTATACACAGAACAAACAGAACGCCTATGGACTCTCCGGCCTGGTGTCGTATCGCACGGCACGCAACCGCCTGGCCGCCGGTATCTCGTGGGATCGCAGTAATATCAGCTATACGCAGATCTCCCAGTTCGCATACCTGAACACAGATGGACTAAGCTTCACCACCATTCCGGTCTATACCGATGGATCGACCAGCGCTGACGATCTGCCGGTAGACACCCGTGCCAACCTGCACGGGACTATCAACGTCCCCAGCTTCTACGCCACGGATACCGTCCTGCTGTCGAGGTTTACCTTCACCGTCTCAGGCCGTTACAACCGCGCCACCGTGGATAATCTCGACCGGCTGCCACCTTCGGCTGGACGCGGAACCTTAACCGGGAAATACACCTTTCAGCGCTTCAATCCATCTGCCGGTCTGACCTATCGCGTCTCGCGATTGGAGACGCTGTATTTCAACTACAGCGAAGGCAACCGTGCTCCAACATCAACCGAATTGGGCTGCGCCGATCCGAACTTTCCCTGCCGCCTTCCCAACGCCATGGTCAGTGATCCACCGTTGAAGCAGGTTGTCAGCCGTACCTTCGAAGCGGGCATTCGTGGCAAGAACGAAAACCGTCTGCAGTGGAATGCCGGTTTCTTTCGTGGCACGAACTATGACGATCTGCTCTTCGTCTCGTCCACCGCCACTGGGTTCGGCTACTTCACCAACTTCGGACGCACTATCCGGCAGGGAGCGGAAGCCGGGATCACTTACCAGCTCCATCCCTTCACCTTTTCAACCAACTACACCTTCCTACAGGCGACCTACGGTACGCCGCAGGTGATTGACGGCAGTGCGAACAGCGCGAACGAAGCAGCGGGCGATGGTGCTCGCGGCATTGAAAGCGAACAGGAGATCAGTGCCGGTAACACGCTGCCGCAGACGCCATCCCACATCCTGAAGTTCACCCATAAGCTGACGGTCAACTTCAACGTCATCTCTACTTCTGGCTCATACGCCCGCGGGAATGAGAACAACCTTCACCAGCCTGACGGAACTTACTATCTCGGCACCGGCCGCACAGATGCATATGGCATCGCTAACATCGGGGCACGGTATGCCTTCTCGCCGAAGTTTGAGCTGTTCGCCCAGATCAACAACCTCTTCGATACGCATTACGCTACAGCGGCGCAGCTCGGTGGGACTCCGTTTGACAACAACAGAGCATTCCTTGCTCGGCCGTTTGCCTCCATCAACTACGAAGGCCAGACGCAATACCCCACCCGCCACTCGACCTTCCTGGCGCCCGGCGCTCCCATCAACATCTTTGGAGGTCTTCGCATCACCTTCCAAAAGAAAGCGCCGAAGTCATAACCGCACTGGTGCTTGAGGTACCTACTGCATCTCAAGCACAAGCATGTTCCAATCCATGAAGCCTTTGTGACTTAACGCCCCGCCCGTGTCCGGATCGTAGTATTCATTCAGCGATCCGTTCACGCGCAGATCCTGCGCCAGCAGTCGCGTCGTTGCTCCCGCCAGGGCCTCAGCCTCCCGCGTAAATCCATACCGCCGCAGGCCGCTCCACACGAAATAGTTCGCGATGATCCATACCGGGCCGAGCCAGTTACTCGGATTACTGCTGGCAGCCAGGGAATACATACTCTCCGCGCGCGATAAGGTGCGCACGCCATATTTACCTCCGAAGGTCGCGGGGTTCAGGAAGTGCCGCCGGAGATCTTCGGCCTGCTCTTTGGTTGCGAGCTCACACCACAGCGGCAGGAAGCCGGTAAACGTCTGGATACGAATCGGAATGGCGCTCCAGGACATATCCATGCCGCCCTTGATGTTCGGAATCAGCTCCGCGCGGCGATCCTGGCATTGCACATCGACGGTATAGAAGAATCTGTCTCGCGGATCCCAGCACTGCCGCTGCACTGCCTCACCAAGCTGCTTCGCGCTCGACGCAAATCGAGAGGCGGCATCTTCCTTCCCGAGCTTTCGCGCCATCTCTGCCGCTGCTTTCAGATCCTCGTAATACAGGCAGTTCAGCAACAGGTTTGCGGAGGAGAAGAACGGCCGGCCGAAGGTCGTAGGATCGTTGTCATTGCCGATGGCGACATCGTCACCCCATACCAGCAGACCCACTTTGCTCATATTGTCTGCCGTCCAGGAATCGTAGAAGCGTTGTAGCTTTTCCAGGTACGGCGCGAACCAAGCGGCATCACCACTCTCCCCCGTCGCCAACAACGCAAGTTGTGCAAGCACCGGCTTGGCCTGGTTCTCTTTGTGAGGCCGGCTTCCGCTCAGGCAGTGCAGCGGATCAGGATCGTTCAGCTTGATCAGCATGGGAATACGGCCTTCGCTCGATTGATGGCCGAAGAAGTTCGCGATGCTTCCCTGTGCGTGCGTGACAATTGCCCGCTTCAGCGAACTATCCGATGTTTGCTTTGCGATCGCGAACAGGCCGCGCGCCGTCCAAAGCGTGTCCCAGTCCCACAACTCCGAAGAATATGCTGCTTTGGGAAGGCTGGGGGAGATGCTCGGAGACTTCAACAATCCGGCAGGCTCACGCAGCAGAGCACGTGCATTCTTCGCAAAATAGCCCAGCAGAAGTTCTCTGTCGCCAGCCACGTTGGACACCTGCTGTGCGTCTGCTGTCGCAGTTTTAGAGAAAAGAAGACTGTGAGCCGTAAGGCCCGCGAGGAAGCTGCGGCGGTCAGGACGAAGGTTCATGGTCATCTCCGGGATGACCGAATTCTACATTCCTGACTTCAGACGCCGGGCAGCGACACGGGAGCGAACGAAGTAAACCAGCAGTCCACTGACAGCGACGATACCGGCGAGCTTGAGCTCTGCCGCGAAGTTTTGCCGTGAGAAGAGAATGAAGACAAATCCCCCCAGAGCAACCAGCGCGGGCAATGGATACAGCGGCATCCGAAAGCGGCCTTGCTTTCGTCTTTCTGCCCGATGCTTCGGAGCCATAACCGCAATTCCCTGCATCAGGAACTGGAAGACGATACGGATGATGACCAGCGAAGCGATCACCTCCTGCAGCCGCAGAAGGCATAGCAGCATCGCGATGCCTCCCAACGTAAACAGAGATATAGCCGGGATGTGGAAGCGCGGGTGCACCTTTCCGAAGATCGCGGGAAAGTTGCCGTCCTGCGCTGCGGCGAAAGGGATACGGGAGTATCCCAGGAGTAGACCGAAGACCGAGGCCAGCGAAGCCGTCGCGATCAGCACGACTACAACCGATGCTGCCGCGTGCGCCCAAGAATGAGAGGCAAATGCCATCTGCACAAAGGCTGCCATCGTATACTGCCGAGCTGCGGCATCATGCGTCAGCGCCATCATTGACTGCCACGGCAGCACGCCGAGCACCGATATATTCATCAGCACATACAAAGTACCCACGATGACAATGGATCCAAGCACTGCCCTCGGAATGGTCTTCTCTGGCTTCTCTACCTCTGCTCCCAGAAAGCACGCGTTGTAGTAGCCCCAGTAGTCGTAGGCCGAAACCAGAAGACCGGCGCCGAGTCCGTAGAAGAAGGCCGCATCCAGATGGAAGGCTCCAGCGGGAAACGAGAAGGCCAGGCGCGGGGAAAAATGCGTAAAACCAACCAGGATGACAGCGACCAAGGTCGCGACGACAATGATTCCTGTCACACGCGCGATGCGGCCCACATGCGCAACCGGCCTATACAACGCTACCAAAGCAATCGCGCAGGCACTCATCGCGATCATGGTCTGGCCGCTGAAGATGATCGGCGCATGGAAGAGATGGCCGCTTGCAATTGGCTTTGAGGCGGATGGAACAAACCACGAGACATACTGCGCAAAACCGATGCAGCCTGAGGCGATCGAAAGCGGTGCGGAAAGAAGAAGCTGCCAGGCATACAGAAAGGCAAAGACTTTGCCCGCGCCATTCCTTCCGTAGATATGTTTCAGGTAGGCATAGGAACCGCCGGCCTCAGGGTAGGCCGTGCCAAGCTCGCTCCACACACAACCATCGCAGAGGGAGAGTACCGCGCCCAGAATCCACCCGAGCATGGCCTGCGGACCGCCCATCGCAGTGACGATGAGTGGAAGCGTGATGAACGGGCCCACGCCCACCATATCAATGATGTTGGCGCTGGTAGCTGCGGCGGTAGAAAGACCGCGTACGAGCTGCGGGTTCTTCTCAACGACGGCCAAAGGCATCCACCGCCGCGTGCAGCCGTTGCGACGAAGCCGACAGATGATCGACCTCGCTGCGGTACCATGCTGAGTCTTCGTGAAACTGCGACGTCGCGCGATGGATCTGCGGATTAAGAGCCGACGGAGCAGGACCTCCCGTTGTGGTCCGAACCGCAACAAAATTATCCGGATCGAGAGCACGCAGCAGCGTCGCACGCTCCATCGGCTTTGCCTGTTTTTCCCGGAGGGCGCCCTCCACAAAATCGACCATTGCTTCCGGCTGGTACCTTCCCATGGACGCTTTGACTGCTGTCGAAACGATAGCATGTGCATCGTGGAAGGAAAGACCGGCCTCGCG
>JABFXN010000301.1 GCA_013361705.1 Acidobacteriaceae bacterium
CTCGGTGACGGCCGGATGCATGCCATCATTGTCGATCACGAGGTGATCATCAATGTAGAGCTTGGAACCGTCGTCGGAATTGAGCGCAAATCGATATTTCCCAGGTTTCTGAATCCAGAACTTGCCGGCATAATCGATTGCGAACCATTCGGATCGCTGTGTCACCCCAGGAAAACCTTCGTTAAAGTTGCGCGGCGGGACGTTGAGAACCGTAGTATAGATTGTGCCCACGGGTTTCAATTTGGAGAACCGGGGAAGCCAAATCGTGTCTGCAGGAATTTCGTAGATCTGCCCGCAAAGGCCGGACGAGATCACAACCGTAGTTCCGAAAGTGGGAACCTGACTTTGTTGAGCCACTGCGCTGTGAACCCAATACGAGCCGAGGATTAGCCAACCCGCCCAGGATCGCAGCCCATAAATCCAAGACATCCTTACTCTAGTTGTCGCAGGTCCTGTTCGGGACAATACGCCCTACGGAGTGGTCAAATGGCAAGCCTATTGCTTTTCGTATCCGACTCCGGCATCTGGATCATCGACCAGGATGAGCAAAGTTCCCAGTCGCTCAACTGGAAGTGCGACCGAGTCGTATTGCTTAGCTTCACATTTGGGGCACTTCTCGAGCCAGAATGCGCCATCCAGGTAGACGGTGGCGCTCGAATGAGGATCAAACGGCCTAGCACTTGTCGGTGCCATGGATGCTCTCTTCGGAGGGCGCTCGAGATCCCACTTCCCGTACGCAGTCGATTCCGGTCCAGCGGTAACTAGTGAAGAAATTCCGTGTTCCGCTGCGCATGACGCGCGTTCCGGTGAAATTCGAGACAGGGCTTCTGCTAGTCGGTCCGGTACGCATCCATGGAGACTTAACCGGGAGGTCAGGAGATCGAGTACTAGGACGGCCGGCTGAAGCTCTAGAGCTGTATTGGTGTGGAATAAAGCGAGGCTCTGGAGCTGGGCTCTGTTGCACCTGGAACAGAGCCCATTTGAACTACTCAACTCTTTCCTCTAAACAGGAAAGCAATTTCGATCATGAGGATGATCACGACCATCACTTCCAGGAAGAACGTACGTGCTTGGTGAAATTCGTTAATCATTGACTCATATAAATCCCGCGCCGTGCTCAGTTTCTCTGTGACCAGATTGCGGTAATCGCCGACACCAATTCGGACGGAAGCGAGACGGTATGCTCGCGCATAGAACATGTCGCTCAGGAACTTGATTGCATTGTCGGTCTGTTCGACAAGTTCGCGGTAGTCAAGCCGGATCGTATTGAGGTTTGCGGCCTCTCTGGCCAGTTGCCATTGGCCCCATACGCCGCGTTTTTTATCGAGACGCTTGTAAACCTCGGCGAGCACACGAGTCAGAACTTCGTCGTAGTAGCGGAATTCAAGCAGTTGACTGTTAGCATACTCGAGTAAATCAATGGCGGGTAAGGCGGCTGCCGGTGTGTCATATATAAGGGCGGCAACCCAACCTACTACGAGAAGGTCGGTCGGGTAATACGACATGCTCGATTCAAGAACTTCCTGTCGTTCGGCCGCTGAGAGGGGTTGCTCTTCACCGCGGACAATTTGCGCAATTTGCACACCGCAGTCTCGAACGAGTTCCTCCGCGGAAATAACAGCATGGTTATTCAGAGAAATAGGATCGACTTGAACTAGATAGTAATCCTCAGAAATCCAACTCTCACGTGGTCTCTTCAGGACTTGCTGTATTCCGGCTAGGCGCTCGCGCAACAAATGCCCGGCACGTCGCTCCAACTCGGGTGCCATAATCCACTTATGAGCTAATCGGATGAGAGCGTTCCAACAGGCGTGGAACTGCATTTGTAACTCGACACTCGCGACTCCATAGTCGAAGTAACGAATGCGTGTCTGCAGTTCGAGACCATCATCCGTTCGACAGGGTGCAACCGATTCAACAATTGGCGGCCGCTCAAAGCGGACGTACTCCGGCGAAGGGTGGCGAAAGGCCGGCTCCCGCTTGCTGGGACCCACTCCTAAAACAGTCCGCAGAAGCGGTAAATCGATCTCTTCCGCGATGTCGAACAGCAGCAGGGCCCGAATGCTGCCTCTGAGGAGTGTGTGCTGATCCGCCATCGGGTTTTTGTTGCAGATCTTCAACTTGATCATCCCAGAACACACGCTATTCAGAGAATCGTCTAGGTAGGTGTAATCCCTTCGGAAGCTATGCGGACAGGAAGCGTTACCAACTTCTTTGTAAAAATACAGTGTATTTTTTTGGTTTGAAGCTGTACTGACACACAAACGCCATAGCCGTGTTATCGCAGGCCGCTATTAAAGAGTACGTGGAGATACGCGCTTTTCTTCCGCTTCCTTCTATATTCGATTCGACACCCGATGTGGTGCGCAATCTCCTCTACTCGGCGCTGCAGGTAAAGGCTCTTCAGAATCTATATATGGAGGCGCGTGGTCGCTCCACTAAATCACTGTCGCAAAATGTGCTCGACACACTGCAAGTTACTGTTGATGTTTCGGTGCAAGATCTTGCCTTAATTCCCCAGACAGGACCTCTCCTGCTGGTGGCGAATCATCCCTTCGGGTTTTTGGATGGCCTGATACTGGATGCGGTTTTACTCCAGGTCCGGCCTAATGTAAAAATCCTGACCAACGACGTACTTTGCCACTTGCGAGAGTTGCACGAGCGATTCATTCCGGTCCGTGTTCTGGGTGCCCAAGCTCCGTCGGACCATGTGAAATCTGTTCGTCAAGTTGTTCATTATCTCCGGGAAGGAAACGGAGTAGCCGTTTTTCCAGCAGGAACTGTATCGCACTGGAGTTCTGAGCAACGCCGCATCACGGATAGCTCCTGGAGTACCCTCGCAGTCCGATGTGCAAAATCCGTATACGCTCCGATTGTGCCAGTGTTTTTCGTCGGCAAGAATAGTGTGCTTTTTCAGACAGCCGGTCTGCTCCATCCTGGGTTACGCACGGCGCGGCTTCCCGGTGAGCTTCTGAACAAACGAGGCCGCAAGGTGGAAGTACGAATTGGCCCTCCCATCCTGCCTGCTGAACTGTCTCACGATCGCCATAGGGCCACGGCCTATGTACGAGCGCGAACGTATATGTTGGGCCATCGAACTCCCGCTAGGCAACAGGTCCATACATATTCAAAGCGACGGTCTTCGTCTCATCCCTCCTTCATCCGGCGAGATGCCGGCCTGGAAGTCACTACTGGCATCCGTCGCGAGATTGAAGAACTGGACAAGAACGGACAGAAGATCGTCGAAAACGACACCTATGCTGTTTATGCAGAGCAGGGCAGACGCATTCCCTTTCTGCTTGGCGAACTAGGCCGCTTGCGGGAGATAACCTACCGGCTCGTCGGAGAGGGCACGGGCCATGCCATCAATCTCGATGAATGGGACTCGGAGTACACACACCTTGTTCTCTGGCACAAGTCCAATTCGTCCATTGCTGGCTCCTATCGACTGGCGTGGACGACGGATGTCTTTGCCAGGACAACTATCAAAGGACTGTATACGTCGGCCCTCTTCCGTTACTCTTCTGAGTTTTTTAATCGGCTCGGACCCGCTGTGGAACTGGGAAGATCTTTTATTTGTCCTGAGTACCAAAAAGAATATGCTCCGTTGCTGCTGCTCTGGCAGGCTATTGCACGGTGCATTGCGCGGCGGCCCGAATCGCACGTGCTGTTTGGCGCTGTGAGCATTAGTGCTTCGTATTCAGAAGTGTCTCGTGAACTAATGGTCCATTTCCTGCGGGAACGCTGTTTCCGAGATGATCTGGCCCCGTTCGTGATTCCGAAGCAACCGTTTCGCCGGCGTTTCCTTCGGAAAGAGGAGGCAAGGATTATGACGGAGTCGTCCGGCAAAATCGATGACCTTCCGATAGGCGATATTGACAGGGTTGACGGTGTTCCAATTCTTCTTCGTCAATACTTACGGCTTGGTGGGAAGGTGGCGGGGTTCAACACTGATCCCAAGTTTTCGAACGTATTAGATGGGCTGCTGATCGTTGATCTTTGTGATACGGAACCGAAGCTGCTGGCGAAGTATATGGGCGTGGAGCGTAGTCACGAGTTTTTGAGAAGTGCCCGTCTGTGCGGTTTGGCACAGCGAGAGGGCTGACCTCATTCTGCTCGATTCGGAACCAGTTTGCTCATCGGTGAACGGTCTTAGAATGGGAGCGGCCGAGCCCGTATGTCCACGTGGTCACACCACAAAGCCCACCGCTGCAAATCCTGCTAATCGCCTGGATAGATCTCTGTAAGTCTTTGATTGATTTGGTGCGGATGGGGAGACTTGAACTCCCTCGTCCTTACGAACGCTGGAACCTAAATCCAGACAGGTGATCGTCACCGCTGGCTGCTGCTGGCCAAAGTGATGATTTTATTAGGAGGGAGAGAGCGCCGGAAGCCATGCATGGGCACCCAAACCGCAGCAATTGACATAAGACCCAGCAAAAACCACAACAGATTTGAATCGGTTCTGAATCGCCAGAATAGTGGATGGCGCGCTAATTACTAAGGTGTCGTCATGACCTGGACAGGACCGCCCGCGATGTTCCCGCCGAGGTTCCGATCAATCACGTAGTAGAGGACCCGGCCGCTTAGTAACAACCCGGAATCTAAATACTGCACCGTTAGGGTGGACCCTACGCGCGCCGATGCTCCGGGTCGCGCCTGATCGGCCCGATCTGAAGATCACTGCGACCGTGACGAAAATCAACGCGGTTGATTGAATGAGTGATAGAACTTTGAACTGGAATGGTCAAGAAAATCACGTGTTCTGCAATCGTCGGGGCGATATTGACACTCGGAAGCTCCTTCGCGAAGCAAGCTGACAGACCGGGCGACACAATGCCTCACCTGGAAAGACGCGGCAAGGTAACGCAGTTGGTA
This sequence comes from Acidobacteriaceae bacterium, assembly GCA_013361705.1. Classification (GTDB taxonomy): domain Bacteria; phylum Acidobacteriota; class Terriglobia; order Terriglobales; family Acidobacteriaceae; genus Terriglobus. The sequence goes on from JABFXN010000301.1 coordinate 4,879, forward strand.
GTAGATGGCCACCCGTTCGTTATCCTCGGCGGAGAGTTGCACAACTCTAGCTCCTCCAGCCTCGCTTACTTAAAACCAATATGGCCCCGGTTGGCGGGCCTGCACCTGAATACCGCTCTGCTGCCCGTGGCATGGGAGTCGATCGAACCGGAAGAGGGCCGCTTTGAGTTCAGCCTCGTCGACGGGCTGCTTGAGGGAGCGCGACAAAACAAGCTGCGGCTCGTCATTCTCTGGTTCGGGGCGTGGAAGAATACGTTCTCGACGTACGTGCCGGCGTGGGTAAAGACGAGTACGAAGCGGTTCCCACGCGTTCAAACCAGCGACGGCCGTAATACAGACCGGCTGTCCCCGTTCAGCACGGCCGTGCGGGATGCGGATGCGCAAGCCTTTGCCATGCTGATGCGGCACCTTCGTGAAATCGACGGTGAGCAACACACCGTTTTACTGGTGCAGGTTGAAAACGAGGTGGGCGTCATTCCCGAAGCTCGGGACTACTCGCGCGCCGCAAATGATGCGTTCGCGGCTCCCGTCCCTAGCCAACTCATGAAATATCTTGAAGCGCACCAGCTTACACTGGAGCCGGAGCTACGCGCGGCTTGGCTTGCGGCAGGACAGAAGAAATCAGGAACATGGCAGGAAGTCTTTGGTAGAGCCCCGTTGACGGCTGATCTTTTCATGGCTTGGTACTTTGCGAGCTACATCCAGCACATCGCTGCGGCCGGCAAGGCGGAGTACCCGCTCCCTATGTTCGCCAACGCCGCACTGATCCGGCCGAACTATGAGCCCGGGCAGTACAACAGCGGAGGTCCCCTGCCGCAGTCGATGGACGTATGGCACGCCGCGGCGCCGAGCCTCGATCTGCTCGCGCCGGATATCTATTTCAACGATTTCGCTTTCTGGGCTCGGCAGTACGATCGCCCTGGGAACCCACTCTTTGTTCCAGAGACGCAGGGCGGCTATACGGGCGCGGCTAACGCGTTCTACGCATTCGGGCAGATGTCCGCGATTGGCTTTTCGCCGTTCGGCATTGACGACGAAGGTAACGCTCCGGTCGACCTTGCTGGGATCACAAAACCTGGGGCGCGGACGGACGGCCAGGCTCTCGCGAACGCCTACCGCCTGTTGTCAGAGCTGGCGCCGTTGATTCTGCAGAAGCAGAGCAGCGGAGAGATCAGCGGCATGATCATGGAAGGCGAGGCGCAACGAGGCGCGAAGGTCTCCATTGGCGACTACGTCGCCACGGCCACACGCACCGGTGGCCCTGCCGGGGAAGGCGGGAGGATTGGCGTGATGTTTCTGCAAGTAGGAGCCAGCGAATTCCTGGTTGCGGGATGCGGGGACGCCCAGATCCGGTTCTCATCGGAGAAGCCCGGACCACCGGCTGTCGGAATTGAGAGCATCGATGAGGAGTTTTTCGAGAACGGCAGTTGGGTGCGTGGTCGACGCCTAAACGGCGATGAGAGCTCGCAGGGCCAAGCTCTACGGATCTCAACCGCCGACCTGACCCTGGGCAGGATTTATCGGGTCCGGCTCTACCGTTATTGATAGACCTCGAGGAGAGTTCACATGAAGATCGCACACGTCTTGTCGTTAGTGCTGCTGCCTTTGCTGGGCACGCCGGCTATCTATGCACAGTGTTCGCCCGTACACGTAACGGCGCTAGAGGCGCGGCAGCACATGATGGAACTGCTCCACATCACCTCGATACGGCCCGCCTTCTCCGGAAGCCCAACCGGCAAAAACCCGGCGAACTTTGATGAAGCGAAAGCTGGACCGTTCTCGCAGCCGCCCGACCTTCTGCGGCTGAATGACGGGCAACCAGTGACGACTCCGCAAATGTGGTGGAACGGGCGCCGCCCGCAGATCGCAGCCGTCTTCAGCCAAGAAGTGCTCGGTGAACTCGCGAAGAACACCCCCCGGTTCAATGGGAAATCGTCAGCGTTACCCACGAGATGAATGGCGACGTGCCGGTGATCACGAAAAAGCTCATGGGCCACGTGGACAATTCCGCCTGTACCGCCATTCAGGTGAACATCGAGCTGACCGTGTCAACGGCGGCGAACGCCAAAGCGGCCGTTCCGGTGATCATGGAGATGGATTTGGATGCCAAGACACTGGCGAGGTTTGCGAAGATGTTCGCCAACATGCCAAAGCCGAAGGGCCCTACGTGGCAGCAGCAGGTCCTGGCGAAAGGCTGGGGATATGCGAGTTACATCCCCACGAGTGTTCAACCGGACAACGGCGAGAGCACGAGCGAGGGGATTATTGGTTTGGTTAATGAGGGCCAACTCCGGGGACCGGACGATTGGGGCACGTTGCGGGCATGGGCATGGGGTGCGAGCCGTGCGCTCGATTACCTTGAGACCGACAAAGCCGTAGATGCCAAACGAGTCGGCATCACAGGGCATTCGCGCTACGGCAAGGCGTCACTTATCGCAATGGCATACGACACACGTTTTGCGATTGCCTACATTAGCTCCTCAGGTGAAGGAGGCGCTAAACTCTATCGTCATATCTTTGG
>JABFXN010000054.1 GCA_013361705.1 Acidobacteriaceae bacterium
TCGTTGGGGTGCAAGCTTATGTGGGAGATTCGCGCGCATGCGCGAACCGTTTTTCTTCTTCAATTAGGACAGTCTAAGGCCGGTCGAGCTAACACTCGATAGATCACCCCAGAGGGGACCCCGATACCCACATAAGCTTGCACCCCAGCCAGCGAAGCTGGCCGGGGACCCCGCTGCGCGTATGTGGGGCACCCGGTGTATGGGTGGTCGAACCCCTCAATTCCCCGATGGAGCCTCAACGTGGTCCACGACCACAACGTCATACATCCCCTTCTTCGCCGCAAGCTGCAACCCAAGCTCCCCTTTGAGCGCGGCGCTCAGCACGGACATGACACTCGGACGCTCCTCTTGCGCCGTGGGACCGGTATTCACATAGCGGCGGAAGTCGACTGAGATGTCATAACGCCCGGTAAGCCCGGTCTCATCCGCCACAGGGCCATCGAGAGGACTGGCGAGATACGCCGCCAGATCCTTCATGGAGAAGTTGCGGGCAGTAAATCCGATCTCGGAGTTCTGGTGAGTCGGCTCACCCTCGGCGGCAGGAGCATGGATCGCCGCCGAAGCCTTTACTCCACCCGGAGCGACCGAGAGCAGATATCCCCGCATCTCGCGCTGCTCGTGGTGCAGGGTGAGATGATACCGCTCCGCCAGCAGCCCCTGCAGCATGCGCCGCAACTCCGCATCCCCAAGATCCCGCCCGGCAGTGGCCAGAATGTCATACCGCTCTCCGGAGAGATTCGTCCCACCCACAATCTGCGCGGCGGAGATGCCGTAGGCATAGTGAATGCAGGACTTCAGCGTGACATCATGCAGCCGAAGCGTGCCATGTTCAGCCGAGATAGAGCCATCACGCTCGTTAGGAACAGACTCTTTGGTTGGATGAATACTGGCCGCCTCGAAGCCATCCTGCGCATACGCGGCGAGCGAGCAGAGAACGAGAGAGAGGGGGAGGAGTAGGCGCGCCATGAACGATGTTACGAGGCGATGAAGGAATAAGTTCCTCGAGTACACCTTCGGGCTGCATACTCATGATGATTGAAGGAATGCTCACTAGATTGAGCGCCGCAACGAGCCCCTGACTCATGCTCTATCTTCGTCTGATATCTTGCGGATATTGTTTCGGAGATACTGAAAACTAGGTGAACGATTCGCTTCAACGTCCATGTGAGGTGTAATCGTCTCGGCCCACTCACCCTTGACCTTTCCGATAACGGAATAAGGCTCTGACGCCAGCGTCGCGGCGCCGCCTGGATATAAAGCGTCCGCCATGACTTCCCAAGTACCGCATATTGAGTCCTGAACGTAACCATCCAAGATTGCTTTTCTCACTCTAGGGTAGGCACGCTCTATAGCATTGGGATCCCCCAGAAACCATGCTTCCCCCTCTTCCTCAGCAATGCAAAATTTTGCAAGAGGAGGAGGATCGCAATCTTGCAACAAAGAGATCAATTCAGTCCTAAAGTCCCGCCGACAACGACTGTCTAGGTCGCAGACAACGATAACAGCTGCTTTGTAGCCAGCTCCGTAACCTGCAAATGCCTTACCATAACCCCTGAGCAGCCTCGGAAGTTGCTCAAGTAGGATTCTCTTATTGGGGTCCTGAGTCGTTTGAAGCCCTCCCGGGATTCGACCTATACCACGATAAGCGTGGACTGTATGAGTATCTCCCTCTCGCAAAATCTTAGGCAAGAGTGTATCCAATGCAAGCTTCCCCGAACGATCTTCCACCAGAATTTCGAAGTGCATTCTTATCTCTTTTCAAGATATTCGCTATACCAGAGTCCTCCCAGAGGAACTCCTTCACTTACGAGGTTTCGAACTATTTCAGACTCACTCGCGCGGCGAAGCTGCGAAAATCCATCTTCCCCTTTTTCGAGAATCCAAACCTCCTCTGGCTGCAATGCATCGACAAGATACGGCTGGTGCGTTGTCACAAAAACCTGTGATCCTCCCTTGCGATTGTTTGCATGATTACGAAATTCAGTAACTAGGTCTTCAAGAAGACGATGATACAAACCATTCTCTGGTTCTTCGATACAAAGAAAGGGCGGAGGAGACGGATCTTCTAGCAAAAGTAAGTACGCAAAAAGCTTGAGGGTTCCATCCGACATCTGCTGTGCGAAGAAAGGATCCTGAAAAGACCCATCATTGAAGCGCAATAAAAGCCGCCCATCTGCCGTTTTCGCAGTATCAATGTTGGCTATGCCAGGTATCTTTTTAGCTATCTGATCTAGGATGGTCTGGAATCGCTTTGGGTGTTCACGTTCCATATACTGGACGACGTTCCCTAAATTATCTCCATGCATATTTAGGTGCCGCTGAGCTCCAGCCAAAGGCAAGCTTCTAGCAGCGTCAGGTGCGAAATAACTTAGATACCATCCTTCGATGAAACGCCGGAAGGCAGAGATTCTGGGATGCTGTTTCAACGAACCGAGAGTTGCAATTCCGAGCCTTCTTTTATCTTCTAATTCAACAACTTCAGTTTCGCGACTTTCTTCGTGAGCTTCTCCGCTTTGAATTGATTTCATGAGACTAACAACGTCAAATTCCTTGTTAGCTTCGTCGATCTGCTGACCTTCACGATCCCCCTTCCAAGCCAACCCTTCGCCCCGGTTCAGCACCAAGAAAGAAAAGGGCCATCCTCTTGATTGACCAGCTCTCCGCTGCCTAAGTCTTTCCTTCAGAACGAAAGGACGGCCTTGGGAATCTATATCAATGGCAAGCTCGTAGGTTATCGGTCTTGAGGTTCGATCTTCTTTGTAATACAACTCAAACTCTATCGGCCCCTGTTGGCCTTGAGAGCGAATTCTTTCATAACCGCCGCGACCGTGAGAGTCGCAGGCTTCCTCTACTCCTACCTTGAGGCAATCAGAGAGGAAGCCAAACGCATCAAAAAGGCTACTCTTGCCAACACCATTCTTCCCAATAACTGCCGTCATTGGGGTCAACGGCATCAGCATTTGGGCATTCCAAAGTCGCCCGAATGTTACGTCGCGCAGCACGCGGAAATTCCGTATACGCACGCCTTCAATTCTCGCCATATCGGATTAGTAAAACATCGGCCGATTCGGATGTCTACCTACCGGTGCGGCATTAGCAACGCCTACCTACTGCAACAATCCCTGCTCCGGTTCCTTGTGGTTTGACTCATCCGGCGGGATCACCACGGCTGCCGCGACCTTGTCCGCTTCATCCAGGCTGAGGAGTTTTACTCCCTGGGTGCTGCGGCCGGCGGCGCGGATGGTCTTGGTGTCGATGCGGATCATCTTGCCGAACTGGCTGATCGCCATCAGTTCGCTGGTCTCGTCGACCAGGTTGATGGACGAGACCTTACCGGTTTTGGCCGTCGCCTTCATGTTGATGACGCCCGAGCCGCCGCGGGTCTGCAGGCGATACTCCTCGGCATCGGTACGCTTGCCAAAGCCGTTTTCCGAAACCGAGAGGATGAGGCACGGCGTAATGGTTGCGCCCTCTGCCGCCCGCTTCTGACGGGACTCTTCGCTCGGGGTTGTCCTTCTTCAGCGTGATGCCCTTCACGCCAGCGGCCGGGCGGCCCATGCTGCGGACGTCCGACTCCGGGAAGCGGATGGCCATGCCCTCGCGAGTAGCGAGGAAGATGACCTGGTTGCCGTCCGTAACGCGGGTGCCGACCAGCTCGTCGTCCTTGCCGATGCCGATGGCGATGATGCCGCGGGTCATGACGTTGGAGAAGTCAGTCAGCGGAGTCTTCTTGACCGTACCCTGCTGCGTCGCGAAGAAGATGAACTTGCCCTCTTCCGTCAGGTCGCGGATGCCGAGGTAGGTCACGACCTTCTCGCCCGGCTGCAGCGCCAACAGGTTAGCGATGTGCTTGCCCTTGCCGGCGGCGCCGACGTCGGGAATCTCGTAGATCTTCACCCAGAAGACGCGGCCGGTGTTGGTGAAGCACAACAGGTACGAGTGCGTGGACTCGACGATCAACTGCGCGACGAAGTCCTCTTCACGCGTCTTCATGCCCAGGCGGCCGGTGCCGCCGCGACGCTGCTGACGATAGGTGGAGATCGGCGTGCGCTTCAGGTAGCCGGTGTTTGAGACCGTGACCGCAACCTGCTCGTCGGCGATCAGGTCTTCGAGGGTAAGCTCCGCGCCCTCATCGACGATCTGGGTGCGGCGCTCGTTGCCGTACTTGTCGCGGACTTCCTCGAGTTCCTTGATGATGACCTTGCGCAGCTTCTTATCCGAGGCCAGGATCGACTCGTACTCAGCGATATTGTCGCGAACCTCGCCCAGTTCCTTCAGCAGCTCGTCGATGGAGAGCTGGGTCAGGCGGTAGAGTTGCAGGTCGAGGATGGCGTCGATCTGGCGGTAGCTGAGGATCAGGCTGCCGTTGGCGGGCAGCGTCTCGGCGGTAATGCCGTACTTCGCCGGGTCCAGCGTGATGCCGGCAACCTCAGTCCCGTTGAGCGAGATGGCGCGGCCGGAGAAGTAGCGGAACAGGTTCTCGCGGGCGTCGGCGCGGCTGGAGCTGTTGCGGATAGTGCGGATGACCTGGTCCAGGTGATCCAGCGCGATCTGGTAGCCGAGCAGGATGTGCTCGCGGTCGCGGGCCTTGCCCAGCAGGAAGGCGGTGCGGCGGCGCACCACATCGATACGGTGATCGATGAAGGCGCGGATCGCGTCGGGCAGCGGAAGCTCGCGCGGCTGGCCGTTGTGCACGGCCAGGAAGATCATGGAGAAGCTCTCCTGCATCTGCGTGTGCTTGAAGAGCTGGTTGAGCACGATCTCGGGCTGCGCTCCGCGCTTCAGCTCGATGACGATGCGCATGCCCTCGCGGTCGGAGAAGTCGTCCACACCGGAGATATCGTCGATGACCTTGTCGTTGACCAACTCGGCGATGCGCTTGATGAGGTTCGACTTGTTCACCTGGAAGGGAAGCTCAGTGACGACGATGGACTGGCGTCCGCCGGAGATGGCCTCCGTCGCAACCTTGGCGCGGACCAGAAAGCGTCCGCGGCCGGTGGAGTAGGCCTTCTCGATACCGCCCTTGCCGTAGATGATGCCGCCGGTGGGGAAGTCAGGTCCCTGAACATGGCGCAGCACTTCTTTCACCCCAATGCTGGGGTTGTTGACCATATCGATGGCCGCATTCACCACCTCGGTGAGATTGTGCGGCGGAATCTTGGTGGCCATACCGACGGCGATACCTTCAGCGCCGTTGATGATAAGGTTCGGCACGCGCGTCGGCAGCACCGTGGGCTCCAGCACCGATTCGTCGTAGTTCGGTGTGAAGTCGACGGTGTCCATGTCGATATCGGCCAGCATCTCGCCGGCGATCTTGGTCATACGCGACTCGGTGTAACGCATGGCGGCCGGCGGATCACCGTCGACCGAACCGAAGTTACCCTGGCCGTCGACCATGGGATAACGCATGCTGAACGGCTGCGCCAGACGCACCAACGCGTCATAGATGGCGGAGTCGCCGTGCGGATGGTACTGACCCATGGCCTGGCCGACGATCTTGGCCGACTTGGTGTACTTCTTGTTGGCCGTCAGCCCCATCTCCGACATGGTGTAGAGAATGCGGCGATGGACAGGCTTCAGCCCGTCGCGAACATCGGGCAATGCGCGCCCGATGATCACCGACATGGAGTAGTCGAGATAACTGCGGCGCATCTCATCTTCGATATTGATCGGAATGATGGAAGTGCCGGCGGGGGAGTTGCCGTCGCCGCTGTTGCCTGAGTTGAGCGGGAGATTGTTCTGATCGTCTGCCATGTGGATGGTTTAAGTATACCGTTTTATAGGGTGTTTTGACAGGCGGGCGAGCGCGCGAAAGTGGTTGATTTTATTGGTGCTTTTGCGCATTTCAAACCGTCGTCCAGAGCGGTGGAAATACGCCTGTTCTTCGCCCCCGGAAATGAGGGCAAACCCATACACCGGGTGCCCCACATACGCGAAGCTTATGTGGGAGATTCGCGCTACGCGCGAACCGTTTTTCTTTGTCATCCCGCAGAGTCTTTTGGGAGGAGGTTTCGGGATGATAGAGCGGGCCTTCAGCCCTTTGAGGTTCTTGGCGCCGGTAACCTGGGGCGTTGCCCCAGGCTGATATAGAGCGCGCCTTCAGCGCTTTGTCTACCGTCTCCAAGGCATCTGCACCGTATAAACCGGAGTCGCCGTTACACTCTCCTGCTTCACCGCCAGCAACTTCCGCTTCCGTAACCAACCCACCGCCGTCTGCGCCGCCGACCGCGACAATCCAGTCTCCTCACCCAACGCCGCATAACTGATGGCAACCGGTTCCCCCGTCCGCTGCTGATCGGCATACAGCCACAGATAAATCAGAAACGCCGCCGGCTTCCGGTCATGCCCCACCAGATCGCGGAGCAACGTCTGCGGAATATAAACATCAAGCGGGATGGACTTCATAGCTATACCTGTGAATGGTATAGCAACGAATACCACATTGAGTTCCAGGAACTTCGGCGGTAGCCTCTCCCTCGGAGATACCACCATGATTCGCGGCATCAAGTTCATCAGCGTTCCGGTAAAGGACCAGGACGCATCGCTGAAGTTCTACACCGAGACGCTCGGCTTCAAGGTCAAGACCGACCAGGAGTTCATTCCCGGCGGACAGCGCTGGATCGAGCTCGCCATTCCCGGCGCCGATACCGGCCTCGCCCTCTTCACACCTGAAGGTCAGGAAGACCGCATCGGCACCTTCCAACCCATCAGCATGTGGTGCGACGACGTCTTCTCCACCACTGACCAGTTGAAGCGCAAGGGCGTGACCTTCTTCAAAGATCCGAAGAAGGAGGACTGGGGAACCGCCGCCATCTTCGAGGATGTCGACGGGAACAAGTTCGTGCTGAGCAGCCGGTAAAGTTTCCGGGTTGGCAACGCGCGTTGGGCATGGGGCATCGCAGCCAGCACCGCACCCTGCGAAAACCGGTGTGAATCTTGTTGAGGTGAATCCATGAACATTCCACAGAACGTTCGCCAATGTATCGAGGACTGTCTCCAGTGCTACCAGGTCTGTACCGAGACCTCTGCCATGTGCCTGGAGATGGGCGGCAAACACGCTGATCCCGGACATCTGACCACGATGCACGACTGCGCCGAGATCTGCGATCTGGCTGCAGGTTTCATGAGCCGCAGCTCGGAGTTCGGATCGGAACTGTGCGGTCTGTGCGCCGAGATCTGCCGCCGTTGCAGCGAAAGCTGCCGCGAGCTGGCCACTGATGGAGAGTTCATGCAACGCTGCGCCGATGTATGCGAGCACTGCGCTGAAAGCTGTGAAGCGATGTCGGGGAAGCGGAGACGGGCCGCGTAGCTACATCTCTCATTGAAACCCCTATCCCCGAAACAGCCCATGCACCGGGTGCCCC
>JABFXN010000194.1 GCA_013361705.1 Acidobacteriaceae bacterium
AGCTTCGTAAGTAAGTCATCGTAGCTTGAAGGATCTCTCCTGGAACTGGTAAGGATGCGCGCCTCCCAAATCAATGGGTGTGCCTTCTCCATTGATATGCATTCCAAAGACGCGCGTGTGAATGGTGAGACAGAGCAGCGGCTCTACGTCTTGTCTGCGTGGCGAGAAACGAGCTTCTTTACCAACCGCGAACGCGCGGCTCTCGCATGGACTGAAGCATTGACGCTTATCACTGAAGGTCACGCGCCTGATGAGGTCTATGCCGAAGTCCGGAAGGAATTTGGTGAAGAAGAGTTGGTCAATCTCTCATTGGCGATCATTACGACCAACGCTTGGAATCGACTTGCGATAGGCTTCCGCTCGATCCCAGGTGAGTATCAGCCACACTAATTCCGATTTACCAAGGGCAGTTCCTATGAAACAAAGATGGCACCACTACAAGACAGGCAAGAACTCGACATGGGGAGGTAACCGATGAAAGCGATTGTAGCTACAGATCAGGCAGCGGGAATGGCTGGGGTAAAGCTCGTAGAGCGTCCCGAGCCGCAGGCGGCGATCAACGACGTCGTTGTTCAGGTTTATGCATCGGGATTTACCGGGGATGAGCTGACGTGGCCCTCCACCTGGACCGATCGTGCCGGCCGTGACCGGACGCCCTCAATTCCGGGACACGAACTGGCCGGAGTGGTCACAGCTATCGGCTATGGCACGACCGGGCTGTCGATTGGACAGCGTGTGTTCGGCCTCACAGACTGGTATCGCGATGGCACGCTGGCAGAGTATGTGGCGGTCGAGGCACGCAACCTCGCGCCTCTTCCGGGCGACGTTGACTTCACGGTGGGCGCGGCTCTCGTGATGCCGGGTCTGACCGCATGGCAGGGGCTCTTCGACCACGGCCGTCTTCAGGCGGGACAGCGCGTCCTCATACATGGTGCGGCCGGCGTAGTCGGTTCGATGGCGACGCAGCTCGCGCGTGATGCGGGCGCATATGTCATCGGCACCGGGCGCGCTGCCAGCAGTCAGATGGCTCTCGAGTTCGGAGCGCAGGAGTTCGTCGATCTCGACAAGGACGTTCTCGAAGACGTCGATGAAGTCGACCTGGTGTTCGATGTTATCGGCGGCGAAATCGCGAAGCGGTCAGCGGGCGTGATTCGCGCCGGAGGAACGTTTGTGAGCATCACCGGTCCGGCAGAGGAACGACCCGCTAACGGCCTGGCGGTGGATTTTGTTGTCGAATCCGATCGCTCCCAACTAAGTGAGATTGTCCGGCGTCTGCGCGACGGACGGCTGCGGACGAACATCGGCAGTGTCTCGACCCTCGACGAAGCGGTCGCGGCGTTCAATCGGACCGACCGGCGCAAAGGGAAGACGATCATCCGCCCTCGCCCGTAAGGCTAGAGCCTGCCTGAACCCAAGATCTTTTTGGCTCGCGTATATATACCGGCGCGAGCTCTTAACCCGACTCTTGATCTCACAGGAAAATTCCGAGCCATGGCACGAATCGAACTTCCCACACGGGATCAAGCTCCCGCCGAAACCCACGAAATCCTCGACGCAATGGAACAGCGTTTGGGATTTCTTTCAAACGGACTTCGCTTGCTCTCTTTGAGTCCGCGTGTTTTGCAGGCGTATGTTGACCTCCAGACCACGATGTCGCATGTCCTCGACGCGAAGACGCGAGAAGCGGTCGCACTAGCGGTTTCGATGGCCAACGGTTGCAAGTACTGCGTTGCCAACCACTGCTTCATCACGCATGCCAATTCTCAGACAGCGTATGACGAGATCTCGCTCAATCTCGAAGGAAAGTCCAGCGATCCAAAGAGAGCGGCTGCTGCCGCATTCGCCAAACGAATTATCGACACACATGGCAAGGTGAGCGATGCTGATCTCGCGGCCGTTCGGGCAGCCGGGTATTCCGACGCGCAGATTGTTGAACTCACCGCATTGACGGCCCGATACACTCTGACCAACTTTCTGAACAATATGGCTGACGTCGAGATCGATAGTCCAGCCATGTCCGGCGTTTGATCGCCCGGAAATCGCGAAGCCGTCTATGGACGTGTTCCGCGCCCGGGGGAACGCCGGCGACCATCACTGGATGACCCGGGCTGGGGCCGGTGTCGGCCTCGGGGTGAATTTTGTTGTCGAGTTCGGTCGCTTCCAACTAAGCGAGATCGTTCGGCGTGTGCGCGACGGCTGGTTGCGCACAAACATCGACGTGCGAAAGCACTCTTGTACTTCAACCAATCTCTTCAACCAATGGAGTCAACCATGACCAACGCCGTCATCGAATGTATCTTGAGTCGCAGGGCTACCAAGTACTACGACCCTGCCGCTACCTTGAGCGACGATCAGATTCGCGAACTAGTGCGGATCGGCACAAGCGCGCCGACATCCTTCCACATGCAGAACTGGCGCTTCATCGCGGTTCGCACCCGTGAAGCCAAGGCTCGGCTGAGTCCGCTGGCCTGGAATCAGCCACCGATCACCGATGCAGCCGTTACCTTCATCGTCTGCGGCCAGTTGGCCGATTCCAGCGTAATACCAGAGCGCCTGGCGCCCCTGGTGGAAGCGGGCATCATGCCGGAAACAATGGTGCCGGAGTGGGAGATCCCCGCACGTGATCTGTATATGAATTACCCACAACGCCAGCGCGACGAGGCAGTACGCACCGGGGCCATCGGCGCGACGGCGATCATCTATGCGGCCCGCTCGCTGGGCATGGGTTCAACGCCGATGATCGGCTTCGATGCTGAAGCAGTGGCCCGGGAGTTCGGACTTGCCGAGAACGAAGTGCCGGTCCTGTTGTTGTCCATTGGGACCGAGCGTCCGGGAAATTGGCCGCAGAAGCCGCGCCGTCCCGTGGCCGATGTGTTGGATTTCGTATAACCCAGGTGCAAATAGAGTGCGGAGATTACATGCCAAGAGCTGAAGCTTTGAAGCCGGAACAGGTGCCGGCCGATTCAAAACCAACCCTCGATGCGTTCACCAGGAACATCGGGTTTACTCCAAATATGATGGCGACCCTCGCCCTGAGCCCGCTCGCGTTCAACTCATGGGCCGCGCTATTCGGCTCCTTGAGCAAGGCGCTTGACGTGAAGACGCGTGACAGTATCGGCCTCGCAGTCTCCGAGATGAATGGCTGCGATTACTGCCTGACAGTTCACAGCTTTACGGCCTTGCATATGGCCAGGCTGTCGGCCGATGAAATCATTCTCGCTCGAAAGGGGCATGCAACGGACCCCAAGCGAGACGCTGCGGTTCAATTTGCACGCAAAGTCATTGAGACCCGCGGCAAGGTCAGTGACGCCGATCTGAAAGCTGTCCGCGATGCCGGCTACACGGATGCGAACGTCATGGAGATCGTAGCCTTGGTGGCCATGTACTCCCTGACAAACTTTTTCAATAACGTATTCGATCCCGAGAAGGACTTTCCCGCCGTTCCGCCAGCGGGCTCGATCTGAATGTTCTAGAGCGCATTGCGAGACTAGGGCGTATCGACAAATTCGAGATAGCCCATGCACCGGGTGCCCCATGTCCCTCGGGGACATGGGCCCGGCCTTCATTTTCCCGAGCACTCGTATCAATCTTTTCCTGTATCAACGTTAGGGACGGAAAAACGGTCGCGCAAAGCGCGATACCCCACGCTAAGCCCCAGCGAACGAGTTCGCCGGGACCCCACCCTTCGCGATAAAACTGCGAAGAATGGGGCAACGAGTGTCTACTGCTTCCGAATTTGTCGATACGGGCGTATAGACAAATTCTCCTCTACTGAAGAACTATAGAGCGGGCCTTCAGCCCTTTATTCTCGTTGGGGCATCAGACCTGGGGCGTTGCCCCAGGCTGGTATAGAACGCGCCTTCAGCGCTTAGAACCACGACACCCTTTGTCATTTCTGGAGATCACGGGGTAAACAGCCGCCAATGCCCCTCGGATACGACTTCGACGGTGTCATTCATCACCTTGATGGCGGTGTGATCGTCGATCACGTACACTGTCTTCCAGGAGAACAAGGGGCGAAAGGGAGATCAGTAGCGGCGGCGATCCCGGTCGCGATTTCCTCCGCTGGGGCCACGGCCTCGTCCACCACCGCCACCCTGCTTGGGCTTGTAGCAGTTCTTACAGTAGACCGGCCGATCGCCGCGCGGCTCAAACGGAACAGTGGTGGTTTGTCCGCAGCTGGCGCAAACGACCGTTGTTCCGGTGCTCATGCCGGAGCTGTAGCCGGATGAGTATCCACTATCTTGCTGGCCATACGACCCTGCGTTTTGCTTCGCCTGGCGGCAAGGCTTACAACGCTTGGGCGATGAGTAACCACGCTCCTGAAAATACTGCTGTTCCATTGCGGTAAATACAAATTCCTGCCCGCAATCGCTACATTGAAGTGTTAAATCCGTGGCACTCATAAATGACCTCACTTGCAAGTGTACCGCCCTGTGAGCATGTTTGAGGCGGACGGCATGCGAGTAAAATTCGGCGCCCTCAGATGACACGCCCTAAACCCTGAAGCGCCAGTTGAGAAACTGTCTTCTTCTCACCTCTCTTCTTGACATCCAGAGCGGTCGCAGTCAGTATTTCTATGCCGGAGCAAAGGTTACTGCTGGCTTACTTGACGACCAGCCCGGTGAAGAAGCCCCCTTTACTGTCTTTCCTTTCCCAGATATGCACACCCTGTGGCCGCTCCGTCTTTGTCACGGATGAGGCGCGCCATAGTCCGTTGATCAGGATAGATAACGGCGCAGACTCTGGAAGCACGGTTATCCATGCCTGATTGAAGACCTGCGTTTTCTGCCTTGCGGCGGTAGGACGCTGCAGGAGGGTTCTCTATGCCCTCCGTACCAGAAAGGATCAATACCGTGTCCACTCCTGATAACACCACAGATTCGTCTCTCGCCAAGACGCGCTCCAATGTCGTCACCATTAACGATCTATCGAATGCAATCAGCAACATCAGTTATGTATCCGGGTCGCTGGTCATCACTGAGGGGCAGCCCTCTCAAACTCCACCGACCATTAGCTTCTCGGACGGTACGTTTACCATCACGCTGGAGGCCGGCCGTGAAAAATCCACGCCGGTTGCAGACGCATTTAATTCCAATTGCGGCAACGATAGCGCGAAAGAGTATGCCCCCTTTGGAGGCGGCGGCACACCCGACGAGCTGAACTTTATGTTTGCCGTGGTCATTCAATTTTCCAATGGCGCAGCGGTGACTGTTTATCTCGGACAAGGGCACGCTGCGGCGAGGAACAACTGGTGGATTGGCGGTAGCTCGATCTTCAGTCTGGACACGCCACGGCTGGAGTACTCCATCAACAACCTGGTCTACACGTATGAACTGTCAGGCACCCATGAGAGCTTCGATTTCCAATTCAAAGACACTCGGCCCGCTTCGGCAATCCAGAATGTTTTTGTTTTGATGCTGGAAAATCATTCGTTTGACAATATGCTGGCCCTGTCGGGTATTCCGAACATTTACGCGGCCACAACCAACGATTTCAATTCCTACAGCGGCACCCCGTATTACGTTCAGGGCAATGCGCCGTTGAACATGCCGAGCGATCCGGGGCATGAGTTTGATGATGTGCTCGAGCAGCTCGCCGGCCCAGGCTCCACGTATGAGTCCGGACAAAAGTATCCGTCAATCAACAATTCGGGATTCGTAGCCAACTACGCAACCACGACAACGGAGGGGCCAGTTGCTCCAGCCGCTGACATTTGCGACATTATGAAGTGCTTCGATACGAAGGACCAGTTGCAGGTGCTGTATCAGCTGGCGACAGAGTATGTGGTTTGCGATCAGTGGTTTTCTTCTCTTCCTGGTCCAACCTGGCCGAATCGTTTTTTCCTGCATGCAGCGTCGTCCAATGGCCTCGACCATACCCCCAGCGGGGGGGAAATATTTGAGTGGACGTTTAAGGACTTCAGCAGCGGTTTCGAGCTTACGAATGGTTCGATCTTCGATGCGATGACGGCGAACGGTATTACCTGGCGCCTATACCACGACACAGACGGCCCCGAAGGGGGAAAGGTCCCACTGGTAGCCGCTCTCAAAGGTATCTACCTGGCGGATGTCCACGATCTTACGACCTTCGAATCAGATGTAACGTCGAGCGATTATCCATACCAATACACCTTCATTGAACCGAACTACGGTGACGCGATAAGTGGAACTTACGAGAACGGATCCTCGCAGCACCCGATGGATAGCGTTGCCAATGGAGAAGCTCTGATCCTCAAGGTCTATGAGACCCTCCGCAGTTCTCCGCTTTGGAGTTCGAGCATGCTGATCATTACCTACGACGAACATGGAGGCTTCTTCGAAGGTTGAAAAGGTCAGAAGAGCGGCGATAGCTGTTCCCGCATAAGCGCTTGTTCGAGCGGCTGGCGGAAAAAAGACCTTTGCCGCCAGCCGCTCACTTGATTCAACACTTGTTCGCGCGCAATCCACGAGTTAGTAGTAGCGCTGAAGGCGCGTTCTATATCAGCCTGGGGCATCGCCCCAGGTTCACTTTCACCGACATGCAACTGTGCCCGACGCGCACACATCGTAGCCATAATCTCTCCCGGCGACGATGACGGGAGGTGAGGCTGATATGACACACCGTGCTGGTTCCGTCCTATCCACGATCCTTCTAGCCGTCACTGGCTGCAAGCAGTCTCATACCTCACCGCCCGCACCCACCCAGCCCACCCAGCCCGCGGTCAAGGCTGCACCCGCCACGCCGCTCTCTGAAAAGAAGGACGAACTCGGTACCGGAAGCGCTTGGACACCGGCATGGGATGTCTTCATTGAGAAAAACCTCCCGCCCGAAATGCTCTCTGCCAAGGCGGCAAAGGCTGTAGAGTCGTATTGCCCGGCCTTCTCAGCCGCGTCAGAAGTCGACAAGCGGGCATTCTGGGCGTACACGATGCAGGCCTTGGCAGCCGCCGAAGCAGGCCTCACACCCGAGGCGACCGTCCGACACACGCAGCCCGCCGTCGCGAAAACAGATAAGGTCACCCACCGTCCCATGCGACAGGAAGGCCTGTTGCAACTTTCTTATCAGGACGGAGAAACCTACGGCTGTAACTTCGATTGGCAGGCCGACAGCCGGCTCGGTCTCAAAGACCCAGCCCGCACGATCCTTCAGCCTGAGCGCAATCTCGCTTGCGGCATCCGGATACTGAAAACCCAAATCATCGACAATGACCAGCCTCTGCTTTCCCGCAGCAGCTATTGGTCCACGCTGCAACCGGGCACGCAAAGCTACCGCGTCTTTGCAAAGCAGATGGCCAATGTCCCGCCCTCGTGCGGCAAGCAGACACCGAAACGCGCTATAAGGGGAGAGGCAAAGC
>JABFXN010000131.1 GCA_013361705.1 Acidobacteriaceae bacterium
CCTGGTGTATGTACGGGTGATGCGTACACCCTCGGCAGTGCTCTATGACGGCGACTACGAGTTCGAGTATGGCAAGGGCAACGTCCTGCGGCAGAGCGAAAGCGATCGCGCCATCGTAATCAGCGCTGGCAGGGGAGTGCATGAGGCTCTTGGAGCCGCCGATCTGTGCGAGAAGGCGGGTGTGAACGTCATGGTGGTCGATATGCCATCGGTCGATGATGACCTTTTGCTGCGCCTGTATGAGACCGGCCTTCCTATCTTCTTCGCAGAGCAGAACAACGGATATCTCTGGCAGAACTTCCTGAAGGTGCTGTATCGCCATCGTGGTTCGGCCAGGCTTGATTCGCTCAACCGGGTCTTCACGGTGAATACGCTCGATGCAGACGGCAACAAACAGTTCATCCACTCGGCCACCTACGAGGAGCTCGTCGAGGTCTTTGGTCTGACACCCGCAAAGATCGCGGCAACGGTACAGCAGGCCATTGCGCGCGGATGAGGCAGAACTGGATAGGAGATCTATGGCAGTTAAAGTGATTCACGAGAGTGCGGTCGAAGAGCTTGATCTCCCCGGCAGAAACTTGCGCTGGGTGGTGACGCCGAAGAACACTGATGCGAAATACTGTTCGATGGCGGTCATCCGCGTGGCTCCCGGAGAGAAGGTGCGCCCGGCTCACTCGCACCCGGATGGGGAAGAGGTGATCTACATCCTCAGCGGCCACGGCCGCGTGCTGGTCAATGGAGAGGTTGCGGAGGTGCAGACGGGTTCAGCGGTCCTCTTTCCCCAAGGGGAGATCCATATGCTGCAGAACCTTTCCGATGTGGAGATGAAGGTCGCTTGTTTCTTCGCTCCTCCGGCAAGCCTCAAGAACTACGCCTTCTTTGAAGACGTGGACTTTCCAGATGCAGGTTGAACCTGCTTTCTAGCGCCTCGAACATGACATCGAGATTGGTTTTGTGGTGGTAGTAAAGCCTGCGCGAGCCCATCCGTTGCGGCGACGGCGTGGATATTCGAGCGTAGCTCGATCGGTGGGAGCCGTGGCTTCAGCTCACGGTCTAGGCTATAGAAAGAATTGGGCTCTAGCTCTGGGCCTTTTCTCTAGGATCAGGACAAAGCCCAGGCAAAGCCCGGAACTAAGCCCATTCTTCATTTCGTGCCTCAACAGCGGGTTGAAGCCCGCTGCTCCCACCCAACTACCGTCAAGCGACGGGCTGAAGTGCGCTATTGCATAGGTGCGTCCCGCATGGTCCAAAGCGCCCTGAACAGCGCGCTGGCGTGCATTTTTGCGAAATTCCAACTTCGCAAAAATTGCATAAATTCACCTCTCGACAATGGCACATCCGGGTGCTAGGATGGCTGCGTTTCTAAAATGACGTTTGCATAATACGCAATATGCATTGCGATTTGTGCCACGGCAGCCAACATTTTTCGAGGCTCGACATAAATGAACCGGTTGTCCCTGTTTGCAGCAGCTTCCGCATTGTTCGTCAGCGTGCCTCCCGCGCTTGTCGCGCAGTCCCCAAGCTTTGCTCCTGATGGCGCCTTTGCGGGCTCGTCTGTGTCTGGATGGCAGCAGGTGGGCAGCGCACAATGGTCTGCCTCGAATGGCGAGATCACCGGCACAGGCACCGGCCTGCTGGTCTTCAATAAGCCTGCACAGGACAGTGCCGTTTATCTACAGTTCCGCTGCGAAGGTGAATGCAACGCGGGTATCGTGATGCGCACCACGAAAGGCGCAAGCGGTGTGAGCGGAGATCTGCTCTCGATCCGGCAGCAGGAGCTCGCCGGCTATCACGCAACCTTCGATGAATCCGGCAAGCTTGCAGAACACACCCAGCTTCGCCTTGCAGGTGGTCAGATCCGTTTTGCGCCTCCTCCGCCTGCTGCCGGCGCGCCCGCTCGCCGTTTCACTCCCCCTGAGCCTCTGCCGATGCCTGCCGGCGCAACGGCGCCTTTGCAGCGCCCGGTCCATGGCTTGCGCACTGGTGAATGGAATGACGTCGAGGTGCTTCTGGATGCCGATATTCTGCGGGCGTTCTTCAACGATGGCGGAGACGCCGTAAGCGTTGCGACCGAGAACATGAATGGCTACGGTCCATTCGCGCTTTATGTCGGCAGTGGAACCGTTCACTTCCGCTCTATTGCCTACAAGGACATTGCGGTCAAGACGCAGCCCAAAGAGCAGGTCAGCCCCAACTTCCACATGCAGCGGATCAACGAGTTCTACTACGGCTGGTCGGCCGCGGCCGCTGATTTCAATCACGACGGCAAGCTCGATATCGTCTCCGGCCCTTTCATCTACTTCGGACCTGACTTCACCCAGTCACGCGAGATCTACCCCGCGCAGATCGTCAACGCCTCCACCAACTACTCGATGGAGGACTGGGTGCAGCACGCCGCGGACTTCACTGGTGACGGATGGCCCGATGTGGTGACAACCAGTCACGCCGACGGTGGAAAGACGGGAGCCGTGCTCTATGTCAATCCGAAGGGAGAGTCGCGGCGTTGGGAGAAGTTCACCGTCGTTGCGCCGATCGACAGCGAAGAGACTGTACTGGCGGATGTCGACAAGGACGGCAAGCAGGAGCTGGTGTACATGGGTGGCGGCTATATGTGCTACGCCAAGCCGGACCTCTCGAACCCCACCGGCAAGTGGGTTGTTCACAAGGTAAGCGAGCATGGACCATGGCCCGCTCACGGCGTCGGCGCCGGTGATGTAAACGGCGATGGGCGTATCGATATCGTCGGCGCGTATGGCTGGTGGGAACAGCCTGCGCAGAACGATGTCGAGACGAAGTGGACCTATCATCCCGCTCCTTTCGGCAAGTGGGGACGCACCTCTGCCGGCGGCGCGAAGATTGGTGTCTACGACATCAACGGTGACGGACTCCCCGATGTTGTCACCTCCATGCAGGCGCATGGATGGGGCATCAGCTGGTTCGAGCAAAAGAAGTCTGCATCCGGCGAGATCACCTTTATTCCGCACGAGGTCATGGGCCATCTTCCGTCTGAGAGCGCTGGCGGTGTGGTCTTCACCGAGCCGCATGCCTCCACGATTGCTGATGTGGATGGAGACGGCATACCTGACTTTGTCGTGGCCAAGCGCTACTGGTCACATCTGGATGACTTCTATGATCCCGATCCCTATGGTCCTCCGGTGCTGTACGTGTACCGTACCGTCCGTGACAAGAAGAGTCCCGGCGGAGCGCGCTTTGAGCCGGAGCTGGTTCATAACCTCTCCGGCGGAGGATCGGATGTTCTTGCTGTCGACCTGAAGGGCGACGGGAACATCGATCTCGTCACCTCCACGCGGAGCGGCACTTACATCTTCTGGGGAACAAGAAAGCAGAAGAAGACCGGCAGCCAGTAACCCGGCGATCGAAAGCATTGATTCATTTTCTGGTGCGACATCGCAAGAGCAACTGAGTAGCCGGCGCTTGTAGCAAGGCAGTTCAAAAAAACAAACCGGGGCCGCAACGGATACGGCCATTTCGGAGGAACGCAATGAAAGGTATCAAATTAGCACTCCTGTGCACGCTCCTTTTGTGTCTGGTGGGGATCGCTCCTCACGCATGGGCACAGAGCGCTGCCGGATCTGTGGTGGGGACGGTCACTGACACGAGTGGATCGGTAATGCCGGGCGCCCAGGTGACACTGACAAACAATGCAACCGGAGACAAGAAGGTCGTTGCCACCGCTGACAACGGCGACTTCCAATTTCTGTCTCTGATCCCAGGCGAGTACACGCTTTCGGTTGAGAGAAGCGGCTTCAAACGCTACACCCACAACCCCGTCGAGGTGCAGGTCGCTCTGGCAACCCGCGAGAATGTAGAGCTCGCAATTGGTGAGACGACGGAAGAGGTCACCATCACTTCGCAGGCGCCGATCATTCAGTCGGAGAATGCATCTCTCGGTCAGGTCGTTCAGGGCAAAGCCGTGACCGAGATTCCGCTGAATGGAAGAAACGTGCTGGCGCTGGTCGGCCTTGTCCCTGGCGTGGTTCCGCAGGGCAGCTCATCGGGCAACCTGACCGGCCAGAATGTATTCGCTGCAGGGAATTATCAGATCGGTGGCGGCAGCGCCAATCAAAGCTCCACGCTCTATGACGGTGCGCCGGTGAATGTCTCCTATGGCAACGCCACGATCCTCGTGCCCTCGCAGGACGCTGTGCAGGAGTTCCGCGTTCAGACCAGCAACAACACCGCCGAGTACGGAATGTACACCGGCGGCGTCGTCAACATCGCCAGCAAGTCAGGTTCGAATAAGATTCACGGAACGGTATACGAGTACGTCCGCAACACGATCTTCAACTCGACCCCGTACTTCGCGAAGCATACGGATGTTCCGGCAAATGTTCTGGGCAAGAATCCGTACCACCAGAACCAGTTCGGTGGGAATATCGGCTTCCCGATCTTCAAGGATAAGGTCTTCGGATTTTTCGACTACCAGGGCTACCGGCAAGCGCAGAAGCGCCTCTATAACTACACGGTGCCGACGGTGAAGATGCGCACCGGCGACTTCAGTGAACTGTGCGCCCTCAACTCATCGACCGGCCTCTGCACTAACGCGTCAGGCAGCCCGTCTTCGGTAGCCACCGCGGGGCAGATCTACGATCCATGCGGCGGCACTGCATCGGCAGGCCAGGGATGCCCTGGTTACACCGGCCCGCGCACGCCTTATCCGAACAACATTATTCCGCAGGCTCGCTGGAGCAAGGTAGCAACCAACCTGCTGGCCTTCCCGTACTATGCGCAGCCCACACGTTCCGGTGTGACCAATAACTTCGTAGCCTATGCCGGTTCCGGTGGCACGAACGATCAGTACAACGGACGCGTCGATTTCAAGATCGGCGATAAGCAGAATCTGTTCGGCCGTTATACGCAGTGGAACTCAAACAACGCCGCATCGGATCCGTACAAGAATGGCCTTCGTTCCGGCGATCCCATTTCGCCCGAGTCGTTCAAGACTTACCAGACCGTTGTCGGAGACTCGTACATGTTCAGCCCGACTCTGGTAGGCGATCTGCGGCTCTCCTTCACCCGCTGGAACTACGTTCGTACGCCTGGAACCCTGGGGTATGACGAGACCAAACTTGGGTTTCCGTCGTACATGGGAACCATTTCCGGCCTGAACAATGTGCCGAGCTCGACCACGGTGCCCGCAATTGCGTTGTCGAACCCGACGGTCAACGGAATAGGTACCGGCTATATCTTCTCGGTCAACAACAACTACGTCATTGCTCCGACCATTACGAAGACCATCAGAACCCACACCATCAAGGCGGGTGTGGATCTGCGCCGCATGGAGATGAAGTACTTCCAGAACAACAGCCCCGGCGGATCGTTCCAGTTCAATACCTTCATGTCCTCGTTTGGAAACAACGCGGCCGGCGGACATCCCTTCGCCTCATTCCTGATGGGCTACATGGTCGATCAGGCGTCGTCTGCAAGTGTGGTGCAGATTGCGCCACCGACGTTCAGCACCATCTACTACCAGGGCTACTACGTGCAGGACAACTGGAACCTGACCCCACGGCTGACTCTGAACGTCGGTCTGCGGTATGAGATTCCGGGCACGTTCCGCGAGACCAACAACCTGATCGCCACCTTCAATCCCAACGAGGTGAATCCGGTTCTGGGCAACATTACGATCAATGGCCGGGCAGTCACCGGAGCCTATGATCTTGTCTCTCCAGGACAGGGAACCCGCAACGAGCACTTCGCCAACTTCTCGGGACGTCTCGGCCTGGCATGGAGGCCCGATGACAAGACGGTCGTTCGCGCCGGATGGGGCAAGTTCGTGATTCCGGCGATCCTGCAGTTCCCGGAGTCGCCGGTGCAGTCGCCGCTCTCCTACATCACCAACAATCCGGTCACCACATTGGACTCAGGCAAGACTCCGAACGCTACGCTGGATAATCCGCTGCCAAGCGGCATTACGCCCGCTCCCGGCCGCGGGGCCAACTACCAGAACCTGCTGCTCGGCGGCTCCGCAAATGCGCTGCAGAAGGATGAAGAGAACGGCGCCACCTACCAGTGGAACTTCGCCATCCAGCGTCAACTCCCTCTCGGAGTGGCACTCGAAGCTGCCTATGCCGGTCTGCATGGCTCTCACCTGCCGAACAGCCACAGCATCAACCAGGTCGCGGCCTCGTATCTGAATCAGGCTGCGAGTGACCCCAACTGCGTAGGCTCAACTGCAAACCTGTCGAGCGCGTGCTTCCTCACCAAGACGGTTCCGAATCCGTTCAACAGAGCAGCGTTCAATCAGGGCTCGCAGCAGTATGCCACCATTAACTCCACGCAGCTCTATCGTCCGTTCCCACAGTATGGAGCCATCTCCAATACGGGTAACTATGTGGGCGTCAGCAACTACAACGCATTGCAGATGAAGATGGAGAAGCGCTTCACTTCGGGCGGAGTGCTGCTCGGCTCGTATACCTTCTCGAAGCTGCTGGCCAACACTGAATCGCTGACCTCCTGGCTTGAGGCAACCGGAGCTCCCGGCTATCAAAACAACAACGATCTGGGTGGAGAGTACGCGCTCTCCGGCTATGATTCGCGCCAGCGTCTTACCGTCAGCTATGTCTACTCACTGCCATTCGGCCATGGGCAGCACTTTGCCTCCGGCGTCAGTGGCGTGATGGACAAACTGGTTTCCGGATGGGGCTTCAATGGTGTGACGACCTTCCAGAAGGGCTATCCGCTGGGACTCTCCATGGCCTCAAACACCGTCAGTACCTACTCGCTGGGCGGTACGACACGTCCGAATGTGGTTCAGGGTTGCAATAAGGGCATCGGAGGAAGTGTGCAGTCGCGGTTGGGAGATAAGTTCTCCAACAGCGGATACTTCAACACCTCATGCTTCGTTGCTCCGGGCAACTTCAAGTTCGGCAACGAATCCCGTACCGATAACACGCTACGTGCTCCAGGCATAGCGAACTTCGACCTCGCTTTGTTCAAGGACACACATATGACCGAGCAAGTGATCCTGCAGCTTCGTGTCGAGTCGTTCAACCTGTTCAACCGTGTCCAGTTCGGCGCGCCAAACACCTCCATCGGGTCAGCGCAGCAGGGACAGATCACAACCCAGGTGAACGAGCCCAGGCTGCTGCAGCTCGCCGCCCGCATCAACTTCTAAGACGTTGTTACGCCCCCTGTAATGCCGTGCCGCGAAAGCGGCACGGCTATTTTTTTGTGTTGGGGATGTTGAGGGTGTAGCGACATTTAAAGGGTGGGAGCAGCGGGCTTCAGAGGGTGCTGAAAAAGGGGTGCCTGTCAGCGTATGGCATTGGGTGAAGCTTACTGTCGAGAGATTTGGGATGTCTTTAT
>JABFXN010000269.1 GCA_013361705.1 Acidobacteriaceae bacterium
CAGGTCGCCGTGCTGGCAGTGGCACAGCTGCGATCGCTGGTCGGCGTCAGCGTGGTGAGCTCATCGACGATGTAATCTTCAAAGCCCGAGTTTGCGGTCTTCATGATGACCAGGTTGCTGAGGCCGGAGGTGACATGGAATCCGCCGGGCTGATGGCGGACGACGTGCGTAGTCTGTTGTTCGTCGCTGCCGCGGATGAAGGCCGTGGGATGCAGGCTGCCATCAACCTTCATGTGCTTCCACAGCGCCGAGTGGACAGTGACTTCAGCAGCGAGGACCTGCGGATTGCGCGAGAGCAGGAAGTCGATCAGCTCCTCGGCGAAGTGTTCCATGGAGGTGGCGTTGGATCGATGTGCCACGTAGTACACGGTGTTCTTCATCGTGTCCGTCGGCAGAATCTTCGAGTTATCGCCTTCAACGTGCGCGCTGACGAAATCGCCCTGCAGCAGCACCTCGACCGTCCACTCGTCGACGTGGTGATGCTCTTCATGCCGGGTAACCTTCAGAAGGCGGACGCGGGATTTGCCGTAACGGTTTTGAGCGAGCTTAACCATAGGCCTATAAGGTACAGCCTCCCTATCGACTGCGATAGAGCGTTTTCCGGGCGGTCAATAACGCTCCCGTCAGCTTATTGTTTGTCATTTCGTCGCGACCGCAGGGAGCGGAGAAATCCGCTTCTCTGCCATCGTCGCTACGTTCCGCGATAGGTGGTGAAGCCGTTTGCGGCTAGCAGCAGAGGAATGTGGTAGTGCTGCTCACCGGGACGGACTTCAAAGGTGATCTCGATCATCGGATAAAGTGTCTGCTGTCCGCGTGCTGCGAAGTACTCGCCGGTGGCGAAGGAGACGCGATAGAGACCTGCAGTAAGCTGCGTCTCGGGCGGAAGCAGAGCGCGGACGCGGCCGTCATTGTCGGTGCATGCGTCAGAGACGGCCTTCCCTGTGTTGCCTTCAAAACGAAGCAGGCTGACAGCAACATGGATAGCTGGGCGGCCTGCCGAAGTATCGAGGATATGAGTAGAGATAGACATGGTGGTAGCCTCCTCAATTGCCTGCAAGCCATTTGCGCAGGCGAAGCTGGGTGATCTGGCGCTGCTGCTCGGCGGCCTCGGCGAACTCGGTCTCATCATCGTTGTCCAGACGCTGACGCAGGATGTCGAGCATCTGCTGTTGCGTCTTGCCGGTCGCGCAAACGATGAAGATGCGGCCGAACTTCTCTTCATACTGCTGGTTGGCTTCGGCCAGCTCCTGCTTCAGACGCTCGTCATCAGTAGGCATCTGCTCCTGCGAAGACCATGTCAACGATTTCTCCGTCGCCTCTTTGGCGGCATGACGCTGTCCGATGCGTGGATGCGAGTCGAAGGCCTGCTGCTGGGCATCGGTATTGAGGTGATACCAGATGTGGTCAGCAACCTCGAAGAGCGTCTGCTCATTCGGATAAGGACGGTGCGAGACCATCTGCTCAGCCCACTGGTGCGAGCCATTGGCAGGCAGGATTTCAGTTTTGGCCTGGTCGGCGGGCAACGTGTTCCAGTGATCAAGAACAGGATTCATCGGTGGGAGTCATTGTCTCAAAAGACAGTGGCTGAGGAGAGGTGAAGGTGGGAGTTAAAAGTTGAAAGTTAAAAGTTGAAGCGTTAAGGCTGTGACAAGAAAGAACTGGGTGCCCCACATAAGCTTGCACCCCGGCCAGCTTCGCTGGCTGGGGTGCAAGCTTATGTGGGAAATTCGCGCTTCGCGCGAACCGTTTTAAAGCTGAGGTCTAGACCGACAAATCCCGGCCCCGCGCAGCAAATGAGAATTCGTTCTCCGCGATTACGGGCTCTCCACGCAGATACGTCGCGACCACCTCACCCGTCAACGTACGTCCCAGATACGGCGAAATGGCATGACGATAGTGCAGCCGATGCTCTGTCACTGTCCACATCGCCTCGGGTGCAAAGACCGTGAAGTTCGCCGGCCGGCCTACCGCCAGCTCTCCATGCGTCGTGCTCAAGCCGGCGAGTTTCGCAGGAGCCACCGAGAACCACCGTGCAAAGTCCTGAAGGGCAAAACCGCGTTTATGAGCCTCAGTCCAGATCACAGGAACCGCGGTGGAGAGCGATGCGATACCGCCCCAGGCCTTATCGAAGGGCCCGGCAGGTTTCATCTCCGGCGGACACGGCGAATGGTCGGTGGCGATCAGGTCGATGACGCCGTCGCGTAGCGCCTGCCATAGCCCCTCCTGGTTCGCTTTGCTGCGGATCGGTGGCGCGCACTTGAACTGGGTAGCTCCATCGGCAATCTCTTCCGCGCTAACGCAGAGATAGTGTGGGCAGGTCTCCACCGTGATCGGCAGACCTTCGGCTTTGGCTGCGGCGAGCATCGGGACAGCCTGCGCGGTCGCGAGGTGGACGATATGCAGCCGGAAGCGAAACTCTCGCACCAGCTCGATCAATGCACGGATGGCCGCGAGCTCCGCCTCATCCGGCCGCGAGGCAAGATAGGTTGCATACCTCGACCAGTCAGCCTCCTCCGCATATAGAGTTTTACTCGCTTCTATGATCGGACCCTCCAGTTCGGCATGCACGAGCAGCGGCTTGCCCAGGCGTGCAAGCGTGGGGGCAGCCCTACGAAGCTGTGCCAGCGAGAGATGCGTAAGCCCCTCGCAGCCGGGATAGATCAGAAAGCACTTGAAGCCCGCGGCGCCGGCCTCGACCAGCGGCTCCAGGTCATCAAGATTTGAGGTGGAGTCGTCCCCCGGGCCGACCAGGCCTCCCCAGGGAAGCCAGTCGATGTAGGCCAATCCCCGCGCCGCGATGCGCTTCTGTTCCAGGGCCTCGACCGAGGTGGTCTCCGGCAGACAGTTCAGCGGCATATCGACGACCGTGGTGAAGCCGCCTGCGGCCGCAGCGCGTGTGGCCGTCTCAAAGCCCTCCCACTCGGTACGCCCTGGCTGATTGATGTGCGTGTGCACATCGATCAGGCCGGGAAGAAGGGCGTGGTTGCCGAAGTCGACGATCTCAACTCCCGCCGGAACAGCATCGTGAGCGACGATCTGCGTGATGACGCCATCATCCACGATCAGGGCTGCCCGCTGTGGCTGAGGTGGGAGTAGGACGCGGTTCGATCGGAAGGCCTGTGCCATAATCAGATTATGCCGTGATTTTGCGCGTCAATCGTGCATTTTCAAGCATTTGTAAATGACATGAACGGTCACGAAAGATTCATGCAACGCGCGATCGCGCTGGCAACCGAGAACGTTCGCACCGGGCGCGGTGGTCCATTCGGATGCGTCGTGGTGAAGGACGGCGAGATCGTCGCTGAGGGCATGAACCTCGTCACCAGCACCAACGATCCCACGGCCCACGGCGAGGTGGTGGCTATTCGCCGCGCCTGCGAGAAACTGGGAACGTTCTCGCTCGAAGGCTGCGAGGTCTACACCAGTTGCGAGCCCTGCCCCATGTGCCTGGCGGCGTTGTATTGGTCGCGATGCGCAGCGATCTATTACGGCAATACCGCGGCCGACGCGGCCGCAGTCGGATTTGACGACAGCTTCCTATACGACGAGGTGAAGAAGCCGCTCGAACAGCGCGCTATTCCCATCCGTCAACTGCTGCACGATGAGGCGCTCGAAAGCTTCCGCGCCTGGACCGCAAGCGAAAAGAAGATCGACTACTAGTGAGAGACTGACGGAGAGTATGGCGAAGACGAAGGTAGCAATTCTGGGATTCGGTACGGTGGGCGGCGGTGTAGCCGATGTGTTGGCGGCGCGGCGGTTCGCGGATATCGAAGTCACGCACGTCTATAACCGCGACTACGCGCGCAAGCTCTCGCGGCCGCAGGCAAAGAAGCTGCCCAAGACCGTGATCTGGACCGACGACATCAACGTCATCCTGAAGAGCGATGTCGACGTCGTCGTCGAGCTGATCGGCGGTCTCGAACCGATCGAAGGCTGGCTGAAGAAGGCCATCGCCGCCGGTAAGAGCGTGGTGACCGCCAACAAGCAACTGATCGCCTATCGCGGAGCGGGGCTGGAGAAGCTGGCGGCGAAGAAGGGCGTCTCGCTGTTGTATGGCGCTGCTGTCGCCGGTGGTGTGCCGGTTATCCCTGGCGCACTGCAAGGTATCGGCGGTGACGAGATTGTCCGAATTAGCGGCATCGTCAACGGCACCTGCAACTTCATCCTCAGCCACATGGAGCAGGGTGCGGAGTACGCCGAGGTGCTGGCCCAGGCACAGAAGCTTGGCTACGCCGAAGCGAACCCTTCCGCCGACGTCGACGGCTTCGATGCCCGCGCCAAGCTCTGCATTCTGTCGCGCGTTGCCATGCACGCCGAGCTGAATCCTGATGAGGTGCCGACGCAGTCCATCAGCAAGGTATCGGCGGTCGACTTCCACTATGCGAAAGAACTTGGCTGCACCATCCGCCAGGTAAGCCGCGCCCAGGTCCAGGATGGTGTGGTGCACGCGCGTGTCGGCCCAATGGTGGTTCCGACCGAGTCACCGATTGCGTGGAGCCACGGCACCCAGAACATGGTGGTCACCAGCGGCCGCTTCGGCGGTGATGTGGTCTTCAGCGGCCATGGCGCCGGAGCGCACCCAACTGCGGTTGCCGTCGTCAGCGATCTGCTCGCCGTCGCCCAGCAGTGCGGTGTGGTGCATCAGCCGGTGCGCAAGCGTGCTGTGGTGGGCGAGTTCCTCGCTCCACACTATCTGCGCTTTGTGGTGAGCGACAAGCCCGGCATCGTCTCCGCCATCGCCGGAGCTTTGGCTAAGGTTGGAGCAAACATCGACTCTATCCTGCAGCGTCCGGGGTATCCGAAAGATCGATTGCCCTTCGTCGTAACCACCGAGCCCTGCCTGACCTCCGTCGTCGAGAGAGCACTACGCTCCATCGCGAAGATGGACTGCATGCTGGAAAAGCCGCTCTGCCTGCAGATGCTTCGCATCGAAGACAAAGCCGAGGACTAGAGAGATAGCCCACGCATGGGGTGCCCCAGGTCCCTCGGGGAGCTGGACATTCGCGAACCGTGGGAGCCGCGGGCTTTTAGCCCGCGGATTTATCAGGTTAAAAGAATTGGGCTTTAGCCCTGGGCTTTCTGCTTCGTCTACAAGAGAGTCCAGGGCTAAAGCCCAACGTTTTATCTGCCTCATATCAGCAGGCTGAAGCCCGCTTCTCCCACCTGAAACCCTACTTCAACGACTTATCATCCATCACGGTCCAACCCTCAGCCTTACGCGCTGCAATCTCGCGTCCGCCGGAGGGCACAATGCCAACCCCCGTCTGCAACTGATCGTCCGCCATCTTGTTGGAGCGCATCGACGCATGGCAGGCGACAAAGCTGACATCCTTGCCAACCGAGTTGGTCACGTCGTTGCCCAGGGCACTCTTCTTATCGACCAGCTTCAACCCATCGCCCGTGGCCAGAATCTCGACACGCGTGTCATAGGGCTTCGCGCTCGAAGCCATCAGGTCGTTGGCCTTCTTCAACGCCGCCTGCCAGTCTGCAGGCTGATCAGAGTGCACATGAATCAGAATGCGCTGCGTCGGCTGATTCTGAGGCGTAGCGGGTTGTTGCGCGACGAGTCCGGCGGGAAGGAGCAGCAACGAAGAAAGGCGGAAGATCCAGCTACGACGTGTCATGCGGTAAGTCTCCTTCGAGGTGAAAGTTGAGTTTAGTTGAATGGCGGAATGGTTGAATAGTTGAATGGTTTCCGTGCCGGTATGCGCTGTACAGGCATCCTCGTATTTTTGTCATCCCGAAGGGATCTGCTTCTCTTCTTTACGAAGAAGGACGCTTACCCGAAGCCTCAACAATTCAACCAATCAAAACCATTCAACTATTCAACCATTCCACCATTCAACTATCCTTCTTCCTGCCATGAAACACCTCGCACTCGCTCTTCTTGCCGTCTCTCCTGCCCTGCTTGCTCAAGCTAAGCCCCAGGCCAAGCCTGCGCCAACGGACGTGGTGCAATATGTCGATCCGTTGATCGGCAGTGAGAAGACCCCCGCGGGCTACGGCCGCACGCTGCCCCTGGTAGAGCCTCCCTTCGCCATGACCGGCTGGATTCCGCAGACGCGGCAGAACAAGATCAGCGTGCTCTCGTATGAGTGGCATGACACCACGATGTCCGGCTTCATGGGCACGCATCAGCCGGCGATGTGGATGGGAGACTTCGGCTATGTCACGGTCATCCCTCAGGTGGGCAGCGATTTGCGTACAACACCGGAAGCGCGTGCGATGAAGTTCCGCCACGAGGACGAGCAGTCGCATCCGGATGTCTATCGCGTGACGCTCGATGCCGGCGATGGCCAGGCGCTCAAGGCAGAGATGACCGCGACCGAGCACAGCGGCATGATGCGTTTCCGTTTTCCGGCGAAGGGCGCGGCCCGCATCCTGGTTGAGGCCTCTCGGCCCACCTTCAACGGCTGGGCTGCGGTGGATCTTGCGAAGGGCGAGATCACGGGCTGGAATCCGCACCGCATGGACGCCCACCTGGGGCCGGGAAGCATGCCCAACGCCGGCGCTGCCGCACTGCCCAACTTCAAGGGCTACTTCGTCGTACAGTTCCGCAAGCTGCCGAAGGCGGGCGAGACCTACGGCAAGGATGCCAAGGACTATCGCGGAGCCTACGTCGAGTTCGCTCCCGGCGAGCTGGTCGAGCTGCGCGTGGGCACATCGTTCATCAGCCTGGATCAGGCGCGCGCCAACTTGAAGGCCGAGATGCCGGACTGGAACTTCGAAGCACTGCAGCACAAGCTGCATGCCACCTGGCAGGAGAAGCTCGCGCATCTGCAGGTCACGGGCGCGTCAGACTCCGACAAGGTTCGTCTCTACACGGCCTTCTATCGCTCGCAGCTCTTCCCGCGCACCATGACCGAGGGCGGCCGCTACTACTCCGGTTTTGACGATAAGGTGCACGATGGCACCAGCTACACGGCCTACTCCATCTGGGACACCTTCCGCGCCGAGTGGAGCTGGCTCACCCTCACCTCTCCCGAACATATCGACGGCATGGTTACGGCCCTGCTGAACGACTACAAAGAGGGCGGCTGGATGCCCAAGTGGCCCAACCCCAGCTACACCAACATCATGATCGGCACCCATGCCGATTCGCTCGTCGCTGAAGCGATGCGTAAGGGCTTTCACGGCTTTGACAAGGAGACAGCGTGGCAGGCGGCATGGAAAGACGCCACTGTGCCTCCGGATGGCGACACCACCCGCCGCTGGCTCGACCGCGAAGTGAAGACTCCGTACGAGGCCCGCGCAGGGCTGACCTACTACAAGACGCTCGGCTACATCCCGGTCGACAAGATCGACGAAGCCGCCAGCCGCACCATTGAAGACAGCTACGACGACTGGTGCGTCGCGCAGATCGCCAAGATGCTTGGCAAAGATAGCGAGTACAAGGAGCTGATGCAGCGCTCCCTCAACGCTCGTCACCTCTATAACCCTGCTCGCCACCTGATGAACGGCAAGCGCAGCGATGGAAGCTGGGCACCCATCAGCGGCGGCGAAGGCGGCGACACCAATGCGAATCGCACTATCGCCGGCTGGACCGAAGGCGATGCCTGGGTCTACACCTGGGGAGCCTTCCACGACCAGGCAGGTCTGATGGACCTGATGGGCGGCGCTGAGAACTATGCGAAGTATCTCGACCAGCACTTCGCCGGCGGCCACAACGACCACAACAATGAACCTAGCCACCACTACGGCTATCTCTACGACTTCGCCGGCCAGCCCTGGAAGACGCAGGAGCGCGTCCGCCAGATCGCCGCAGCCCACTACAAGACCGGCCCCGCCGGGCTTATTGGAGATGATGATTGCGGCCAGATGTCCGCCTGGTTCATCTTCACCGCCATGGGCTTCTACCCGGTCAACGCCGCCAGTGGAGAGTACATGATCGGCTCACCGCTCTATCGGCAGATGAGCCTGAAGCTGGCAAACGGAAAGATCTTCACGGTACAGGCCGAAAACAACTCGGCAGAGAACCAGTACATCCAGTCGGCCACCATCGACGGCAAGCCGCTGACGGACCCGGTGCTGACATGGGAGCAGATCCAGGCAGGCGCGACGGTGAAGTTTGTGATGGGACCGAAGCCGTCGCAGTGGGGAAGTGCGTATCGCCCGAAGGCAGTGGTAGCGATGTGAGCTTGAAGTAAAGCTCGCGAAAGTTTATCTGGGTGTCAACCCGTTTTTGTGGAGTTGGGTCGTTGATATTGCGTGGCAGGGTGGTCTCGGGAATTGGTAACTTCTCCTATTGGATCGAGAAGCTGCGCGATCACTACTTGGCGAAGACAGGAATGATCTTGTTTCCCGGAACACTCAATATCCGGCTTGAAACTCCGTATCGATTGCCGGAGAGGCCGATGCGGCTCGAAGGGCACGAGTATGGCGGCACCGTCTCCGTGAATCTTGTTCCCTGTTCCATCTTCGGGAGGCCTGCGTTCATCCTTAGGACGGATGCCAACGAGCAAGGCCGCGGTGACCACCCCTGGACTATTGTTGAGGTGGCCACCGATATCAAGCTCCGCGATGCCTTTCATCTGCAAGATGGCGATGTCGTGGAGATTGAGGTTCTTCAGCGAATGAGCTGAAACGGAGGTTAGAGCCACCGCACGTGAAAGACATAGACATACACCACAGCCAGCAAGCCGATGACGCCGGCGAGCAGCACGCTGTGCCTCAACGTAAAGCGGAAGAGCTTTGACTGGTCGTGCAGCGACATGTTCGTGGCTGCAGCAGCTACCGCGATCGTCTGCAGACTGATCATCTTGCCCATCACGCCGCCAGCGGAATTCGCCGCGGCCATCAGCACTGCATCGAGTCCGAGACGATTCGCTGTTACCTCCTGTAGGCTGCCGAAGAGGGCGTTGGCGGAGGTGTCTGAGCCCGTCAGGAAGACTCCGAGCCAGCCGAGCAGGGCGCTGAAGAAGGGGAACAGCACTCCTGTTGCCGCGAAGGCCAGGCCCAGGGTGGCGGTGGCTCCGCAGTAGTTCATCAGGAAGGCCATCGCCAGCACTGAGGTCACGGTCACGGTGGGTAGCGCCAGCGTGCGCACGACCGAGACCAGGATGCGAAGGAACTCCATCGGCCGCACCCGAAGCAGCAGGGC
The DNA here is from genome assembly GCA_013361705.1 of Acidobacteriaceae bacterium. Classification (GTDB taxonomy): domain Bacteria; phylum Acidobacteriota; class Terriglobia; order Terriglobales; family Acidobacteriaceae; genus Terriglobus. The sequence continues at coordinate 9,101 of JABFXN010000269.1, forward strand.
CGAAAGGATCGTTGCGGTCATGCAGGAGGTGCCGGAGGCACTGAACCAGTTCAGGTTGAAGATCGCGGGATACGGCGCGGCTTTTGCCACCAGCGGCGGCATACGCAGCACCATGTTATGCAGATAGGGCCAGGGGATCAGGATGCTGCCGCGGTTCAGCAGCCTCTGAAAGGGCTGATAGCCCCAGAGCAGCACGCAGAGCACCAGCAGGCCGTAGGGCATCCAGGCAACGAAGATCTGGCCGGCGGTGTAGCCGTTTGTTGTTGTCGTATCCGTAATGTCGCCGGGGTGCAGATAGGAGTTGTCCTGCTCTGACCGGCGGAAGCGAATCACCGCGACGAGGGCAGCGATCGCTGTGAGCGAGGCGAGGATGTCGGTGAGCTGCGGCCCGATGTAGTGCGAGACGCTCCATTGCACGGACGCGAAGGCGGCTCCGCCGACGAGGCATGGCAGCCAGACTCCGGCAAAACCAGCGCGGCCCCACATGGAGAGGATCAGGTACGCGGGGAGAATGAACGAGACAGGTGCGCAGAAGCTGCCGACCGCTCCGCTGAGTTTGTCGAGCGGCAGGCCGGTGATGCCGGCGAGCGTGACTACCGGGATGCCAATCGACCCGAAGGCGACAGGACCGGTGTTGGCCAGCAGGCAGATGGCGGCGGCGGTAAACGCGGAGAAGCCGAGGCCGGTCAGCATGGTGGCCGCAATGGCTACCGGAGCTCCGAATCCGGCGGCGCCTTCGAGAAAGGCTCCGAAGGCGAAGGCGATCAGCAGTGCCTGCAACCGCAGATCAGGCGTCAGACGGCTGACGGAATCCTTAATGATCTCGAACTTGCCCGTGGACTCCGTAATGCGGAACAGGGCGATCGCCCAAAAGATGATCCACGAGATAGGGAAGAGGCCGAAGGCCGCTCCGTGTGCCGCGGCGCTGACGGCCTGCAGCGCGGGCATGTGATATCCGCCGATAGCCAGCACGAAGGTGACAGCCAGTCCCGATAGGCCCGCCATCCAGGATGGTTTGCGCAGAACACCCAATAGAAGCAACAGGGTAAAGATCGGAAGAGCGGCGAGGGCGGCCGACCAACCGAGTCCCAGGTGATAGAGCAGATAGTCCTGCGGCCACGGCATTCGAGTGTCGGCTCACGAAGTGGAGTATGGAACGCTTCCGCGTCATGGTACGGGGAGGCCTCTCGGGTGGTCAAACTGTGAGAAGCCATGAACCGGGTGCCCCACATACGCGAAGCTTATGTGGGTTGTTCGAGCGAAGCTCGAATCATCTTTTTGTTTGTCATTTCGCAGCGACAGAGGGAGCGGAGAATTCTGCTTCTCTCCCGTAGATCCCGGGAGGGGCCGATAAGCAGGTCCTTCACTTTGTTCAGGATGACAACCTTGAAAAGCGGTCGCGCGCAGCGCGATACCCCATCCTTTTGCTCCGCAAAAGAATGGGGCAACGAGTGGAGTGCTCCGCCGGGCGTCAGTTGCCCCGCGATAACAAAAGACGGTTCGCGCGAAGCGCGAATACCCAGGTCCCTGGGGGACCCGGGGCACCCCGTGTCTTCTTAAATAAAAAAGCGGATGTGCTGGTTAGCAGCACATCCGCGTCGTGTTTCAGGATTGTTATTAGAACGTGACCTTCAGACCGCCCTGCATCACACGCGGCTTGACCGGTCCGGTTCCCGTAATCCGTCCGTAGGTTCCGCTGGACGGATTGGCATCGGGTTGGGCGAAGGTGACGCGGTTGAAGGCGTTGAAGAGCTCCCAGCGGAACTGGATCTTGTACCGCTCCTGGATCGTCCAGTTCTTCATCAATGCCGCATCGCTGTAGTTGGTGCCCGGCCCCTTCAGGATGTTGCGTCCTGAGTTGCCGAAGGTTCCAACTGCATTCTGAGCGAAGGCAGCCGTGGTGAAGTACTGCTGCAACCACTGCTGCTTGCTGCCCTGGTGCGTCTGCACCACGACGCCGGGAACGCGGTCGGCCCGATCGCCATAGACCAGCGCGCCGGAATTGTTGTTGCCGTTACCGCCACTTACGCTGAACGGGCGGCCGGATTGCAGCGTGTAGATACCGCTGATCTCCCACTCGCCCAACACATTGCGTGCGATCGGGTTCCACCCCTTCAGTTTCGGTGTGGAGTAGACCAGGTTGGTCACCGAGACCAGCGGGAAGTTCAGATCGGAGAGTCCGCGGTTGAAGCGCAGATCGTACGGATTGGCGATGCCGCCGGTGAACGATGCATTGCCGGTGGCGGCAATGTCGATGTTCTTCGACCAGGTGAAGCTGCTCTGCGCCTGGAAGCTGTGCGAGAAGCGTTTCTCGAACTGCGCCTGCAGCGAGTGATAGCTACTGGTGCCATTGCTGTTGATGGTAAGAAGCTGACCGTAGTTTGTCAGCGCGCGTGTTCCACGTACGCCCGCAGCGATCTGGCCGGGGTTGGCCTCGATGATCAGTGTCTGATGATACGACTGGCTGCCGACGTAGGCGAGGTGCATCACCAGGTCTCCGCTGAACTGCTGCTCAACCGACGCGTTCCAGCTTTGCGTCATGCCGAGTTTGAAGTTCGGACGGAAGGCAGCCGGTACCGTGGTCTGCGCCGGGAAGACGTAGTTCGCCGAAGGCCGGACGTTGTCATAGGCGAAGGGCGGGAAGGGGCTGGTGAAGTTCGTCGACGAGAAGTTCGCCCAGGGGTTGGAGAAGTTGATGGGGTTCGATGCGCTGCCGTTCAGAGTGAACGTCGGGCTGAACGGACTTACATCAGCCACGTGGTTGTAGGCCGAGTAGGGCAACGGCGCGGTGAACATACCGAAGCCGGCGCGGAAGGCTGTCTTTGGGCTTGCCTGGTAAGCAAAGGCGATACGAGGCTCCCAGTAACCATAGGTGTTTTGCGCCAGGCTGTCAGGTACGCCACGGTCGCCGGGGAAGACCAGTCCTCTGGGTGCGTTGGGGAAGACGGTGCTCTGCTGTCCGGGGTTGTAGACTGCGCCACGGCCGTCCTTCGAGGCCGGTGCGAGGTTCGGATCCCAGCGCAGGCCGAGCGTAACGGTCAGGTTCGGACGCAGACGGAACTGGTCCTGCCCGAATGCTCCCAGCAGGTTGCCGGAGACATCGGCGATCTCACCTGCACCCTGCGTGAAGGTGCCAACGCGGCCGAGCAGGAAGTCCGCCAGGCCAGAGCCGGTGGAGTATCCATTGAAGCCGATGATCGGCGCCGCCGGATAGTAGGTGAACTCACGTGCACGCTGATGCCACAGGTCCACACCGAACGAAACGGTGTGGTTACCGATGATCTTGGTGACGGAGTCAGAGAAGCCCCACGAACGGCGCATCTCGCCCGTGTACTCGGAGTACGGCGTGCTGAAGCCGCCGTTGGCGTTCAGGCCCTCGGAGTAGCAGGCGCCCGCTGGGTCGCTGACGTTGATGTACTTCGAAAGACAGAAGGCGTTGCCGGAGCTGTCGCGCTGCGTGCCTGCGTTGTAGACGTGTTCCTGGTTCCAGAAGAGCGAGAGAGCGTTGACCAGGCTGGGCGAGAGGGTCCAGTTGTGGTTCAACACTTCGTTGAAGAGCTTGCCCTGTTTGCCGGGGATAACGGTGAGGATGTTGCCGGGCGTGGATGCCTCGGCGCGGTTGTAGTACTGGATGAAGCTGCGCAGGGTCAGGCGCTGTCTGTCATTGATGGCGTAGTCCAGACGGCCGGTGCCCTCGTCGAACTTCTCCACCGATGCGGGGGCGGTGTAGTAGACCAGGCCGCTGGCCGGATCTCCTCCGCGCGGCAGTGCCGTGTTGGCTATGCGTACAGCAGCAGGGTTATAGAGGCTGGGATCGATGCGGTTGTTAACGAAGCCGCCGCCGAGCGTCTTTGGATACGCCGAGAAGTCGCCGTTCAACATCGCCGCGGTGGGCGTGTTGGTGCTGTTCGAAGTAGCCGTGGTGGACTGGCGTGTGCCCTGATAGTTGGCGAAGAAGAAGAGCTTGTTCTGCTTGATCGGTCCGCCAAGGAATCCGCCGAACTGGTTACGGCGCAGCGGATCGACCTTCTTCGAGAAGTAGTCGGCTGCGTTCAGTGCGCTGTTGCGCAGGAACTCGAAGGCTCCGCCATGGAAGGCGTTGGTGCCGCCCTTGGTCTCAATGCTGACAACCGCTCCCGGCGAGAAGCCATAGTGCGCGTCGAAGTTGTTGGAGATGACACGGAACTCCGCAGTGGCATCGGCGTTCGGTGAAGGCGCCGCGAGCGCCATATAGGTGTCCATGTTGGGCACGCCGTCCAGCAGATAGAGTGTGCTGCCTTGGCGTCCGCCGCCGGCGGAGGCTCCGGTCTCATTGGGGAAGGTGGTCTCGCCCTGCAGGGTGCCGGCACCGGTGTTGAGTACGTTCACGGTTCCGGGCGAGAGCAGTACCAGGCTGGACGGATCGCGTCCGTTCAGGGGAAGCTCGCGGATGGCCTGTTCGCCGACCGTGTTGCTGACCTCGGCGTTGGTGGTGTTGATCAGAGCCGCGCCCGCGGTAACGTTGACGGTCTCGCTCTCACTGCCGACCTGCAAGCCGATATCGAGCGTAGCCTGCTGGCTGACGGTGAGCAGCACCCCGGTCTGCTGGAACTTCTGGAAGCCGGAGACCTCGGCCGCAATGGTGTAGTGGCCGGGCGGGATGGTGGGGAAACGATAGAGACCGGACGCATTGGTCTCTGAGGTGAGCACCAGGTTGGTCTCGGTATTTGTAGCAGTTACACGTGCATTGGGAACAGCAGCGCCTGAGGGATCGGTAACGGTCCCACTCAGTACGGCGCTTCCTCCCTGTGCATACACGCTCGACGACATGGCAAAGCACAGCGCGAGCACGCAGAACAAAAGCCTTAAGAGCTTTTGGGGGTTCATCAAATTTGGGCCTCAATTTTGGGGATTAGAGGGGGTTCGAAATCGTGTGCTTGCTGCACATCTGCACGAATCAATTTCTTAGAGCATTTCTCCTGTTGCTGGGTATCCCGTGAAGAGCGTGCAGTGGCGTTTTCATCGCGGAAAACGCCCATAGATGCCAGAGGCCCTGCACTACACCTACAGGAGAACTGCTCTAGGGCAAGACAGGTTGGGGGAAACTACGAAATTAGCAAACCAGATGAAAGGATAGTTAACCCCGATGACGACTGTCTATGCGGGGTACCACATCAGGTAACGCCGAGCCATCATCGAGCAGCCCAAGCCATCATCGAGCAGCGCGCTCTATCCAGAAGCTGTTCGGCCACACATTCTTTCCATCGAGTGTGGGTGCGTAGATCTTTAGCTGCGCGGGCATGCGTGTGTAGCTGTCTTTCCATGCCGGGAAGGCGGCCTCAAGCTCGTTCCAGTGTTCGTGCTGAAGCGCGCTTGCTGACCACATGACACGGAAGGCCCGGTTGAAAGAAAGAAAGGCTTCCAGCATGTACTGCTCTCCCCAGAAGCAGAGATTGGTCATCACGAACTTCTGCGGGTAGTCGAATGGCGTAAAGATGTCGTGCAGGTGAACCAGGACACCTTCGGCGAGCTCAGGCAGGATGCGCAGGCATTCATAGAGCACATCGCTGTCGACCGAGACCACATGCGTGGAATCGATGAAGAGGATATCGCCGGCTTCGAGCTGATGAAAGAACTCAAGTGGGACCTGTTGTACCGGCTTCTCGATCAACTTGGTCAGGCCCTCGATGCCATGTTTGAGATACGGCGCCGGGTGAGGTTCGATGCTGATCAACTCACCCGGAAAGCCCTCTTTTCGATTGGCACGCAAGGCAGCGGCCAGCACCATCGTGGTGTTTCCACTGCCAATCTCGATAATGCGGCGGGGCTTGTTGCAGCGTACGAAGGCATACGCGATCTCTGCATCCACATGCTCGAAGAAGCCATTGTTGAAGTGGAACGAGCGATGTCCATTGTTGGAGATCGAGCTCTCGGGGAACTTGCACTCGGCGAGATATGGCGCCAGATTGTGCTGCAGCCGTTGTATTTGCTCGTCGAAATGAAAGTCGATGCCGCTGCAGGGACGGCGTTCCTTCCAGTCCTTACCACGGAAGGAGTCCAGGTCCGGAACGGGAAAGTAGAAGTGTGAGGGAGTGACGCTAACGTGCAGACCGCTCTGAAGGGCGTGAAATAACGAGGAGAGCGTTGTCCGTACAGACGGACTGCGCATGATGCGATTCACCGGGAGATCCTCCGCTGCGTGATCCCGTCGCTGAGGCTCAAGTGTGCGCGCGGCGCGGTATCTATCAACTAATGCTTGGTTGCTGTGGATGCCTCCGGGTTTCCCCCGGGTTGCCCCAGGAGAAACGATGTCGCTACAAAACACTTTCGTATACCGGGAAGTTCTATGGAGTGAATAGCTTCCGGCGCGTCAGGCGAGCGGCCGCAAACCAGAAGTTTGACGTGATTTCTGGTCTCTTCACGGTCGTTCCGATTACGAGCGCAACCAGGAAAGGAGCACAAAAAACTCCCGTTCAGAGCAGGATTTACAGAAGCTCTGAAACGGGAGTTAGCAGACTTACTTAGTACTTCGGCATGGTCGGGTCGATCTTCTCGGCCCAGGCCAGGATGCCGCCGGCGACGTTCTTTACGTTGGAGAATCCCGCAGCCTTCAGCTCGAGTGCGGCCTTCTGGCTGCGCGCGCCGGAGCGGCAGTGGACCAGTACTTCCTTGTCCTTGTACTGCGCCAGCTCAGCCAGTTTCGATCCGATCTCGCCCAGCGGATAGAGCGGAGCTCCGAGGTTGGCGATGCGATACTCGTGGGGTTCGCGAACGTCGAGCAGCACGAAGTCATCGTTGCGGTCGCGCTTGGCCTTCAGCTCTTCCACGGTGATCTGCGGAATGCCGTCCTGTACGGGAACGTCACCGACGGCAGCGTGCTGCGCAACTTCCAGCGGCCCGGTGGTCGTCGGCGGAGCGATGCCGCAGAACTGGTCGTAATCGATCAGCTCCTTGATCTCGTGTGTTCCGCACATCGGGCACTTCGGATTCTTGCGCAGCTTCAGCGTGCGGAAGCTCATCGCAAGAGAATCCACGAGCAGCAGACGGCCGACGAGCGGCTCGCCGATACCGAGGATCAGCTTAATGACTTCGGTAGCCTGAATCACGCCGACCAGGCCGGGCAGAATGCCCAGCACGCCGCCCTCGGCACAGGAGGGAACCAGTCCCGGCGGTGGCGGCTCCGGATAGAGGCAGCGGTAGCATGGGCCTTCCTCCGTGGCGAAGACCGAAGCCTGGCCCTCGAAGCGGAAGATCGAACCGTAGGCATTGGGCTTGTTCAGCAGCACGCAGGCATCGTTGACCAGGTAGCGCGTCTGGAAGTTGTCAGTGCCGTCAGCAATGATGTCGTAGTCCTTGAAGATCTCAAGGGCGTTATCGCTGCGCAGCATGACGTTGTGCTTCACCACGTTCATGTACGGGTTCAGGTCTTTGAGTTTCTTCTCGGCGGAGTCGACCTTCAGCTGGCCGACCGTCGAGGTCGAATGGATGATCTGGCGCTGCAGGTTGCTGGCGTCGACAACGTCAAAGTCCACCAGGCCAAGTGTGCCGATCCCGGCAGCGGCGAGGTAGTAAGCCAGAGGTGCGCCCAGCCCGCCGGTGCCAACGCACAGGACCTTGGCGGCCTTCAGCTTCTGCTGGCCTTCAAAGCCCACCTCGGGCAAGATCAGGTGGCGCGAGTAGCGCGAGATTTCATCGTTCGACAGTTCCGGGAGTGCGACTTCTTTCAAATCAGGCATGGTAGGCATGGTATGGTCCTTCGGCTGACTGAGCCGGTAGGCGAAGAAACAGGTCCTTCGCTACGCTCAGGATGACAAAAAAAGAAAATGTCAGAAGGGATGTTGTCTAGCGACAACAAAGAGCGCGCGAAGCGCTGAGGCCAGTCCCGCCGGCGATGGAAGGAATAATGGTGAGCTCGTCGTCGGCGCTGACTGCGGAGGCCTCGGCGGCGGGCAGATAGCGGACGTCGTCATCGTTCAGGTAGACGTTGACGAAGCTGCGCAGCTTGCCATCCGAGGTGAAGAGGTGGTTCTTCAACTCGGGGTGGGCGGCGACCAGTGCATCGAGCCCGGCCTGAACCGTGGCGCCGTTTACCTCCACGGTAGCTTGCTTGTCCGTGAACGCCCGGAGCGGTGTCGGGATGTTGATCTTCATGCGTTTTCTCCAACTGCTTTTGTGATCAGAATCTCTTCCTGCTGAAAAGCCTTGTCATCTTCCGTAGTGCCGCTGAGGTGAAAGGCATTGGTCAAATTAGCCTTGCCCTTGTCGACGCTGGTGATGACGTAACAGCAGCCGAACCAGTGAGCCTCGGCGAAGTCGGTCGAAGACCACATCGCCGGATGATCCGGATGCGAGTGGTAAAAGCCCACGATGTCCAGGCCCTGTTTGCGGCCTTCGCGCTGAATCTTGATCAGCTCCATGGGGCTGATGTTGTAGCGATTGTGCGCGCTGTCGGTACGGGTATTGCCGGCGCGGACGATCGCGGAGACATGGTTGCCGTCGTCTTTGGCATGGCCCAGCAGAACGCCGCAGCACTCATGGGGATACGTCTCCTCGCCATGGGTGCGGAGGGCATCGTAGTCGGCTTGTGTGATGTGAAGTTTCATTCCTGCCAGAACCGTTCGCTGAGATATTTGTCTGCGGAGTCGCAAAGGATGGTGACGATGATGGCTTCGCGTCCGGCGGCAACCTCTTCCTCGGCGATGTGCAGCGCCGTGGCCACATTGGCGGCCGAGGAGATACCCATCAGGATGCCCTCTTCGCGGGCAATGCGCTTTGCCATCACGTAAGCCTCTTCAGTAGAGGCTTCCACCAGGCGATCTGCAAGTTCGGGATCGTAGATCGGCGGGACGATCGCCGTCGGCATGTACTTCAGGCCTTCGAGTCCGTTGAAGGGCGAGTCCGGCTGCATCGAGATGCACTGGATCTTCGGGTTCAGCTCGCGCAGGCGGCGCGTGGTGCCCATGAAGGTGCCGGAGGTGCCGAGACCGGCGACGAAGTGCGTCAGGCGCCCCTCGGTCTGCTGCCAGATCTCATTGGCGGTGGTCTTGTAGTGCGCCTGCCAGTTGTTATTGTTCGAGTACTGATCGGCGTAGAAGTACTTGTCGGGCTCGGCGGCGGCCAGCTCACGTGCCTTGCGGATAGCTCCGTCGGAGCCGTCTGCCGGGTCAGTCAGAACAATGTTCGCGCCATAGGCGGCGAGGATCTTCTTACGCTCTGGCGAGGCATTTGACGGCAGGCAGAGCGTGACCGGGAAGCCCATAGCCGCGCCCAGCATGGCATAGGCGATGCCGGTGTTGCCGCTGGTAGCGTCAAGCAGATGCTTTCCGGGGGGGAGCTTGCCCTCGCGCTGTGCGGACAGAACGATGTTCGAGGCGGGACGGTCTTTCACGCTGCCGCCGGGGTTCGCCCATTCGGCTTTGCCCAGCAAGGTGATGCCGGGCAGCTTGGCGGTCAGGCGGTCCAGACGGACAAGCGGTGTATTCCCAACCCGATCGAGCACAGAGGTGCCCAGGGTAGAGGTGTTGGCGCCGGAGATTTTGGTTTCCGTCAGCAAAACTCTGGTTTCCGTTCCTGTCGCCGGGCTGCCCGGGGTGAGCAGCAATATGCGACACTGTTGTTGAGTTTATCCGCTTATGGCTAGAAAGACACAGCAGCAGCCCAGGTTCGACACCGTGTTGTCCACGCTGGGGAACCACAAGTTTGATGTTTCCGCCGGCGCCAACGGTGCAAAGCGGATCTCGAAGTACGGCTGCGCGGCCGATATCCGAGCGGCAGCCGACGGAACCGCTGAGATTACGATTCGTCCGGGCTGGTTGCTGAAGGGCAATATCGCTCGCCTGGTCGACAAGGGTTACCAGAAGTTCCTGAAGGCCGGTCACACTGAGATTCCCGCCACGGCGGACAATCTGCGCGATCTGCACCGTTTCAGCGAGGAGCTGAAGGAGTCCATGGGCGCCCTGGTGCTCTATAACGAGGCTCTGGGCACCACCAGCGACCGCTACGTGTACGACCGCGTCCTGGGTCGTCCTTAGCCTTGGGTCGCCCCTAAGTCGGCGGGACAAACGCTCGTTAAAAACAGAGGAATTTCAGGCCGGCTCGCGACTGCGTGCCGGTCTTTGTGTTTTGAGGGGACAGAGCATTCCCCCGCGGGGTACCCAGAGCAACAGGGAAAGGCTCTAACGGCAGCCCGGAGAACACTCCCATGCGCCCGCTGCGCTATCCTGGCGCCCAGGCTGCCGTAACAAGAAGCTTTTTTAAGCAAAAAAACGGCCCTCCGGGAGGAGGGCCAATCTGCCTTGGTTCTCTCTGGTTAGGAGAGCTTGGTGTGGACGCGCTCTTGATTGGCAGCGTTCCAACGATCCTGATGGTTCGCGGCGGGCTTTAGGAGCCCCGCCGCGCTCTGGGGGAGAGACTTAGCGGTTTGAGGTGTCCGGCGTCGAGGTTCCCGTAACCGGTGTTGCAGGAGTAGCGGTCGCCGACTTCGAATCCATGCTCGCGATGCTGTTGTGCATCAGCGATACGTATACGCCGTTACGGATTGGCTTCTCCTGACCCTCTTCAGCCTTGGCGGTGTTACGGCCGAGGCCACTCTTATAGATGCGATAAACCGGGACCTGGTGCTCGGTTACCAGATAACGGACGACCGAATCAGCCATTGCCTGCGAATTGGATACGCCAGAACCGCTGTAACCCTGCACTTCGATGATGTAGCCCTTCTCGGTGGCGAGCTTCTCGGCCATGGCGTCGAGTTCAGCTTTGCCCTTCGGTCCGAGCTTCGTGCTGCCCTTGGCGAACGGGATGGCGGAGTCGCTTACCTTGTTGAACTGGTCGAGGTTCTGGACGGTGCCATGCAGCGCATCGGTACGGGTGCTGGCGGTGGAGGCAACCTGGTTGGCCTTATCGGCACGGTTACCGGCGTCCTGCGCGTGCTGGTCAGCCAGATCGGCAGCGGACTGGGCCTTGTTGATGCCTGCCGTTGCACGGGAGTCTACGTCGCGGATGTCATTGGCGTTCTTGGCCTGGAGCTGATCAAGCTCATTGACACGGTCCTTGACCGGGTCAACCTGGCGATGTACCCACTTCTTGCGGGCAAAAGGATTCACATGTCCCCAAAAGCCCTCTTTCGACTCTGTCTGCAGCGGCTGACCGGTGGCGTACGTTGTGTTATCCGTTGCGTCCTGCTTTTGACCTTGAGCTGGGGAAGCGGTGCTGTTCTGCTGCTGAGCGTAGGCCGGAAAAGCAAGAGCGCCGGTCAGAACGACGGCAGACAAACCGGAAAAGGCACGAGCGTATTTCATATCGATAGCTCCTTTTAGAGTCGCGGCGGTTCAACTAAAACAAACACCGTCACAACGCTTTCGTACTCTTCTTAGAGCAGCTATCGTGCCAAAATGGTGGCCTATTTAGAATCTGGAACTTACGAGAAAATTCAATCGATTCGTCCGCACCGTGAACAATTCCCGTGGGAAAAATATTCCCAATGCTGCAGTAAATTCACGGGGTTTACTTTGATTGCACACCCATAATGTGCAACTCCGGCTGCTGCTGGTTCCAGCTCTCTGGCAGTCCCTCAAAGATCAATCGGAACTCCGCCGTTGCGCCGGGAGCGATGGGCGCGACCGAGATAGGCTGCGTGTCCACGTAGGGGATACGGGTGCGGATCAGCATCAGGGGAACAGTTTGGAGTGAGACGGTCTGTCCAGCGTCCGAGCGGAAGATCGTCTGCACGGTCACCCCGGTAATGGTTCGGGTGCCGGTGTTGGTGATCTTGCCATCGATATAGGTGGAGCGCCCGCCGGCGAAGGGTGAGGTCGCCTCGGACATCTCGATCCCACTCAACGGAAGGTTGGCAGCGTAGCTGTCCAACGGCGCTACGGTCGTCGGCGCCTGTACCTTGTGGTGGCCAAAGATGAGCATCAGGACGACAGCCAGCAGCACCACACCACCACCGATCAGCAGCGGCGTACGCATAGAGCTGCGGGGTTCAGCGGGCGGAGGTGTGAAGAGAGCATCGTCAGCCATGAAACCGATTGTAGGGCGTATCGCTGAATTCCGACAGACCGCAGGTCTGGGTTGGCGCGGGTACCGCACTGCCGGCGGGTGTCTTTTTCACCAGCCTGATTATCCTGCGAAATGATGAGACCAGGCAGAGTCTAGAAGCATCGATTAGCTGTATGTCGGATGCGCCCAGGTACCTTGGGAAATTCTCACGAAATTTTTGCAAAGCCAGCGCATCTAAAAGAGAGAAGATTGCGTTCAAAGAAATAGAGAGAGCGCACGTCTAGCTTTCCCCCATTTGCAGTTTTTTCAGGAGCGCAGAGATGCAGACCGAAACCACCCGCAGACAGCGAGTAGACGAGGCGATTTATCGCACCGTAGCTATCGCAGCTGCGGTCTTGATTGTGATTGGAGTTCTGGTAGCTTAACCGCCTTGGTGTCGTCCCCTAATAACCGGACACTTTACGCATGCCCAACAATTCTTAGGCCAGCGTGGCCCGCTTGATCTTCTGGCGGAAGTCTTCGCCCTGCATCTCCACAATGACGCACATTTCCTGCAAGCGGCTGCGCATGCGTTCGCCGATGCGATCACCCAGAGTCTCGTCACGCATTACGTTGCGCGGGGTGCTTGCCTCTGCGCCGAGCGGAGCCTGATTGGCGTAGTTCGTCGTGATGATGGTAGTGCGCTTGTCGTTATAGCGCGTGTTCAGGATGTGCGCCACGGTATCCCAGACCCAGTCAGTGGGTTTGGACGCGCCGAGCTCATCCAGAAGCAGAATCTCGGCATCGAAGACCGGTTTCAGGATCTCCAGTTCCGTGGCCGAAACCTTTGGGTTGTAGCTATGCTGCACTTCCTTCAGCAGCTCACGGTAGTCGTAGAAGAGTCCGGTGGCGCCGCGCTCCATGATGAGCGACTGCAGAATGCCGACGGCAAGATGGGTTTTCCCAACGCCGATGTTCCCGGTAATCAAAAGACCGGAACCGTCCGTCTCGATCGGATACCCCTCAACGAACTTCTTCGCTGCCAGGTGTGCTTTGAGTAGGGAACGGTGAGAGCTGGGAAAGCTGGTCTCGTAGTTATCGAGGGTGCAGTGCTCGTAACGGCGGGGAATACGGGCACGTTCCAGATTCGCCAAAGCGCGGCGCTGCGTCTGGCAACCGCAGGCGGTGGCGTATTGTTCCCCATCCGGCCGGGTGAGGATGCGGAGACCGGCTCCTTCGCAGATGGGGCAAACGACACTCATACGTATGAGATGAGTATGCTTGTCCACAAGGCTTAGGAAAACCCCCATGGATCTAGGAAAACTTCTTGCCGGCAGATATCGCTTTTCTTTGTCATTTCGCAGCGAAGCGGGAAATCTGCTTCTCTACCCTGAAAAGTCCTTCGCTTCCTGCCCCAGCGAGCAAAGCTGGCCGGCCCATTCGCGAATGCCCCGCTTCCACTGCACCACCCATGGTGCAGTCCGGGTTTAACCCGGGTTATACTTAACAGAGCGCCCGTAGTCGACAGGCACATCGATGTTGCGTGATCTTTGCCGCAGCAAGCGAACCGCCCCCGGGAGCTGGACAAAAACAAGCCGGTTTATAGCAGCCCGGCGACACAAGAAAAGGATTTATTTTCAATGCCCAAGCAGGGAATTCACCCCAACTACACCGATATGAACGTAAAGTGCGCCTGCGGAAACACTTTTGTGACCCGCTCGACGCATAAGGGCGACCTGACGGTCGAAATCTGCGCCAACTGCCACCCCTTCTTCACCGGCAAGCAGAAACTGATCGACACGGCCGGACGCGTGGAGCGCTTCCGCCGCAAGTTCGAGAAGTCTGGCGCGGCCGCCAAGTAACTACAAACGCATCAAGGCCGAGGCCCTTGCTACGGCGAGGGCCTTTGGCTTTTGCGTGGACAGTATGAAGAAGAACTGGGACAACCCGACCGAGTACGTCATGCCCGACAACGGGGTCGCCGTTCCTGCCGAGTTCACCATCGGCGAGGTTCGGGTGGCTCCGGCGACAGTACTTGCTCCTATGGCCGGGGTAACCGATACGGTTTTCCGCCGCTTCATCCGCAACGCCAGCATGTTTACGCCGGACTCCTCTGGAGATGTGAACCAGACGGTCACGAACCAACAGTCCGGCTGTGGCCTGATCATGACCGAGTTCACCTCGGCCGACGGTCTGGCCCGTATGCGCGAGACCAAACGCAAGCGCTACCTGACCTACTACGAGGATGAGCACCCGATCTCGGCGCAGCTCTTCGGTTCGAATCCGGTTACGCT
>JABFXN010000042.1 GCA_013361705.1 Acidobacteriaceae bacterium
GCCGACCATCTGCTCCCACTTGATCTGGCCGAGGGTGTTGTTCTTGATGACGATGACCTTGATATTCAACTGATAGGCCGCGATGGTAATGAGCTCGCCCATCAACATCGAAAGGCCGCCATCGCCGATGATGCAGTAGACGGGCCGATCGGGATATGCGATGGCAGCGCCGATTGCATAAGGAAGGCCGCAGGCCATGCTGGCGAGGTTGCCGCTGCAGCTATGTTTCTGTCCACGGAGAGCGGGGACATAACGCGCCCACCAGGTCGTAATCGTTCCTGAGTCAGAGGTGATAATCGCGTTCGCTGGAATCCGTTTGCCCAGCTCCCAGCCGACGACTTGTGGCTTCATCGGTTTATCGAGATGGGTTCCCTGCTTCTCAAGCAACTCCGCCCATTTCTGCTTCCCCTTCTGGGCACTCCTCAGGAAGCGGTCGTCGTGCTTCTTCAACATCGGCAGTAGAGCCTTCAGACAAACCCTGGTGTCTCCTACGATGCCAACGTCGGCCGGGTATCGCAGGCTGATGCGCTGCGGGTCGCAGTCGATCTGGACGCACTTTGCGTCGCCAGGCTTGGGTAGAAACTCGATGTAAGGGAAGGACGTGCCCACCATCAACAGTGTGTCGCAGTCTTCGAGTGCGGTCTGCGACGGCTCAGTTCCCAACAAGCCGATGCCGCCTGTGGTGTAAGGACTATCATCCGGAACCGCGGCCTTGCCAAGTAGCGATTTGATGATGGGAGCTCCCAGAACTGCCGCCATGCGCTCAAGCTCATCTGTCGCATGCAATGCTCCCTGGCCGGCAAGGATTGCGATCCGCTTGCCGCGGTTCAGAATATCGGCCGCATGCTGCAGGTCAACCTGGGAGGGCAGGTGTGCGTCAAAGTTCGGCGTTGCAGTTGAGTGATGCGGGGGATTCCGCTCAGACCGCCCTTGCTTGACTGACTGTGTTTGCACATCGACCGGCAGGGTGAGATGCGCGACACCTCGTCTGGCCAGCGCCGTTCGTATCGCGAGGTCGGTCAGGCCCTCGATATGAGCACCGTTCATGACCCGCTCGTTGTACTCACACACGTCGATAAAGAGCTTATCCAGCGCGACGTCCTGCTGAGCGAAGGTTCCCAGCAGATCTGCATGTTGCAATCCCGTGATCGCAAGAACCGGGGCATGGTCCAGCTTGGCGTCATAGAGACCGTTGAGTAGATGAATTCCACCAGGACCGGAGGTGGCGATACAGACGCCCAGCCTTCCCGTAAACTTGGCATAGGCGCATGCGGCGAAGGCTGCCGACTCCTCGTGCCGCACATGGATAAACCGGATGCGGTCTTTCCGCTGCCGCAACGCTTCGAAAACTCCATTGATGCCATCGCCGGGAAGACCGAAAATCGTGTCCACGCCCCAGGCGATCAGCCGTTCCACCAGTACATCCGATGTATTTGACATAGGTCTGCCCCTCTCGCGAACTCTGATGCCGCGTTCTGGGGGGCAGTTTTCCGATTGTCGAAAGGGAAGTTCGGTTGAGTTCCCATACACCGGGAGATGGTCACCGATGCATGGGAGACTCCAACCTAGTACTGCACGATGGCAGCGAAAGAGTCCGGCTTCAGGCTGGCGCCGCCCACGAGGGCTCCATCGATGTTGGGCTGTTCCAGGAGCGCCTTTGAGTTTTCCGGTTTGACCGAGCCGCCGTACAGAATGCGAATCTCGTTGGCCACATCGCCCAGATGCTGTGCCATGTGATGTCGAACGAGGATGTGTGTCTCTTCGGCAATCTCTGGCGTTGCGGTCAGGCCAGTGCCGATAGCCCATACCGGCTCATACGCGACAACCAGCTTGTCCGCATGCTCTTTCGGAAGGCCGGCGAGCGCTCCGGCCAACTGGCTAGCGAGAACATCGTCCGTTTTTCCGGACTCCCGCTCATCGAGTTGCTCGCCGATGCAGAGCAACGGTGTCAGACCGTGCGAGATTGCCGCCTTCACCTTGAGATTGATGCGCTCGTCCGTCTCGTTATCGTATTGACGGTTCTCGGAGTGGCCGATCAGCACGTGGGTCGCGCCAAGCGTAGTAAGCATGACTGGTGAGGTATGGCCGGTGTAGGCGCCTTCATTGGCCCAGTGCATGCTTTGCGCACCGGCTGCGACGTTCGTGCCGCGGACGCGATTAATGACTGTCGCGAGCGATGTGATGGAAGGGAAGAGCACGATCTCATCGCGGGTATGTCCGGCCACGAGTGGCAGGAAGGCCTCGACAAAGGTCAGCGCTTCGGAAGGAGTTTTGTACATCTTCCAGTTGGCAGCGATCAGTTTTTTACGCATGGCCAACCATTTTATCGGACTGAGAATGCGTTTTGCCGAACCACAAGCAGGAGGTCTGTGACTCGGCGGGAAGGAACTATTCCTTGTGAGGAAAGAAAACGCGCGCTAGCAGATAGCCCACCAATCCTCCGAGGAGCGTACCTCCAACGACAGCAGCGGGGTTCGCGCTCGCCGTTACTCCGGCGATATTCCGTGAGGATTCGTAGGAGTGGACTGCCCCCGTAATCAGCGTGCCAAGCGCGACCACACAGCCACCCAGCGCCGCTGAGATAGCTGTAGTGATCGCGATCAACAGAATTCGCATTACGCGGCTATTTATTCGTTAGAGCTTCCACGCCGGGCAGCTTCTTGCCTTCGAGGAACTCCAGGCTGGCACCGCCACCGGTGGAGACGTGCGTGATCCTGTCTGTGACTTCGGCTGCATGAACAGCCGCCACAGAATCGCCTCCGCCCACAATGCTGGTAGCATCGTGATTCGCCGCTACCGCACGGGCAATCGCCATGGTGCCCTTGGCGAAGGCAGGCATCTCGAAGACGCCCATCGGTCCGTTCCAGACAATTGTGCGTGAATCGGCAATGACGTGCTTGAACAGTTCAACCGACTTAGGACCGATGTCCAATGCCATCCAATCGGCAGGGAAGTCGCCCTCACCGTCGACGATCTGTGTCTTCGCCTTGGCGTCGAACTTGTCGGCCAGGACATGATCGACAGGCAGCAGGAGCTTCACGCCCTTGGCAGCCGCCTTGTCCATGGCGGCCTTGGCGACGTCGATCTTATCGGCTTCCACCAGGCTCTTACCCGTCTTTTGGCCCTTGGCATTGAGGAAGGTGTAGGCCATGCCCCCGCCGATCAACAAGGTGTCGACCTTGTCGAGCAGGCTCTCGATCACTTCAATCTTGTCGGAGACTTTGGCGCCGCCGATGATCGCCGCAAACGGCTTATCGGGGTTATGCAGAGCCTTGCCGAGATAATTCAGCTCCTTCTCCATCAGGAGACCCGCCGCGGACTGCTGCACATAATGCGTAATTCCCTCGGTCGAGGCATGGGCGCGGTGGGCAGCGCCGAAAGCGTCGTTCACATAGACATCGGCGAGTCTGGCCAGCTTCTTTGCGAAGGCAGGATCGTTCTTCTCCTCTTCGGCATGGAAACGCAGGTTCTCGAGCAGCAGCACCTGCCCGCTCTCGAGCTGACGCGTCAACTCTTCCGCGACTTCACCGACACAATCCGGAGAGAAGGCAACGTTGACCTGCTCACCCAATGCATGATCTAGCAACTGGCGCAGGCGGTCGACGACCGGGCGCAGACTCATCTCAGGATTTACCTTGCCCTTGGGACGGCCAAGATGCGCCGCCAGGATGACCTTCGCATGGTGGCGGATGGCATATTCGATCGTGGGAAGGGTCTCACGGATACGGGTGTCGTCTGTGATCGAGTGTCCTCCGTCCGCCAACGGAACATTAAAGTCCACGCGGATGAAGAGACGCTTGTTGTCCAAATCGAGATCGCGGATGGAGAGTTTGGCCATACTGTCTGGTGTCCTGTCTGAAAACTAGTCTGTGATGAATGCGTCGGCTTCGATTTCGATACGCCAGTCGGGATTGAGCAGTTCCTTGACGACCACCGTCGTCGCCGCCGGCCGAATGCTGCCGAAGAACTCGCCGTGCACACGGCCCACCTCTTCCCAATCTGCCGTATGGGTCAGGAACATTCTGGTGCGCACCACATGGTCCAGGCGGGCGCCGGCTTTTTCCAGGGCGGTCTGAATAATTTCGAGTGTCTTGCGGGTCTGGGCGGCTACGTCTTCCTTGTCGGCGCCTACCGGTCCCGTACCGGAGACATGGACGTGCCCGCCAACTTTGACCGCGCGGGAGAAACCAATGATCGGCTCATAGGGAGAAGTGCCTGCAATATTCGTGCGTGTCACTTACAGCTCCTGTTTTTGTGCGTAATGATCGGCGCCAAGAAAGTGTAACGATATGTATGGCTCTTCGCCTACTACCCAGCTATCGTGTCCCGGCGCGATGTAGAACAGATCTCCCGGCTTCATCACGATGACATTGCCATCATCCATGGCTGCGGTTGCCTGGCCGGAGACCACCATGCCGACATGCTCTACGTGGCAACTGGTCTGACCCGAGGCTTTGCCCACATGTTCGCTCCACTTCCATCCTGGTTCATAGGTAGCGCGGCCGATGGACATGCCACCCAGCCGCACTACCTCAAACCTGCCTTTTTCGAAGATCCGGATCTCGTCCGGCGCCTCGAATCGCTTCAGGATGACCTCAAGCGGCGCCACGGGTATTACAGCCCCTTCTGCTCGAGAAAGAGGATCAGGTCCTTCACGCGTGAGGAGTAGCCCCACTCGTTGTCGTACCAGCTAATGATCTTCACCGTATTGCCAATAACCTTGGTCAGGGACGAGTCGAAGATTGAGGAGCGGTTATCACCCTTGAAGTCAGAGGAGACCAACTCTTCCGTGGTGTAGCCAAGGATGCCCTTCAGCGGGCCTTCCGAAGCGGCCTTAATCGCGGCATTGACGGTTTCAATAGTCACCGGCTTCTCCGCGACGAAGGTCAGATCAACCACCGAGACGTTCGGGGTTGGGACGCGAATTGCGAAGCCGTCCAGTTTGCCGGCCATCTCTGGGATCACGAGCTTCAGGGCCTTGGCGGCGCCGGTGGAGCTCGGAATCAGGTTGATGGCTGCGGCGCGGGCGCGGCGCAGATCCTTGTGCGGGAAGTCCAGGATCACCTGGTCGTTGGTGTAGCTGTGGACGGTCGTCATGATGCCGCTGACGATGCCGAAGCTCTCATGCAGCACCTTCACCACGGGAGCAAGGCAGTTCGTGGTGCACGACGCGTTGGACAGGACATTGTGCTTGGCGGGGTCGTACTTCTCCTGGTTCACACCCAGCACGAGCGTGATGTCCTCATTGGTGGCAGGAGCGGAGATGATGACCTTCTTGACGGTCTCGCCGAGGTGAGCCTTCGCCTTGGTGGCGTCGGTAAAGTGACCGGTCGACTCGACGACGATCTGGGCGCCGACTTCGGCCCAGGGAAGCTTGGCGGGGTCACGCTCAGCGTAGACCTTGATCTTCTTGTCATCCACCTGGATGTAGTCCGTACCGGCCGAGATCTCGTTCGGCAGGTTGCCCAGGATGGAGTCGTACTTCAGCAGGTGTGCCAGCGTCGCCGGGCTGGTCAGGTCGTTAACGGCGACAAACTCAATTTCAGGGTTATTGATTGCGGTGCGGAAGACATTACGGCCGATGCGGCCGAAGCCGTTGATTCCTACCTTCACTGCCATATGCAGTTGGCTCCTTGTTCAATTCACAGGTTGAAACGAGTAGCATTTCGCGTTTCCAGGCCGCTGGTTGGCGGCAAACGCACGTCTAAAGTCCGATGCTACCAGCATGGGATAGGCCCCGCAAATAATGGGTGGAGCCAGGAATTGGCGGTCACGCCCTCACCATTAGCCAAAACCATGACCTCCTATTACCCAGCCGAATACCTTCTGGAGAGGAGAAGTTTGCGGCTGGCAAGTCGTTGTGTTACAAGCAGAAACATATGCGCGAATGGATGCGCGAAAAGATGAGAAGACGTTCCCGCCGCGGGCCCAACAATTCGGAGTCCACTGGCAAGATCGGTCAGGAGTTACCTGCCGATCAGCCGGCTCCATTGCGTCCCGCTTATCCTGATGAGCCGGCTGCCCAACAGGCTGCGGCTGAACCTCCACCCGACGTTGTCGCGGCAAGCGAGGTCTCAGCCGTCGCAGAGGCACTTGAGGCCGGCCCTGAGGCCGTTGCCGAGGGAAAGGTAGAGGTCGAGACTCAGCCTGCTGAACCGCCGGCATCTCAGCCTGACGAGCCCTCGACGACGTCCCCGCGTCAGCCACGCGGCTATGTGGTGCTGACCATTGGCCTTCCCGGAAGCGGGAAGACTACCTGGTACAAGCGCCGTGGCGTAACCCCGCTTTCGAGCGATATGCTTCGCAGTATTTTGTTTGATGACATCACTGAGCAGCGTTATCAAGGGTTGGTATTTTCCACCCTGCGGTCGCTTCTGCGGGCTCGGCTTATCGCCAAGATGCCCTGGAATTATGTCGATGCCACCAATCTCTCAGCGCACGAACGTCGCCAGTGGATCAAGATGGCGAAAAGCTTCGGCTACGAAGTCCATGCCGTGTACTTCGATGTGCCGCTCGAGATCTGCATGGAGCGCAATCGCAAGCGTGAGCGTAGCGTCTCCGACGACGTCATGAAGAAGATGGCTGAACGTCTGAGACCGCCAAGCTTCAAAGAAGGGTTCTCGAAGGTCACCGTTGTCCGCGTGAAGAGCGGCTCTAACGACGATTCTGCGCCTGCCGCAGAGGCCTGAAGTCCCCGGCATTCAGGAGAGGCCCTTTTATGGCCATAGCCGCCGTTGAGTTCGACGCCTTATCGCTCGTACTCAACGGCGGCCGCTCCATTTTGAGCGGAATCCATCTCGCTGTAGAGCAGGGAAGCACGACCGCATTCCTTGGGCGCTCCGGCAGCGGTAAAACGACGCTTCTGCGCATGGTGAATGCTATGGCAACGCCTACTGCCGGAGAGGTGCGTGTGATGGGGAAGCCAGTCGCGTCCCAGGATTGCACCTCGCTCCGCCGCGGTATTGGCTACGTCATTCAGGAGACCGGCCTCTTCCCACACATGACAATCGAGCGCAATGTCGGTCTCCCGCTGGAGATGGCGGGGCAGTCGAAGACGCAGGTCGCTACACGTGTCGCTGAACTGCTACCGATGGTGGGCCTTGAAGGCGTGAGCTTTTCCCGCCGTTATCCCTGGCAGCTCTCCGGCGGTCAGCGGCAACGTGTAGGACTCGCGCGGGCGCTGGCCGCCGATCCTCCAATCCTGTTGATGGATGAGCCCTTCGGAGCCCTGGACCCAGTCACCCG
>JABFXN010000160.1 GCA_013361705.1 Acidobacteriaceae bacterium
AGCCGTCCCGTCCCCGCACTGAAATACATGCGGCTTTAGCCGCTGAGGTACCGAGGCTATGCCCTCAGCGGCTAAAGCCGCGTCTCGGTGGAGATCAACACGGCACGGCTAAAAGCCGTGCCCTTAAGCAAAACAAAAGCGCCTTTGGCGCTTACCCTGCCTATCGCTCTGCTAAATCGAGAACGGCGACGCGCCGTCTTCGTCCCAGCCATAATTCGCTTTCTTCGTTCCACCGCTCTGCTGAAACGTCCAGCGCTCGGGCGCATTGGTTTGCAGCATGTCGTCCGCGACTGCCGCGGGCGCGGATGCGGCGATGGCAAAGGCTTCGCGCAGGGCTGCCTTCTGTTCTGCTCCAACCGCGCCCGGTTCGGGAGAGACGATCAGTGCTGTCCCGCTGCGCGCCACCACGTCGAGCCACATGCGTGTCTTCTCCCACGCGATAGCTTTGGTGAGCGGAACGCAATCCGCATCCACGATAAAAAAGGCGCGGTTCTGCGGCAGGCGGAAAGCGAGTGTGTTGACTCCCATACGGCGTGTCCGCTCCCAGACTCGTCCGCTCACGTCGTCTCCGGTGCGATTGGCTTCAAACAGGCCGGCGGCAAGATGACCGATCGTGTTGCAGCCGATGACGACCGTCCGCTCACCCGCAGCTTTGCGCAGGCCGCGATACAGATTGAGTACGATCTCGGCGTTGGTGAGTGAGCGGTCGTTGAAGTGCCAGCTGCCTGTGGTCATCGACGGTCCCATCTCGCTGCCCCAGCCGCCAAACAACTCATAGGTCGAGAAGTCATGTTTGACCAGGTCGTTGCCCCAGCGCACGGCCTCGCGCATGGTGTCGAGCGCGGCTTCACGAGCCTCCGGAATGGTGGGGTCGTAGGCGAGGTCGTTGAAGCGCTCCCGATGGCGTCCGAAGCGCACGTCGGGAAGAAGCAGTTTGCGGTCGGCATCTGCATGCGCTTGAAGCGGGCGGATCCACAAACCCGGGCGTGCACCTTTGGAGCGGATCTGCGATGTCAGCGCTGCCATGTCGGGAAACGCCTGCTTGTTCTGCCAGCCGTCATCGACAATGGCGAACGGCTTCGGCCCGCTGGCGGGGGCAAGCGCTGTAACGAGTTCCGCATCGCGGAGAATACCTTCCGCGGTGTTCTTGCCGTAGGCGTAGTACCAGTCATTCGATCCGTAGACGGTAGTCGTCGGCAGACGCGGCGAAGGAGACATGGTGCGGCAGAACGCAGACAAAGCGCTAGGGATGGGCTCATCGCGTTCTCCGCGACGTGCGACCAGCGTTGCTGCCTTGAGTACACGTGATCCCAGCAGTACGCCCTCTCCACCGTTGCGCGCGTCGAGCCAGAGCGTGATTCCCGCCGCATCGACCTGCCACATGGCAAGACTCGCCGCGCCGGTTTCGATTCCGTAACAGTGCGTGGTGTCGTTCTGGTGGACGGCACAGTACCAGGGCAGTGGGCGCTCGGGGACTACATTGTGCCAGCCGAGATCGCCATAGGAGCGCTCCCACGCATCGCCCAGCACGACGATATCTTGGGGATGCCGGATGCTCCAGCGAAGACGCAGGTGTGTCACAGCCAGCGAAGGAGCCGCGAGCGATACGACCGTTCCCGCTTGTGCCTTGTTAAGTGTGACCACCAGGTCACCCGACCGCCATTCGCTGCCCGAGCGTGTCAAAGGCCGCGCGTTTTCCAGACCTGCAAAGACCGCGACCTGTGCGGGTGTCTCACGAAGGTCGGCGAAGGGCAGCGACGGTTTGGTGCTCTGTGCGCGAAGCGGTGCTGCGGCGAGCGAAGCCGAGGCGGTTGCTCCCAGGATGAGATCGCGGCGACTCAACGATGCGAGGGGTGTCTTTTTCACAAGGAGAATTATTCACGAAGTGTAAGCGTGCGTCTTGCGCCGATTTCGGAGAGATTGTTTAGCGAAGGGTGCCTTGAGCGAGAGGCTCGCTTGAGCCTACTCAATCGCCCGGAGCTGGAGGAGTATGGAGCGGGCCTTCAGCCCTCTAACATTTTATGGAGACCGAAACCTAGGGCGTTGCCCTAGGCTGGTATCGAACGCGCCTTCAGCGCTTAGAACTGCGACAAGTTTTGTTTGTCATTTCGTAGCGCAGCGAAGAAATCTGCAATTTCACTTTCTCTACCGGGTGCCCCACCCTCGCAACGCTAGGGGTTCGGAAAGCCCAAACCTCTAGCAAACACCAACGAATATATCGGCTATAAATCCAGATCAACCTGTGATTCCGGCGTCGAACAACAGATCAACGCATTCCCCGCAGCGGGTTGATCCAACGGATCCGGAGAATAGTGCAGCTTGCCGCTCAACAAACCGCACTCGCACATGTGGCAGACACCGGTGCGGCACGACCATCGGACAGGAACATCGCAGGCTTCGGCAAACTCCAACAAACTTCGAAATCTGTTGTCCCATGGCACCGTGAGATTGCTGCGCGTGAATGAGACAAGCGGTCCGTTTCCGGTGGAAGCAGTGGGTGGATGTGGAAGTTTAACCTCAGCCTTTACGACGCCAGGCTGGATAGAACCCACTGAGCCGAAGACCTCCTGATGAATCGCATCCTGCGGAACCGACAGGGAAGCTAGATCGCGGGTGATGTCGTTTTGAAACGCTGTAGGACCGCACAGGTAGAAATCGGCATCAAGCGGCATGCCGAGCTTCTGCAAGCGATCAAGATTCAGACGCCCTGCGATATCGAAGTCTTTTTCGGGACGATCTGCAGGATCTGCCTTGCTGTAGACGATGACTGAATGACTTCCGGGGATCGCGCTCAGAAGTCCACGGGCTTCTTCGGCAAAACCATGTGTTTCGCCGCTGCGTGTCCCGTGGATCCACCACACCTCACGATGAGACACCGCTCTACCGGATGCAAGGGCATGCAGCATGGATAAGACCGGAGTGACACCGATTCCAGCGCTCAGCAGAACAACCGGACGTGTCCCGGCGCGCAACACAAACTCGCCGCGCGGCGCACTTCCTTCAAGCATGTCGCCAGCCTGGGTTATGTCCGCGATGTATTGGCTGCCGGGGCCGGTATTCCGCTTCACGCTGATGCGATACGTCCCGGAGTCGGAGGCGCCCGAGATGGAATAGCTGCGCACAACGGGAGGCATATTTTTATCGCGGTAAAGCCGCAACACGATGTACTGCCCCGGCAGCGCATGCGGAAGAGGCGTCCCGTCCGCCGACTCCAGCACGATGGACTTTACTGCACTGGTCTCCTGGTGGACTGCGGCAACCCGTAGCGTTCGAAAGCCATTCCACAAGGGTGGAGATGCGATGGACGATGTAAGTCCGGCGTTTCCGCTATGCACTCCTGTTTCATCTGCTTTCAGTAACTCCTCAAGCGAGCCCTTCCATCCACCACTTAGCGCAGGAATCTTGACCGCAATCGCGATGCGTTTAGGCTCGTGGTTCGGCAGATACAGCAGGCCATCCACTTCAGCGACGGTAATTCGCCCAGGACCATCAGAGACCTTCTGAATCTCATCTCCCGCGCCGACCTCGCCCTCTGTAATCACGCGGAAGTAGAATCCTGGCCTCCGGTGCGAGACGAGCAAGGCGGCCATCTGGGGATTGTTCATGCGGATCCCAAGCCGGTAACAGGTTACGCGAGGCTGCGTCACCTCGAAGACCGCGCCGCCGATGCTGTATCGATCGCCGATACAGACCTCATCATCCGCAAGACCTTCGACGGTGAAGTTCTCCCCGAACTGCCCGTGCTCAAAATCACTGCGGTTGAGTACCTTCTCCCAGTAGCGATAGGCATCGATCTGATAGACCATGACGGCGCGGTGTTCGCCGCCATGTCCCGCAAGGTCTCCCTGGCCATCGCCATCCAGATTCAAGCGCCGCGCGAAGACGCGGCCGGAGACGGGGAGCTTCCAGATTCCGGTACGGACCAGCTTGCCTTGCCATTCGATCTCACGCGGAAGGCCGACATTGACTGAAAGCAGTTTCGCCATGCTCCCTCCATATTTGCGGCTCGAACAGAGCCCAGGAGCTCTTAAAGCCACTGATGCCGGACGATATCAAATGGACGCAGGTATTGGTGGTTAAAACTACTCGGCTCAGATAACGGCCAGCATTCCACGATCCCGAAGGATCTGCAGGATGTCCTGATGTGCGAGGTAGACAAGCACCTTGGGAGTATCGCTCGCCATATCAATCGTGAAGGTGGCTGAAACCGGTATTGTGACCTTGCCGTGCGTCTGGGTTTCGAAGTTCATCTCCCATGTGTTGTTGACGACGACGTGACGGTCTGTCGAGGCCGTCACATCGAAGGACTTGAGTGAGGTATGAACAAGACCGGATGCTTCCAGGAGCTGGCGTCTCTTTGGCAACACCTTTTCGAAGTCTTCAACTTTGACGAGTGCGCTGCCAGACGGACCGGCCGCAACGAAGACGTTGGCAAAGTGTGAGATCTCGGCGGGTGTGTCTTTGGAATTGCTGCTGGCCGCGAACTTCTGGAAGAACGATGCAACAGCGTCGTGTGAGATAGACATGAGACCTCATAGTTAGTTCTGACGTGAAGTTACCTTTAGTATTATATCACACTTAGTGCTGTGAATTCAACCTATGTGGCGTTCTGGCCGCGTCCAGTGATTGAGAGGTATCCTGCGACAGGCTTGGGCCTGGCCCTAAAACCAGGTGAGCGGAGACCAAGCTGAAGCGCAACATAGGAGACCAAGCTGAAGCGCAACATATAGGCGCATGTCTACCCCGCGCAGAACTCTACGAGCGGTGTGGAATGCTGCAAAATGGTAATTACGCTAAGGACATTGACGATGGACGCACGTGAGCTTATTGAAGTCATACAACGCGACGCGATTGACTATCCGTACAAGCAACTGCTGAAGCAGCTACTGCAGCCGAAATCAACCATCCCTATGGAGGCGTGGACCTCTGAGGTCGACAAAAGTGTAGGTATGTCCTTGCATGCTCGAGCAGAAATCGAAGAGCGCCGGGCGCGCTGGTTCCATGATCTCGATGACAATGGCCGCGAATTTGTGAAAGAGCTCCTGCAGGAATGCGCTGAACTCTCGGCCGTCATGTTCCTTAATGTGTTGGACGGAATTGGATCGTACGAGGGCTCGTTCAAGTTGGTTGCGATGGATGCGAAGGGCAACCGAACCGTGGTCAATCCAGAAAACAGTGAGATGCTTCACGATGTGTTCTATGACGTTATGGCAGAGTCGGAAAGAGCTGCCAATGACGGTGATCTCCAGTCATAGCTGATGTTCGTCAAGTGAGGCGTATTCGGCAGATTTTGATGCCCAGACTCTGGGCGACTCATCGACAGATTCGGAGCCGATACACTGGGTGCCCATCCATCGCTAATCATCCCAACGAACAAGTTCGTCGGGGACCCCGACCTTCAGCGCTTAGAGCTAATACACCAAGTGCAATAACAAAAGGGTGAGGCTTTCGCCTCCCCCTTTGTCTTCTTCCTACTCCCGATTACTTCTTCAGCGGCTCCGGAGTCGGAATGCGCGGTAGCATCTCCGCGCGGGTGGCGGCGTTGTAGGCAAACCAGGCTTCGACCAGGGAGCCCTGCATCACATCGTCCTTCTGCACGCGGTCGTAGAGATCCGCGTTGGAGTGGTGAGTGCGGGTGCCGTACTCCAGCGAGTCCTGCTGGAAGCCGATGCCATTCAGGCCGATCCAGGAGAAGCTGGTGGAGTCGGTGCCGCCGGGTTGCGCTGTGGGCTTGAACTCGGTGCCGCCGGTTACGGCAACGATGTGCTGATCCTTGATGGGCTCAATCCAGGATCTGAAGATCGTCGCAAGCTGCGGATTACCCAACGCCGAGACAGCACGGAAGCGTCCCGAACCCGAATCGTCGTTGAAGTAGACGTCCAGCTTGTCATACTCCGGAGTCTTCTTCATGGTTTCGCGCTGTGCGAAGTGTTTCTGCACATAAGCAATGGAACCGTAGAGCCCCTCTTCCTCGCCGCCCCACAGAGCAACGCGGACCGTGCGCGCCATAGGCTTGTGCATGGTGGCCAGGATGCGGACAGCCTCCAGGGCAACCGACGAGCCGGTGCCATTGTCGGTTGCGCCGGTGCCGCCCTGCCAGCTATCGAAGTGCCCGCCCAGCATCACCACTTCGTCGGCCTTGGTCGTGCCCGGAATCTCGCCGATGACGTTGAAGGCCATCTGGTCAGTCTTCTGGTAGTCGACCTGGATGTCGAAGGTCAGCTTCGGCGTGGTGCCGTGCTGCAGCAGGCGAACGACGCGGTTGTACTGCTCAGGCGTAACCGCGACCATTGGCGGCGGGACCGGGTCCTTGGGATCTTCAGATCCGCCGTAGGTTGAGAAGACCGTGCCGCCGTCGCCGTTGTAGCCCGGTGTCAGCACGACAGCCGCGCCCTCTTCCTTGAGGAAGGCGTTGACCTCGTTGCGAAGAGTGCGGCCCTTCGGTCCTGATAGTGCAAGGGAGGTCGGGGTGTAGTCCCACTCTCCTTCACCGGCGCGGCCGCGGCCGCCTCCACCGCGAGGTCCGGTCGGAGGCGTCTTGGCGCGCGCCTCGATCTCTTCATCGGTTGGGCTCGGCGTCGCTTCCGCTGTAGAGTGAAGCTTGAGCTGAGGAGGATCGAAGATCAGCACGATCTTGCCCTTCAGCTTGCCTTTGTACTTCGCGAAGTCGTCCTTTGAATGGATAGGAGCCCATACCGCATCGGCGGTAATGGGACCCTCGGTGCCAGGTGTCCAGGCCAGCGGGAAGCCGGTCAGCGCAGCGTACGCCGGAGACTCCAGCGCGCCGTAATACTTCTTGATCTGCCAGCCATAGCCGAAGGGTCCCCACGCTTCCATGTGGACGTTCTTCAGGCCCCATGCTTTCATCTGCTGCATGGCCCACTCGGCGGCCGCGCGATGATTACGGCTGTTGTTGACGCGCGGACCGTACACCTCAGAGATGTAATAGAGGTTTTCCATCACCTGCGAGTTCTGAAATGCTTCGTGTTTGATCTGCGCCAGGACGTCCAGATCAACCTTGTCACCTGCCTGTTCTTGCGCGGCTGCGGGCGGTATAACCAGCAGCGCCGCGGCCAGGGCGGCAGCCTGCGTGATGCGATACAGATTCATGGAACTTCTCGCTTTCGAAGAGAGATCTGATTTAGGGACATAAAGGAGTCCGAGGGACAGAAGCTGGAGAAATCCCCTGCAAGGACAGCAGGCATGCTGTCGCGGGACGATTTGCAAATTGTTGTAATGGGACA
>JABFXN010000288.1 GCA_013361705.1 Acidobacteriaceae bacterium
GTTTACCCGCGCAACGTTAGGCACTCTGGCCACCTATGATCGCCTGGAGAAGGTAAACGGTCATATCTATAACTGGATCAACATCCCCACACTGCAGGCGATTCCGCCATTCACCATCTCTTCCGTGGATAGCGGTAACCTGGCGGCCAGTCTATATGCCCTTACCGGCGGTGTGCAGGACATTCTGAAGCAGCCGCTCCTCACCCAGACAACGTTCTCTGCGATCCGCAAGATGATGGGTCACGAGGGGTTCCCACCGAATCAGTCTGTCGCCGCGCTGCGTGACAGCATCCGCTGGCTGGTCGAGCTTCCCAGCATCGACGCCCAGGGAGAGTGGGTACTGGCCGAGGCAGAGCGGCGCCGCAAGGAGCTTATCGACTACGTGGAGCGCTATACCCCCTGGCTGCTGCCGAAGTTCGAGTCGCTGTTTCATCTGACGGTCTTTGCCGATCCTGAGAATGAGATTATCCCCGCGTTGCAGAATGCCGTGGACTACGTGCGTTCGCTCGACGAACGCCTGATGCACCTGGCGAATGCTGCGACGGGCGCGGACCGCGAGCTGGCAATCGAGCTGCGGATCCTGATGCCGACGGCGATGGAATCTCTTGTCGCCCTGGTGCACGAGGTACAGCACATCGCCAATCTCAGCGGCTGGCATGCCAACGCTATGCGCTTCGACTTCATGCTTGAGCCGCAGCGCCAACTTCTCTCCATTGGATACGACGGAGCACAAAAGGAACTCTTTCCGGCCTGCTATGACCTCGTCGCCTCCGAGGCGCGTATCGCCACCTTCCTGGCCATTGCCAAAGGCGATATCCCGCAGCGGGCGTGGTTCCGTCTGGGCCGCTCCCATGTCATCGTGGGCGGCCGCGCTGCGTTGCTCTCCTGGACGGGCACGATGTTTGAATACCTGATGCCCGCTCTGTGGATGCGCCACTATCCCGATACGCTGATCACGCGATCGATGGAGTCTGCCATCGCCATTCAGCAACATCACGTCAAAGGCATGCCCTGGGGCATCTCAGAGAGCGGTATGGCGACACGCGATCCCGATGGACGCTATCAGTATCAGGCGTGGGGCATTCCTGACCTGGCCCTGAAGTATGGAGCCGAAGATGGACCGGTTATCTCGCCCTATTCCACCTTCCTGACGTTGCCGTTTATCCGTAAGCATGCCATTTCCAACCTGCGGTGGATGGCGCAAATGGGCTGGGTCGGTGACTATGGATTCTATGAGGCGGCCGACTATCGGTTGAATCAAAAGCAGCCTGAGCTGGTGCGGAGCTGGATGGCCCATCACCAGGGCATGTGCCTGCTCGCAGTCACCAATCTCCTTTGTGACAACGTATTCCAGCATTGGTTCCACGCGAACGCGAAGGTTCGTGCCGCGGAGTTGCTGCTGCACGAGCGTCCGCTCAGCAAGCCGGCTCTGCGGGAGCTTCAGCGTGCGCAACCACAGCTTTCCACGGCTCCGGTGAAGGCCGTGGCCTGACGTCGAATACCGCCCGGCTTTCACGGAATTGCTTGCACGCCAGGCGGCAGAGTGGTGCAATCAATGGGTTTGAGGAAACTCTTCTCCATTCTGTTGCTGGTCGCCTTGGCCCTGCCACTGGCCACGCCTCTGCTGGCCGCCGTGCAGGACGATGATGCTCACCTGCCTCCGTGCTGCCGAAGGCACGGCAAACATCGCTGTTCCATGGGCATGATGGCCGGAACGATGGATAAGGCGATGAGCGCGGCTATGGCCGAGATGGCCAGGGAAGATGCGACCCATCAGGATGTAGCGCCGCAGCACCATCTGCATGTCGCTACACCGGCGGAGAAGTGTCCCTACTGCCCAGCTTCGATTGATGTTCCGGCGCAGCCGATTGCATCGCTTCCATTCTTTGCCAGTCTTCCTCCGGTCCGCGCCTCGCGAGACCACATCTATGCCCGGCCTCTCTCGCAGCAGTTAGCGCTGCATATCCTCTCCGATTCTGAGCGCGGTCCGCCGACCCTTCTTTTCTTCTAGCCAGAGCATTTTTCCTGTTGCCGGGTATTCCGGAAGGGGCGTGGAGCGGCGTTTTCATTGCGGAAAACGCCCATAGATGCGAAAGCCCTACCCTACACCTACAGGAAAAAGCTCCAACGGTTCAAGAACGTCTCTGCTGTCTTGGTATGGCGCGCCTTACTGCTTTTGCATGGTGCTCCGCGGCAGCCCCATCCGTTTGGAGGAAAGCATGTTTACCCGGAGAGCGGCCCTTGCCGCCCTATCCCTCTTTGCCACTTCTGCCATCTACGCGCAGGAGACGCTGACCAGCGCCTCCGTCACCGGCCGCGTCCTCGATCCTTCGGGGGCGCTCATCGCTCAAGCCTCTGTCACCGCCCGTTCTGTGGCGACTAATCAGAGCTACACAACCGCGACCGATGAGCGCGGCCGTTTTCGTCTGCCCTTTCTGCCGGTAGGGGAGTATGTCTTTACAGCCCAGCCGAGAGGATTTCAAGCAACCAGTCTTAGAGTGCAACTCGGGGTTGGGTCTGCTCTCGACCTTGCGCTGCAAGCAACGGTTGCCGGGCAAAACGTCACCGTGGAGGTCGTAGGCGGAACGGCGCTACCCCTGGAAGCCAACCGCAGCCAGATCTCAGAAACGGTGCATCAGGCCGAGGTGACAGAGCTGCCATACAACGGCCGTAACTACCTTGACCTTGCGTTTCTGGCTCCAGGTGTAAGCCCCACCAATACCAACAGCACGCAGACCTTTGCGGAGACTTCTCCGGTCATGGGGCAGGGATACTCCATCAACAGCCAGCGGAACTTCTCCAACAGCTTTGTCGTGGATGGTCTCTCCGCCAACGACGATGCCGCAGGTCTCGCCGGCAATTCGTATGGCATGGATGTAGTGCGGGAGTTCCAGGTGGTCACCTCAGGTGGCCAGGCCGAGTTGGGCCGTGCCATGGGCGGTTATTTCAATATCGTCACTCGCAGCGGAACCAACGACCTGCACGGTACGGCCTATGGGTTTCTGCGGAATCAGCGGCTCAACGCGCAGAATCCACTCTCGCGCACCACTCTGCCGCTTACGCAAGGGCAGTATGGGGTGAGCCTGGGCGGACCGCTGCGGCGTGACCGCAGCTTTCTCTTCGGCAACTATGAAGGACGGCGACTGAATACGAACGGAATAGTGACCATCTCGCCCGCGAACGCCACGGCGATCAACAATCGCCTGAATGCACTCGGTTTCACCGGACCTCGCCTATCTGTAGGAACCGGCGCGACAACCCTCTACCCAACGACGCTCCACACCGACAATCTCTTCGTGCGCGGCGACCATCGCTTCAGCGACAAAGACCACCTCACGCTGCGTTACAGCTACTATCGGTTGAACAGCGTCAACGCTCGCGGCGCCGGCGCATTGGCAGACGTCAGTTATGGAACCGCGGTGCGCGACACCAATCACACGGTTGCAGCGAGTAATATCGCGACGCTTTCACCGCGCACCTTCAACGAGACCAGGGGGCAGTTCACCTATGACAGTCTGGACGCTCCGTCGAATACCCAGAACAGCCCGGCGATCACCATCAGCGGAGTCGCCAGCTTCGGGCGGTTTTCTTCTTCGCCCACTGCTCGCCTGAACTACCTGTATGAGGTAGTCGACAACCTGGTGATGCAGCGCGGAGCCCATACCGTGAAGACAGGCGTGGACTTCCTTTTCAACCGAGACACTATTACCTTCCCGATGTCGATTGCGGGGAACTATACCTTCCCATCGTTGACATCGTTTCTGTCCAGCACCTCCGGATACTCCAGCTACGTTCAGAACTTCGGCACGCCATTCATTGCCCAGAACAATCCCAACGTCGGTTTTTACGTGCAGAACGAATGGAAGGCGCTTCCATCGCTGACCATCAATGCCGGCCTGCGCTATGACCTGCAGTTTCTGTCGACCGTGAATACCGATACGAATAATCTTTCCCCTCGCGTCGGTTTTGCGTGGTCACCGTTTGCCAATCACCGTACCGTGGTGCGGGGCAGCTATGGTCTTTTCTATGACCGCATTCCCTTGCGCGCATTGGCGAATGCGCTGCTGTCAGCCAATAACACGCAGGAACCGACGCGGGGTCGCCTGCTGCAGTACACCTATGTCCCGGGAGACGTGGGCGCACCATCGTTCCCGAATGTCTCCACCACACCGAATCCGGCGGCGAAGATCAGCTACACGCTGATGCGTCCTGGGATTCAGAATGCCTATGCACAGCAGGCGAGCCTTGGCGTGGAGCAGCAACTGGCTCGTGCAACGACTCTGGGACTTAGTTATCAACACACACGTGGCTTGCACCTGCTTTCGTCCATCAACCGCAATATCAACCTCGACGGCACTCGGCCAGATAACTCGCGCGGCAACGTTCGCTACTACGATTCGTCGTTCGATTCGTATTACGACGGCCTCGCGGTCTCGCTGGTGCAGCGGCCGGTTTCATGGGGTTCAGCGCGGGTCTCGTATACCTGGTCGAAGGCCATCAACAATATCAGCGAGTTCTTCTTCTCCTCGCCGATTAATAACTTCGATCTCAATGTCGATCGAGGCCGTTCCGACGACGATCAGCGTCACCGTCTGGTCTTCGACTTCAGTGTTCACTCGCCAACCTCACACACGAGTACGGCGATCGGTCACCTAACGCATGGGTGGCAGTTCGGTGGAGTGTTGCAGTACTACTCACGACTGCCGTTCAATATCGTGACCGGCGGACAGACGAAGCAGCAGACGACGCAGCGTCCCTGCACCGGCGGCTATTCACTGTCGACAACGAATCCCTGTACAGAAGGGCTTGCCGGGGCAGTGATTGGCCGTAATACCGGTGTTGGATTCGACTTCTTCGGAGTGAATGCCCGGCTCAACCGGACCATCGCTCTGACGGATCGAGTCCATCTGGAAGGCATCGCGGAGGCTTTCAACCTGTTGAACCACCGTAACGACATGCTACCCAACGGAACCTGGGGAACGGGAGCCTATCCCACAACTTCCAGCTCAACTTTTGGTGCAGCCAACGGCGTAGGCGATCCGCGCAGCATCCAGCTCGCGGCCCGAATTAGTTTCTAACTCGCTCATCAAACCCTTTCGGCCCTGCTATGCTCACTCTCGAAACCCGTGAGCCGAGCATCGCAGGGCCGAATCATTCTTCTTGTCATAGCGCCTCTCCTTGTGGGCACCGTCGCCGTATGGCTCGTCCATGGGCGTCCGCACATCCGTCTGACCCAGGTCCAGCGGAACCTTCCTGCTGACGGCCGTGAGCATCGCCTCGGGCAGCTTGTTCGAAGGGGAAGTGCCGAGCTCCAAATCGGCGGCGTGACCGCCCGCGTGCTGGATGATGGCGCCGTGATGGTGCAGGCGCCGGTGCTGCCAGGGCAGCGCACGCTACAGCTCACCTACGGGGCTCGGCGCGTTGATATCGGATTGGACTTCACGCCGGATGCTACTGACCTCTTCGGTGACGGTACGCCCGAGTATCTCCGGCTGCACAACTCTGCCGACCGTGCGGCCTTCCGGCGCTGGTTTTCATCACTTGCGGATCTGGCGGCTGCGACACCGCCGCAGAAGCTTCCTGCTGAGATCAACGACTGCGCCGCGCTGTTGCGCTGGTGCTACCGGGGAGCGCTGCACGCCCACAATGAAATCTGGCAGGCGACTCTGCCGATCGAGTTTGCCTTACCTTCCAGCTCTGTCAGCCAGTACGTCTATCCGCTTACTCCTCTGGGTGCGAATCTGTTCCGTGTGCGCGACGGGGCGTATTCCCCGGCCGACCTGACCAACGGCAGCTTCGCCCAGTTTGCCGATGCAAAGACGCTGTGGCAGCGCAACACCTTCTTCGTCTCACGCGATCTTCATGCCGCACGCGAGGGGGATCTGCTCTTTTACCGGCAACTGGAACAGAATTCTCCCTACCATTCAATGATCGTGACCGGCAGCAAGCGAGACTGGGTGGTATATCACACCGGTCCCATCGGCTCAGGGCCTGGCGAGATTCGCCGTGTCGCGCTGGAAGACCTACTGAATCACCCCGATCCCCGATGGAGACCGGTTTCACACAATACCAACTTCCTCGGCGTGTATCGTTGGTCTATCCTCCGAGAGGACCCTCAATGAGACCGCGTGGCCTCGCTCTCTTCGCTCTCCTCGCCGCCCTCGTCCTCACCTCAAACCCATTCGCACGCGCGCAAAGTTTCAACCTGAGCACCAGCAAGACCTTCGCTCCGGGTGACAAGCCGACGATCCATCTCTATACCCACGATGTGGACTCGCTGGAGTTCCGCATCTACCGCGTCGATGATCCGGTCAAGTTTGTCGAGAACCTGAAGGAGCTGCATTCCTTCGGTTCTGACTACTCGTATGGGGCCGAACACATCGACGAGCGGACCTGGCTGGAAAAGTTCCATGACTGGAAGGCACAGCTCTGGGCGCGCATCCGCGACTTCTTTCGGTATCAGTTTTCGCGCGAAGCCCGCCACGCCATGCGCGCCAAACAGACCTCGCTTTCCCGTCGCAGCCGCATCATCAACGAGGCCGAGTTCGCGCAGATTCCCATCCTCAACCAGCGCCAGCTCGTTGCCCGGTGGCGGCAGGTGGTGCCGGCAACCTACGTCTCCGATAACAACGATCTTCCCATCCAGCAGAAACTGGAGGCGGGCCTTTACCTGTTGGAGGCGACCGACGGCCATCTAAAGGCCTACACGCTGGTGATGGTCACTCCTATGGCGCTGGTCACGCGTACCAGTAACGGCGCCGTACTCGCCTACGCTACAGATCGCATCAGCGGTAAGCCGCTTGAAGGCGTGAAGATCGATGCCGGTTTTGGACAGAAGGCAGTAGCTTCCGCGAGCACTGACGCGAATGGTGTCGCACAATTACCGATCGCCGCCGACCGCGCCCATGAGGATGCCTTCTGGGTGGTGGCATCCAAAGAAAAAGACATCGCCGTCTCTACACCAGGCACCTGGGCGCTGACTTCCGGCGAAGGCAGCCGGTACGCCGGCTATGTCTACACCGAGCGGCCCGTCTATCGGCCGACGCATACGGTGCACTGGAAGGCGATCGTCCGCGAACATGCCAGCAATCTGCTCACCCCGCCGAAGCAGGGAAGCGTGCATGTCACCATCTCAGACTCGACCGACAAGGCCATCTTCGACCGCCAGATGACGTTGTCGCCCACCGGAACACTCTCAGGCGAGATCGACCTTCCGCGCGATGCCGCGC
>JABFXN010000404.1 GCA_013361705.1 Acidobacteriaceae bacterium
GGTGCGAGCGGTGTTGGTCTCGGCGGCTACGCCGAAGCGTCCCTCGGCGGTCTATCGCATTACAGCCCGCCAGATGAGCTTCAGCGAAGCCCAACACCAAGTGGAGTTTGCCGGGCCTGTTCGGATGGAGAGCGCCGACGGCACCGTCAGCGCGCGGCAGGCGACGGTCTTTCTTTCTGCCACCAAAGCAAAAACGGCTGATTTCAGCGGCAGTGTGGAGCGAGTCGTCGCCAAAGAAGATGTTGTGATCGAGCAAGGGCAGCGCCGGGGAACGGGCGGCCAACTGGTCTATACGGCGGCCGATGGGTTGGCCGTGCTTACCGGGTCCCCAAAAGTGGTGGATCCACAACAGGGGACGATCACGGGGACGCAATTGAGCTTCCACGCAGCGGATGGTAGCGTGGTTGTATCGGGCGCGAGCGACCAGCGTGTGCGCACCGAAACGCAGGTGAAGTAATGCGCAGGCTGTCGACAGATGAGATCGGAAAGAGCTACGGCGGCCGCCCGGTAGTACGTGGGGTCAGCCTGCACGTCAGCCAGGGCGAGGTCGTCGGCCTGCTTGGCCCCAATGGGGCGGGAAAGACGACAAGTTTCTACATGATGGTGGGCCTGGTGCGGCCCGATATCGGCCGGGTGCTCTCAGACGGCGCCGATATCAGCCGGGTTCCCATGTATATGCGGGCCCGGAAGTTCGGTATCAGTTACCTGCCGCAGGAGCCTTCGGTCTTCCGCAAGCTCTCGGTGGAAGAGAACATCATGGCTGTTCTGGAAGCGCAACAGCTCTCGCCGGAGACCCGGCGAACTCGCCTGGAAAAGCTGATCGAGCAGCTAAATTTGGGTCCGGTCCGCAAGACGCAGGGATATGCGCTCTCCGGCGGTCTGCGCCGGCGCGTGGAGATCGCGCGGTGCCTCTGCATCCAGCCGGCCTTCATCCTTCTGGATGAGCCATTTTCAGGAATCGATCCCATTGCGGTACTGGATCTGCAGGAGATCATCTTTGATTTGAAGACCAGCGGCATCGGCGTCCTGATTACCGACCATAATGTCCGTGAGACGCTGAGTGTCACCGACCGTGCCTACATCATTAATGAGGGCAAAATCTTCCGGGAGGGAACTCCAGGTGAACTTGGACGCGATCCGGAGGTCAAGCGCATCTATTTGGGAGAGGGGTTTTCGTTGTAGTACAACCCCCACTTTACAAGCCTGTATGCGGGTGTAGACTACGGCACACGGTCGGAGAGACCCCTGCCGCGGAGATAAAGAAGGGATCCAGTAACAAAGAGTGCTCCTCCAACCCAAGCTCAACGTAAAGATCTCCCAACGCCAGGTGTTGACGCCTGGCCTGATGCAGATGGTCAGCGTGTTGGCGCTGAACAAGCTTGAGCTCAGGGAGATGATCAACACTGAAATCGTCGAGAATCCTGTCCTTGAGGAGATCGAGAGCAACGATCCTTCCTTCGAAGAGCTCGCCGGGCGCGAGGGCGACCGCGAGCGGAGCGCCGAAGAAACTGCCGTCAAGGAAGAGAAAGATCCTTTTGAGGAGATCGACTTCGGCAGCTACTTCCAGGAGTATCTGGACCCCGGTTTCCGGACAGGCAATCTGGGTGGTGAGGAGCTGGACAAGCCCTCCTTCGAAAACTTCCTTTCCAAGCCAAGCACACTGACGGACCATCTGCTGTGGCAGCTCGGCTCCGTTAGCCTTCCGGACGAGGTGCGGTCCGCCGCAGAACTGATGATCGGCAACCTGGATGAGAACGGGTATCTCGTCGCTACCGACGAAGAGCTTGCGACGGTGTTACGAGAGCAGGGAGACGAACATCCGGAAGCAGCTCTGGAGGAAGCCCACAAGGTGATCGGGACACTTGATCCCGCCGGCATAGGAGCGCGTGATCTCAAGGAGTGCCTGCTGATGCAGCTCGCCGCGCGTGAACGTGAGGCCGAAGCTGCTGCCGAGCGGCGTGCCGCCTACCGGACCCAGAAGGAACATGAGGACGACTTCTCCGTCGAGATCGATCGCCGCGTCGAGGATGTTGAGAAGCTGGCGGCAGAGCATCGTGGCTGTGTCATGCGGATTGCCGATGCGATTGTGCAGCAACATCTGGCTCTGCTGCAGAAGAAGGACATGCGCGAGCTGGTGAAAGAGTGCGCGCAATCGCCGGAGACGGTGCAGGAAGCGGTGGACGTTATCCGCTCGCTCGATCCTCGTCCGGGCCAGCGCTACAACAACACGGAGACACGGCTGATTGAACCCGATGTCGCCTTTGTGAAGCGGGGCGATGAGTACGTGGTGGTAATGAATGAGGAGGATATGCCCGCGCTGCGGTTGAATGCGGGCTATCGCCGGATGATGCACCAGAAGGATGCCGATCGTGACCTGAAGGAATACGTCAAGGAGCGGTATCGTTCGGCAATCCAGTTATTGCGGAACATCGAACAGCGGAAGAACACGATCGTGCGTACCTGCGAGGCGATTGTGCGCCGCCAGCATGACTTTTTAGAGAAGGGCATCGAGGGTTTGCGGCCGATGATGATCAAGGAGGTCGCCGAGGAAATCGGTGTACATCCGTCTACGGTCAGCCGTGCAGTGTCGAACAAATACGTCCATACGCCGCAGGGCGTATACGAGCTTCGTTTCTTTTTCTCGGAAGGAGTGAATGGGCCTGAAGGTGGCGACCTTCCCCTGGTACTGCTCAAACGGAAGGTAAAGAAGCTGATTGAAGAAGAAGATCCGCGCCAACCTTATACGGACGACTACCTGGCTGCCGAGCTGCAGCGCCAGGGAATTCAGATTACTCGTCGTACCGTTGCAAAGTACCGGGAAGAAATGCAGATTCCCAGTACGCATAAACGCAGAGTACGCTAGTCGCGTCTAACCAGACCTTAGAAAGAGGTGCCCAATATGCACGTGGAATACACCGCACGAAAGGTCGTTGTCACCAAAAAGCTGAAGGCCCAGGCTGAAGAGGGTTTGAAGCGCATTGAAAAGCTGGTCGACGATACAGCCAAAGTCCACATCTTTTTAAACTGCGAAAAGTACCGCTGCAGCGTGGAAATCACATTGAAGACCAAGCTGAAAGACATCGCAGCCTTGTGCGTCTCGCCGGAGGTGGAGATCGCATTGCGCGACGCTCTGGATAAGATCGAGAAGCAGGTCCTGAAGCTGAAGAAGACCATCGTGACGCGGAAACGCCATCCCCAGGGAGATAAACTGACGGCGGGCACCGTCCGGCTGAGCGGCGACGAAGCCCGCGCTGCCTCGGACAAGGCGCCAACAATCCCGGTGGACAAAAAGTCGAAGATGAACGGACACGCTAACGGCAAGCTCGCCGTGATTGCGCATAGCTTCCCGCAGGCAGCCAGCTTGCCGGAGCCACACGTTGTTCGCTCGCTGGATTCGGTGGCGATGCGCCCTATGACCCTGGAGGAGGCGTTGAAGGAAGCGCACTACCGCGATAGAGATATCTTTATCTTCCGTAACCGGACGGGGCAGTTGCTGGTGCTGCATCGGATGCGTGACGGCAAGATGGAGCTGATTGAGACGCCGGCGTAGTAGCATCTCTCCATGCCAAAGAAGGGTACGACGCGGGCGGCATCCCCAAAGAAAAAATCGGACGGAAAGGACAGGCTCGTCATTTTGACGGGCTTGTCCGGTTCCGGCAAGCTCAGCGCTCTGAAGGCATTTGAGGATCTGGGGTTCTACTCGGTCGACAATCTGCCGCTGGAACTGGTTCCCAGGTTTGCCGACCTGGTGCGGCAGTCGCATGAGATCGACCGTGCAGCTCTGGTAGTGGATGTGCGCGAGGGCATGAAGCTTGATGCGTTTCCCGCAATCCTGAAAGAAGTCCGCAAAGTACTGGACACCAGAGTTGTCTTCCTGGAGGCGACCGACGAGGTACTGTTGCGCCGGTTCAGCGAGACGCGCAGGCCGCATCCGCTGGGGCGGAACGATACAGTGTTGCAGTCGATTCAGCGAGAGCGGAAGCGGCTCGATCACATCCGGAATGTGGCCGATGTCATTCTGGACACCACCAAGTTCAACGTCCACGAGCTGCGTACCCATATCAACCAGCAATTCGACCGGGGAGATACCGATCAGAACCTGCTGGTCAGCTCCATCAGCTTCGGTTTCAAGAATGGTGTGCCCCCGGAGGCTGATCTTGTCTTTGATGTGCGTTTCCTGCCGAATCCGCACTTCATCCCCGAGTTCCGCAAGGAAACCGGGCTGAACCCGAAGGTGGCGCGCTATGTGAAACGCTTCCCTCAGACGAAGAAGTTCCTGGACAAGACCACTGATCTGATGAAGTTTCTGCTGCCGTTCTACGTCAAGGAAGGCAAGAGCTACCTGACCATCGCCTTTGGATGTACGGGTGGCCAGCACCGTTCGGTCGCAATCGCCGAAGAGATGAAGAAACGGCTGGAGGCCGAGGGCTATCGTGTCAAGAGCGGCCACAGGGATATGCCGCGTTGACCGGCGGCGGGCAAGCCCCTTGCGGGCTGATTAGAATAAGACGGATGTCTCCCATCGCCAACTTCGGTCTGGGGGTGCGCATTTGAGGCGCCTCTGGAGGCTGCTGCTGTACGCGCGGCCGTATCTGCTTTACTCGCTGATCTCGGTCGTGCTGATGGCGATCGTGGGGGCAATGGCGGCCTTCCGCATTCTTCTGGTCAAGCCGATCTTCGACAATGTGCTGCGACCGGATGCGCTCTCGCGGGACGTTCTGATCTTCCACATTCCGTTCTGGAACCTGACGCTCAATCTGCAATGGTTTGTGCCGAATCACTTTCACCATGCCTGGACGGTGGTGGCCTTTGCCTTGGTGTGTTCGGCTCTGGTGAAGAGCATCTGCGATTACCTGGGGACCTATCTGGTGAACTATGCCGGCTTCGGCATGATCACGGACCTGCGCAACGACCTTTATAACGCCGTGCTTCGCCGGTCGGTTGCGTTCTTTCAGAGGCACACGACGGGTACGCTGCTCTCGACGCTGATCAACGACATCGAGAAGGTTCAGGTTGCGATGTCGTCTGTATTGAGCGAACTGCTGCAGCAGTTCTTCACTCTGTTGTGGACGGCGGTGGTTGTAGTTCTGATGGGCGGCAGGCTGAGTTGGGTGCTCCTGCTGTTTGTACCAGTCGTGATCTCGTCGGCGCGGCGCATCGGTCGCAGTGTGCGGAGCTCCACGCGGAAAGGCCAGGATAAGCTCGCCGAGATTCAGAACATCCTGCACGAGACGATTACCGGCAACCGCATTGTGAAGGCGTTCGGAATGGAACTATGGGAGATGAACCGCTTCCGTAAGGCAGCGCGCCGTCTCTTTCGCGCCAATCTGAAGAGCGTGAGCGTGCAGGCGATTAGCTCCCCGCTGATGGACGCCATTGGATCTGTCGCCATTGCGTTGCTGCTCCTGTTGGGACGTGATCGCATTCTGAGGCATGAGATGACTGCCGGATCATTCATCTCATTTCTGGTTGCCGTATTCACGTTGTATGACCCGGTTCGCAAGTTCGCCATGTTCTACAACAGCTTCCAGCAAGCTCTCGGCGCCAGTGACGAGATCTTTCGGTTCATGGACGCGCAGGATGATGTGACCGAGAAGAAGAAGGCGCTTGCCCTGCAGGGCTTCCAGGACGAAATTCGATTTCAGCATGTCGGCTTCGCCTACGAGGTCGACCATGAACAGAAGCAGGTGCTGCGCGACATCAATCTGGATGTAAAGCGCGGCGAAGTGATCGCCTTTGTCGGTCCCAGCGGCGCCGGCAAGTCGACGCTGGTAAATCTGATTCCGCGCTTCTTCGATGTGACTGAAGGAGCAATCACGTTCGATGGTCACGATCTGCGCGACGTAACCATAGCATCGCTGCGTACGCTGATAGGCAAAGTGACCCAGGAGACCGTTCTATTCAATGACACGGTGCGCAACAATATCGCGTATGGCCAGCCCGATGTCCCGTTAGCCCGGGTGCAGGAGGCGGCGAAGGCGGCTCTGGCGCACGACTTCATCGAGCGCTTGCCGAACGGCTACGACACGATGATCGGCGAAAAGGGTGCGCGTCTCTCCGGTGGAGAACGCCAGCGGCTTGCGATTGCGCGAGCCTTGCTGAAGAATGCGCCCATCCTGATACT
This sequence comes from Acidobacteriaceae bacterium, assembly GCA_013361705.1. Classification (GTDB taxonomy): domain Bacteria; phylum Acidobacteriota; class Terriglobia; order Terriglobales; family Acidobacteriaceae; genus Terriglobus. Next base: position 6,125 of record JABFXN010000404.1, read on the forward strand.
GGACGAGGCGACCTCGGCGCTGGATATGGAAAGCGAGGCTCTGGTGCAGGCCGCGCTGGCAAATCTGATGCAGGGACGTACAGTATTTGTTATCGCGCATCGGCTGAGCACGGTTCGCCGAGCCGACCGCATCGTCATCATTGAACATGGGCAGATTACTGAGATTGGGTCGCACGAGGAGCTGCTACAGCTCTCCGGCACGTACAAGCGGCTGTATGACTTGCAGTTCGTCACCGACCGGGCTGTTGAAACTATTGCAGAAGGGACCGCATGAGTCTTGCATATTCGATGACGGGCTTTGCCCGCATTCAAGGCAGTGTGGCTGAGGGCGTGGGATTTACGCTCTCGCTGAAGAGTGTCAACCACCGTTTCCTCGATCTGCATATGCGCCTTCCAGCCGGTTGCGATGCGTTGGAGATGCAGCTTCGCAAACTGCTGAAGGAGCAGCTACGCCGTGGCCACGTCGAGGTAACGCTGCAGCTCGATCGCCAACGCCAGCGTACGCTGCAGTACGATCGTTCCGTTGTGGCTGCTTATGTTGAGGCGTACCGTCGTGCGGCTGAAGAAAATCAGCTCCCCGGTGATCCGGATCTCTCCAGCATTCTGCGCATGCCCGGCGTCTTCAGCTCGGATGGCGAAGATTCTGAGCTGAAGCCGGAGCAGATTGAGGCGGCGGTGCTGCAGGAAGTGGAACCGCTGATCGCCTCGCTGCGGTCAATGCGAGCCCAGGAAGGTGCGGCGCTCGTAGCCGAACTCGATGCCTGCATGGTGCGTATCGGGGCCGTTGCAGACGAAGTCAATACGCTGCGGGGCGACGTGCGCGCCAGCTATTATGAGCGCATCAGGACCCGCATTGCAGAACTGACCGAAGGCGCCAGTATCAGCGAAGAGCGCTTGCTCTCCGAGGCTGCGGTGATGGCCGAACGCAGTGACGTTGAAGAGGAGATCGTCCGGCTGAAGACTCATGTCGACCACTTCCGCGGCCTGCTCGCCGCCGGTGGAGAGCTGGGAAAGAAGCTCGACTTCCTGCTGCAGGAGCTGAACCGGGAATCAAATACGCTGCTCTCCAAGACCAGCGGAGCCAATACGGCGAATGGTCTCAG
>JABFXN010000275.1 GCA_013361705.1 Acidobacteriaceae bacterium
CTTTTTGCATGATGGTATCTTGCCGTTATCTTCTTGACATAGTTCATGAGGTTTTACATTCAAACCATTGAAAATAAGAACATTTGCTGCATTTACGATGAAAACCATTTAAGAACATCTGGGGACGCCACTCTAGCGAGACTTCAGTACCTCATCCATTCGCGCATAGCTGGTCTCCATGCCGTCCGTCATACCTCCCTGCAGGCTTCCATCGCGAATTTCCCGCGTGGGGTACACGATCTCGGCGCGCATCAGGGTCTCGTCACCCCGGGCTTCAAGAATGTAAGTAAGCTTCTCTTCCGGCCCGATAAAGCCAAGGTCGAAGCGCTGGTTTGCTGAGAATCCCTTAGGCGCATCGATCGCCATGAAGACGCCGCTTAGCTGCAGTTCCTTACCGTCGCTGCTCTTCCAGTAGAAGCGGATTCTGCCGCCGACCCGCAGGTCGACCTCGCAGGCTGGCATTGTCCAGCCTTCAGGACCAAGCAGCCAGCGTTGCAGCAGATCCGGCTTGGTAAGCGCATCAAAAACCATGGCACGTGGTGCGGCGAAGGTACGGGTTACAACGATGCCTGTTTCTCCCAGAACCTCGACTGTGGACTTCCCTTTGGTGATTGCCATCTACTTGCCCTCCATCTCGTTGAGGAGCGCCTCAAGGCGCTCGTAGCCCATCTCCATACCGCTGGTCATCGGGCTCTGCATCACCCGCTCCAGGATCTCTTCGGACTCATAGGTGATCGTCAGTTTCATTGCGGTCTGTGCACCCTGATCCAGAAACTCGGTCTCGATCATCGACTGTTTCCCATCCCAGGCATCGTCGAACTCCTGGGTGACGCGCATGCGCTGCGGAAGATCCAACTCAAGGTATTCACCGCCCAGCCCCATACGCATGTTGCTCTCCGCGTGAGACCACTCCCAGCGGTACCGTCCACCGACACGGAGATCCATTTCGCAGACCGGCATCTGCCACCCCGGAGGCCCGAGAAGCCAGCGGCGGACGTACTCAGGTTGCGTATTCGCCTTCACCACCAAATCCCGTGGAGCATTGAAGGAGCGTGTGATGACCAGTTGTTTCGCTCCGATCCGTTCCTGTGTGAGCTTTCCGAATTGCATTCCTATTTCTCCTTCCTTTTCTTTGCCTCTTCCGTTTTCATCTCTTCCAGAAGTCCGTCCAGTCGCCGGAAGCTTGGCTCCCAGAAACGCCGGAAACCTTCCAGCCATGCACTTGCCTCCGCCATGGGACCTCCTTCAATGCGGCTCAGACGTCGCTGCGCATCACGGCCACGCGAGATGAGCCCGGCCTGCTCCAGCACTTTCAGGTGGCGCGAGATGGCGGGCTGGCTCATGGCAAATGGTTCGCAGAGCTCGTTGACCGATGCCTCTCCCTGTGCCAGCCGGGCGAGAATCGCGCGGCGGGTGGGGTCGGCCAGTGCCTGAAAGGTGATGTCGAGATGGTCTATCGATTCCATAACCGCCTCCATAGCAATTTATTTATATAACAATTTTGTTATATGTCAAACGGAAATTTCGCGCATCATAGAAACCATGGTTCGTCGCTTCGCAGGTCTTGTTCTTCTCTTTGCCGTTCCTGCCTTCTCTCAGACGCTGCATGACGTCGCTAAACGTGTGAATGACCACTACAACCGGCTTAGCTCGCTGGAAGCGAAATACTCCGAGCGATATACCGGTATGGGGATGAACCGGACCGAAAACGGCACCCTGCTGCTGAGGAAACCGGGCAAGATGCGCTGGAGCTATGCCGCTCCCGAAGGCAAGCTGTTCGTTCTGGATGGAAAGAACGCCTACTTCTACACGCCAGGCGACGCCCAGGCACAGAAGATTCCGGCAAAGCAATTGGACGACATGCGCAGCCCACTGCGGTTTCTGCTGGGCCACACCAACCTCGAAAAAGAGCTCGACCACCTCAGCATGAGCACCTCCGGCGACCGCGCCATCTTCACTGGAGTGCCAAAGGGCATGGAGGACCGTGTAAAGGCTTTCACGGTCACGGTTATAGCCGAGACCGGCGCCATCGTGGGCTTGAAGATCGAGGAGCAGGACGGCTCCGTGACCGAGTTCAGCTTCAGTTCCCTGAAGGAGAACGTTCCAACAAAGGATGCGGACTTCGTCTTCACGCCTCCCGCCGGGGTCGAGGTGGTCTCCGGACTTCCGCCCGTATAAAACGAAACAACTCACTTCACGGGCCAGCCTCTTGAACTACGACCTTATTTGTCCTATAAAAATAGGACTGAATATGTCCTAAATAGAAGGCGGTTTCTCGTATGCGTCGTGTTCTGCCCCTCTCTCTTTTTGCTCTTCCTCTTGCTGTCCTCGCTCAGGGTCCTGGAGGACCGGGTGGCCCTGGAGGCCCCGGCGGGCCTCCGCCGCGCATTGTGTTGCAGGCGCTGGATACCGATCATGATGGCCAGCTCTCGCTCGCGGAGATTGCAGCAGCTTCTGCCGGTCTGCTCTCGCTGGATGTGAATCATGACGATCAATTGACCTCGCTGGAGTATCTGCCGAATCAGGCCGATCCCAAAGCGAACAATGCCGACGAGACGGCGCAGCGCCTGATGGCCCTCGATAAGAACGGTGACGGTGTTCTGACCAGGGACGAAGTTCCGGATCGCATGGCCGGCATCTTCGCCCGTGCAGACAAAAACAGCGATGGCAAAATCACCGCCGACGAGCTGAAATCCACTGCTGCGAAGACAGCCGGACCGAACGGACGAGTCGAGCGGGGAGCGAATATCACCCGTATGGACCCGATCCTCTCGACGCTCGATGCCGACCATGACGGCGTGATCTCCGCAGCAGAGATCGCCGCCGCTCCGGCCGCGCTGAAGGCCTTAGACAAGGATGGTGACGGAACTCTCTCCGCAGCCGAGATTCAGATGCGCCAGCAGACGCCCGCCGACCGCGCAACACATTTTTTTGAGGAATGGGATACGAACAAGGACGGCAAAGTCACCATCGAAGAGGCCCCGGAACGCATGGGACCGCAGTTCGGCCAGATCGACACCAACCATGACGGCGGTATCGATCTGCAGGAAGCAACCACCTACTTCGCCAATATGCCGCAGCAACAGCGCGGACCCCGGCCCGAAGGCGCGCCCGAGGGACAGCGACCCGACACCCCTCGCAATTAACTGCACTGCCAATCGCGTACGGAAGTCCAACTGGTTCGTATAACGAAGAAAGAGGTCTGCATGTCCTTTCACAAGAACACGGCGCTATTGCTCTGCCTTACCGCTTCTGCCCTGGCACAGAAGCCGGCTACCCACGTCTTTCACTACGACAACATCCTTGGCACGTCGATGGAGCTGAAGCTGCACACAGCTTCCGCTAGTGAGACCAACCGTGCCGAAAAGGCGGTCCTGAGCGAGATCGAGCGTGAGAACAAAATTCTCTCCGCCTGGCAATCGAACTCCGAATTCTCACGCTGGATGAAGACCCACAACACTCCAGTAAAGGTCTCTCCAGAGCTTCTGGAAGTGCTTGCTCTCTTTGATGAGTATCGTCAGCAAACCGGTGGAGCTCTGGACCCCAGCGCAGAGACCGCCACACGCATCTGGAAGCTGGCCGCCGTGGAGAATCGAGTCCCGACGCGGGCGGAGCTCAGCAAAGCAGTCGAGAAGATGCAGCAGCCACACTGGGCTCTGGATGAGGCCCACGGCACCGCAACCCATCTGGATGATGCTCCCGTTGCGTTGAACTCATTCGCGAAGAGCTACATCGCCGGCCATGCCGCCGATAAGGCACTGTCTGCCGGCGCCAGCGGTGTTCTGCTCAACATTGGCGGCGATATCGTCGTTCGCGGCGACCTGACGGAACGTGTTGCCATTACCGATCCAAAGGCCTCTGCCGATAACGATGAACCCATCGATATGGTCCGTGTAACCAACCGCACCATCGCCACCTCCGGCGATTACCGCCGTGGCTTCGACATCGGCGGGCAGCACTACTCGCACCTGATCGATCCTCGCACCGGCGAGACGGCAGAGAACGTCATCTCATCGACCGTCATCGCGAAGGACCCTGCAATGGCAGGCGCATTAGCAACGGCATTCAGCGTGATGCAGCCCGAGGAGTCGAAGAAGCTCGCCGCGAAGCTGTCCGGCGTCGATTACATGCTGGTGCTGCGCGACGGCTCGACGATCGCATCTGCCGGTTGGCAGAACTGCGAAGTCCCTCGACTGGTCACCGCCGGGTTTGCACCCGCGACAAAAACCGCCGGTCTGGATGTAATGATCAACTTCGAGATCGCGCGCATCGACAGCCCACGATACCGTCGACCCTACGTCGCGGTATGGGTGGAAGACCAGGATCACTTCCCCGTCCGCACTCTGGCTCTCTGGTTCGCCAAGCCTCGCTGGCTGCATGAGCTGAAGCAGTGGTATCGCGATGACCAGATGCGCAATATGGCCGAGGGTACGGACCTGACAGCCACGCTAAGCTCCGCCACCCGCGTCCCCGGAGCCTATACGCTGCGCTGGGATGGAAAAGACAACAGCGGCAAGCAGGTGAAGCCGGGTAAGTACACGGTCCTGATTGAAGCGGCACGTGAGCACGGTGGCTACGATCTGCTGCGGCAGGAGATCAACCTCGACGAGAAGACCCCAGCCAAGTTCTCACTCAAGGGCAAGGCAGAGGTTGGCACAGCAACGGTCGACTACGGAAAGCACTAGCTTATGGCGACAATGGTCACACCACCCAAGCGGCCAATCACGATGGCAGTGCGCTTACGAAGGCGCACGGCCATCATCTCGCGCTGGTTGCATATCTATCTCTCGATGGTCTCGTTCGCCATCGTTCTCTTCTTCTCGATCACCGGCATCACACTGAACCATGCTGAGGCGCTGGGAGGAAAAGAGAAGACCACGGTCGTCAAAGGTGAGCTTCCGCATGAATGGCTGCGTCCTGCGAATGAGGCCGAGCCCGACAAGCTGAGAATTGCCGAAGAGCTGCGCTCACGCCATAAGCTGCATGGAGCCGTCTCCGACTTTCGCGTTGATGACAACCGGCTCGAGGTCTCCTTCAAGGGACCAGGGTACGCGGCGGATATCTTCATCGATCGCGACACCAATAAGTACGACCTGACGGAGACCCGTAACGGGTTCATTGCCGTCATCAACGACCTGCACAAGGGGCGTGACACAGGCGCAGCCTGGTCGATGTTTATCGACATCTGCGCCGCGCTGCTGACGCTGGTCTCACTGACCGGTCTGGTGCTTCTGTTCTTCGTGTACAAGCGCAGGGTCTCCGGCATGATTGTCGCCGCAGCTGGAGCTTTGATTGCCTATCTGGTCTACCTGCGCTTCGTCCCCTGACGGGTCAGGTATCGCCGCCTGCGCCGTATAAACACTGGTCACGATAAAGCCCTCTGTCAGCGGCTGTTCACCGCGAAGGAGGGCGCGTACCCAGGCAAGAAAGCTTCTCCGCCTGGAGGCAAGTTCCGTTGCCCAGCGCACCTCTTCTTCACTCGCCTCGCTGACCAGCACTGAGCCCAGAACAACATCTTCATGCTGATCGCCACCAAGGCGTTTCACCACTCCGGCCGCCCACGCAACCGCCTCCTGATCGCGGGGCTCATAGTAGCCGCGATGGATTCCCTCAGCGATACAGCGAGCAAAAGTCTGTTCCGCTGCATCGAACCCATTGTTGAGGGTCTGCAGGTCGATGAGCTTGTCCCCTTGAAAAGCACGCTCGGGAGTCTTCACCAAATCTGAGGCCATGGTGTAGTCAGTGCGCATGCACTGCCCGATGGTGGGCAGATAGAAGTCCAACCGCAGGATCCAACGAAGCAGACGCAACGGCTCAGCCTCAAGCGCGACGCAGTGAATCATCGTACGATCCCAATGGCCGTCCGCCATCAACACTGCCTCTCTGTCTTCTGGAGGCATGCGATCCCACAGATCGTGCTTCCGCAGCAGGTCGATGTGGAGACGGCGGGAGAGCACTTCCATCCCCTCCGGGATGGTCTTCTCCTTGAGGAACCCTTCGCTCCCGGCGCGATCGACCATGACGGCGAGCAGCAACATCTGCTCCGCAAAATGATTACGAATACCCTGTATCTCTTCGGCCGAAAGCAACGGCTTTTCTTCCTTCGGGGGTGCGATGCTCGGCGGTGTATCGTCCTGCGTGTTACGACGATTCAGCCACCAGATCACAGGAAGGAGAAGAGGCACGATCAGAATCGCACCCATGCCTATGAGCCAGGCTGTATAGAGAACGCAGAACGCCGGTACGATGAGCAGCACAAGAAACTGCCGCAACCTTTTGCGCGCACGGCGATCCTTACGGGCACGCTTCAGGTCAGCGTAGGCCTGCACCCAACTGTGTTTGCCCAGAACGACCTGCCAGTAGCTCCGTTTAAAGAGCAGGGCGAAGAGCGAGTACATCGCTCTATGGTAGCGGCTGTTTTGATGACTTTGTCAGGTTCTCCGCCAGGAAGAGACCGGACTTTCCAGCGCTGATGATGTCCAGATCACCGTCGCCATCAATATCGACGGCCACTGTCTGCACGCCAGCTCCCATGCGTCCGCCGTAGTCGACGATGTGACGAATCCACTCCACCCCGCCGTTTCGAGGGTTCAGCTGCGTCCCGGGCAGCTTACGCCACTCGTACCAGTAGATGCCGACGGGATCCCGCTCGCCCGGATCGCTGCCGTTGTGCGCGAAGTAGCGTTTTCCTGCGAGGAAATCAATCTGCCCGTCGCCGTTGAGATCTACGGGAACGACCTCATGCGCCTGCGACCAGGAAGCATCAATGATGTGCTGCGTCCAGCTTCTATCCGCATTTTGTTCGTACCAGGCGAAGCCATAGTCGTGGGCCATACCGGCAACGATGTCCTTGCGGCCATCACCATTGATATCGATCAAATGAAGCTGACTCATGGAGATTCGCCCGTTGTTGACGGGGACCACCGAAGCATCCTGACGTGTACCTGCGGGAAGAATCGGCTTCGCACCCCAGTCATTGGCATGGAAGGTCCACTCCGCGGAGCTATTGATATCCGCAGGCGCCTCCAGCCATCCACGCGGCGTGAGGATATCGGTACGGCCATCGCCGTTCAAATCGCCCGCGCCGATGCCGTGGCCGTAGCTCTGGTGGGAGACAGTGTGCTTCACCCACTTGTGGTCTTTGAGCTCAAACCACGCGGCCGGAACATTCTCACGATCGAACTCAGGCAGAAGCTCCTCGGCCTTACCGTCATTGTTCAGATCGA
>JABFXN010000382.1 GCA_013361705.1 Acidobacteriaceae bacterium
CGGCTGGCGCTGGGTGCGCCGGGTCCCGTTTCTTGGACTGGGCATTCGCGCGAATGCGTGAACCGCTGTTTCCTTCCCTACTGATGCATCTCAGTCCGTCGCAACAACTGCCACAGGGCGACACCCACTGGCGGGCACAGGCTCACAATCCACAAGGTCGCCGAGTAGTGTTTCTGATCGAACAGACGGCCCAGCCAGGGCAGCAGCAAGCCCGTCAGCAGCGCCCAGCTTGAGATCGAAAACCCAGCCAGGAAGGCTGCATTCTGCTTAGGCTGCACGCTGGCGCCAACCGCCAGGGCAAAGACGACGAATCCGCCGGCAAAGAACATCTCCAGGAAGAAGAGGGTCAACACCACCGGCACCGAGGTAAACATCGGCACCACCGTGATCAGAAAGCTGGCCACCATCAGGAAGAGAAAGACACCGAACGGCCGCGAGGTGGTCCGGCGGCGGCGCAGGTCGCTCAGCCGGCCGAAGACCAGGTAACCCACTTCCCAGCCCGCTGGGGGCACCCACAGCATATGTCCCAGCGACGCCTGGGAGACGTGCAGCACCCTCGACAGGTACAACGGCGTCGCATATAGCCCAAAGGCCAGAGGAGCCGCTCCCAGGCCGTAGATCGCAGCCGTAGCGAAGAGATCGCGGTTCCAGCGGGTAATGGGCCTAACTTCCTCCACCAGTTGCGCGTGCTTTGGCGGGTAGATTCCGGCGATCCGCAGACCGAGCCACAGCACCAGCCACAGGGCTCCGACGACGGCGGTAAAAACAAAGGCGGCACGCCATCCGTAATGGATCGCCAGCGGGGTAACGATCAGCGGCGTCAGTGCCGCACCCAGGGAGCCTCCGCTGTAGGCCAGCGCCAGACCGAACGACCGCTGCTCGGCGGGGAGGGTTTCACTTACCGTCTTCAGGCCCGCCGGGAAAGTCGCTCCCTCTCCGAATCCAAGCACGCCGCGGAAGACGCTCATCGTCAGCAGCCCGGTCATCATGGCATGACTGCCGGAGGCCAATGACCACAGCCCAACGGCCGCAAAACAGGTCCAGAACAGTCCCTTGCGGTCCATCACCCATCCCCAGATGGGATTCGCCGCCATGTAGCAGAGCGAGAAGACCAGAATCGCCTCGCCGTACTGCTGCGCCGAGAGATGCAGATCGGCAAGAATAGTCGGCGACAGGATCGACAACACGCTGCGATCGACATAGGAGATGAACGACAACAACAGCATGGCAATGGCAGGCAGCCAGCGCCGCACTGGACTAGAAGGGCGCACTGGGCTCGGAGCTGAAGCAGAAGCAGCCACACTGGAAATCCCAGGGCTGAGGGTCGTTACGCTGTCGGGCACGAGATAACTTTATAGGAAGCTATGACACTCGACGACGAGATCCGGATCATTACCGAGCAGGAAGCCGCTCTACAGTTCTCCACCTTCAACGCCGATACGGCCTGGGAGCTGGGCAGCCGCCTACGCGCCCTGGTCGCCAGGGACGCACGTCCGACGGCCTTCGGCATCTGGATGGGCGGTCAGACGCTTTTCTACGCCGCGACTCCCAACGTGGCGCCAGGGAACGAAGACTGGGTGCGCCGCAAGCGCAATACCGTCGTTCGCTTCGCCAAGTCCAGCTTCCGCGTCGGCAAGGAACTGGCAAGGCAGAACACGACGCTCGAAGTCCGCCAGGGACTCACGCTCGCCGAGTACGCGGCACACGGCGGCGGATTCCCTCTTACGCTGCGCGGCTCAGGATGCCTGGGAGCCATCGTCCTTAGCGGCTTGACCCAGCCGGAAGATCATGAGATCGTCGTGGCTACTATCGCTGATCATCTCGGCGTTACAGTGCCTCGCCTCGAAGCATAGAGAGCCCAGACACCGGGTGCCCCATTCACGTGGAGCGTGAGTGGGACATTCGAGCCAAGCTCGAACGGCCCGTCAGACCAATCCGGGCTGCACCCGGATACGATTGCAGTCAATTCGTCTTCCCCCTTCTGCTTCCCACCCAATCCATTGAATAACGCAACTGTGGAGATCCGTCATGACCGAAAACATTCCCGCCCCCAAGAACACACTCGATGCCGCGCCTGCTGGTTCGATCAGCACGCCAAGCCTTCCGGATGGACTCGCCATGATTCAGAGTCTCTACGACAGCCTAACCAAGTTCAGCTACGAAGGAATCGAAGTTCCGTCTTATTTGGATGGAATCAAGACGTGTTGCCACGAAATCTCTTTGATGATGGCAACTGATCCACCAGCCACTGCGCCAGGGTTCAGTACGATTCAGGGCATCTGTGGCGTAAATCTGCTGCTCGCATCCAGCGAAGACGTTAGGGGGCAGATCCAAACGATCCTGTCTGTCTGTATTGCGACTCTAAATCCGAGTGCATCAAGCCCGAAGCAAGGATTCACCGCGATCCAGGACATGTGCAACAGTCTGCTGCCCGAATCGAACGGATCCATTTACGGACAATTACAAGCGATACAGGGTATCTGCGAGAGTGTCTTGCCGATCCTGAGTTCTTGAGGCGAATACCCCCAGATACCGTCGCTATACGGTCACCTTCTTTCTTCCTGCATCCGCTACCCAAGCCAACCGTGACGTAACAGAGGAGTTTTGTCATGACCGAAAGTACTCAAAGGCCTGCTGCCCAGAACGCAACAGAAAATTCCAACCCAGCCATAACTTCCAGTGCGCTGAACATTCCCCCAGGCTTTGCGGATGGGATATTCATGATTCAGGGCATCTGCGCAAATCTGCCCTCGGCAGGCAACTACGCAGATTCGGTTAGTACGATTCAGTCTGCCTGTGACGCGATTGTAGCTACCTTCACCTCAAGCACTATAAGCGTGCATCAAGGGACGCTCGAGATTCAGGATATTTGCAAGAGCCTGTTGCCCAGGGCAAGCGGCGACTTTATCGGGCAAATTCAGACGATTTTATCGAGCTGCGGCGCGATCTTAAGTACCTATTCGCCGACCCCATCCAGCTTTGAGCAGGAGATCAGCTCGATCGAGGACATTGCGACTCGTCTGCTTCCTGAGAGCGAACTCATCAGCATGGACGTTTTCAGACAGTTAGCGTGCATCTCATCGACCTGCGAAAATATCACAGGATCTTAGGGCCTGCTAACACTACCAGGGCCGGCGGCATTTCCACCGAAAATCGTCCAGACAAAGCTTCTTCCGAAGGCTCAAAGCTGGTCCACAGTCAAGGACCAGCATGAAGTGTGGCCCGATTTTCGCCGTACGGTTTAGGGTCGGCGTCACGCTGGAGCTCGCGCCGGCACCGGCGCACCCTCCAGCGTGGCGAACTTCTGTGGAGAGCTATAGGCGACCTCCAGTTGCCACAGGTCCGCCTGCATCTTCCTGTCATCTTCCAACGCTTCCCGCAGGGGTAATAAGCGCGATGCAGAAATGACGACTTTAAGAGCGGCTCAGACCTTCCGTTTCGACCAGCGCAGTAACTCGATTACGGATATCGTCACGAACGGCGCGCACTTCTTCCACGGGACGCCCTTTGGGGTCCGGCAGGGGCCAGTCACCACGGCGCAGGCCTGGGACATAGGGACACTCGTCACCACATCCCATTGTAATGAGCATCTCCGCTCCTGCCGTGAGCTCTGCCGTAAGCTTCTGCGGCTTCGCATGAGCCAGGTCAATATCAACCTCGCGCATTACGTCCACCACGACCGGATGGACACGGTCACCAGGCTGAGTGCCAGCGGAGATGCCGCGGGCTTTCGATGGATCTGCAATCTGATTGAAAAAGGCCGCCGACATTTGAGAGCGCCCTGCATTGTGGACACAGGCAAAAATATAGGTCTTCAAAGTTTCTCCTCATTTCGCGTCAACGCGCGGGTTATAGGTCTGTCAAACTCCGAACGCGATCTCGTATCCGACGCTGGTTCTGCAGCGACCGGCTCATGCATTCTTAGTTTTTTGGCTTGATCGCGTAAACCTTGACACTCGCGGCGGAGGAGTTCACGTCGTATTCATGGAGCAGCTTCGTCAGGTCTTCGTGCAAAGACGTTGCGGAGGCTGGCGTGCAACACACGTCGGAAACGATAGGAAGACCGTTAGGAGCAGATACGGCCTCCATTGCCGGCGAGCAGCAGCCGGATTGGTTTTCTACTTTCGTATAGGCGTTCAGATCCGCGCCGCTGTCAACGATCTCGACGTATGCAAATCCGGCGTCGAGTAGACCCTGGCGATATGCTTCGATCGGAATTGCTCCGGCGATGCATCCCACGTAAGCGGCCAGACTCTTCGCAATGGCTTCCGGCAATTCTCCCTTGAGAGCGATATCGCTGATGGCAACGCGCCCCCCGGGCTTCAGGATGCGGGCGATCTCGCCGAATACTGCCTGTTTGTCGGGAGCGAGGTTGATCACGCAGTTGCTGATTACGCAATCGACGGAGGCGTCGGGAAGCGGAATGTTGTCGATGGTGGAGAGATGAAATTCGACGTTCTCGTAGCCTCCGGCTTTAGCATTCGCCTGGGCTCGTTCGATCATCGAAGGCGTCATATCGATTCCGATAGCCTTACCTGTCGGTCCAACCTGCTTCGACGAAAGGAATACGTCGAGACCGCCACCAGAGCCAAGATCGACTACGACTTCCCCTGACCGCAGATTCGCGGTTGCGGTCGGGTTTCCACACGAGAGTCCCATGTTGGCCTCGGCGGGAATGGAAAGCAGCTCGTCCGCGCTATAGCCGAAGGCTTCCGCGACAGCCTTGACGCCCTCGTTGCGAGTTGACAGTGAGCTTTCAGCGACGGCGCTGTACTTCTCTCGTACTGACTCCAGGATTTGTTCCATTGTGATTCTCCTTCTCGTGCAACTACCTATTTGGAATCGATTAGATTGTGCTTCATAGCCATCGCTGATTGGGGACAAGAGACCGCCCACTGTTGGCTGTTCTGTATAGCGACTGGGGCAGAGTCGCGGGCAATGGGGACAAAGCCCCGCCGCAACCAATACTCCATTGCATCAGTAGTCAGCAGGTAGAGAGCCGAAAGACCGGCGAGTTTTGCCTTCTCCCGACAGCCTGCAATCAGTCGCTGCCCCACTCCAGACCCGCGAAACTTATCTTCCACCGCCACGGAGCGGAGCAGGCCGGCATCGCCGTGAACTTCAACGCCAGCGATCCCGATGACATTGCCTGCATTTGTTACCGCGACCACGTACTGGTCAATGAAATGGGTCACATCCTCTATCGGAAGCAGGTTGGAGCTGGCAAGGAGTTCTTGCACCGCTCCTAGATCAGCATGCATAGCCGGCCGAACATCGATCTTCATGCGAGACGACTTATCCATAAATTCGCTAAAGCGAATATATGTATTGACCAAACATTCGTCAAGGCATATATAAGAAGAATGTCGAAACGGACATTCAGCTTTGATCGCTTCTTCCAGGCGCTTGGTGACAACACCCGCCTGCGCCTCTTGAATCTCATGGGGGAACAAGAGATTTGTGTTTGCTACTTCATCGAGGTACTCGGCCAACCGCAGCCTAAGATCTCAAGGCATCTTGCGTATCTGAGAAATGCTGGAATTGTGGCCGCCAGGCGAGATGGCAAATGGATGCACTATCGCCTCGTGATGCCGCCACACATCGGTGCAACGCAGATTCTTCAACAGACGTTGAATGCCCTGAAGGACGAAAAAGCGATGCAAGCGGATCTCGCGAAGCTTGTCAAAGAGTGTTGTGCGCCGAAAAAGAAGCCTCTGCTCGAAGGAGCGCCGTTACCTATAAAACTCGATCAACCCTGCTGCGAGGCTTGCTAAATGATGCAAACAGTATCCACCCAAGGTCGCAACTGCGCACCGGCTCAACGGAAGAAGCTGTCATTCCTCGACCGTTTCCTGACGCTTTGGATCTTCCTGGCCATGGCGATTGGCGTCAGCATTGGCCATTTCGTTCCTGAATCGGCCAACTTCGTCAACCGTTTCCAGTCGGGAACCACCAATATCCCGATTGCGATCGGCCTGATCATCATGATGTTCCCGCCCCTCGCCAAGGTTCGTTACGAAAAGCTGGGCGAGGTCTTCCGCAACAAGAAAGTATTGGGCCTCTCGCTGCTCCAGAACTGGGTCATCGGTCCCGTCTTGATGTGCGCTTTGGCTTTGCTTTTCATGCGCTCCGAACCCGCATACATGCGTGGACTCATCCTGATCGGAATCGCTCGTTGTATTGCAATGGTCCTCGTCTGGAACGAACTCGCCGAAGGTGATACCGACTACGTTGCCGGTCTGGTCGCGATTAACAGTGTCTTCCAGGTGCTTTTCTATAGCTTGTACGCCTGGATCTTCCTGACAGCTCTTCCAAAGTGGTTTGGTCTCGAAAGCAGCGTCGTTGAGATCAGCATCGCTGAGATCGCAAAGAGCGTCGGCCTTTACCTTGGCGTACCGTTTGTGGCGGGCTTTGTCACCCGCTACGTCCTGATCAAGGCGAAGGGAGAAGAGTGGTATCGCACGCGCTTCATCCCCAAGGTAAGTCCGCTGACTCTCGTAGCCCTCCTGTTCACGATTTTGGTTATGTTCTCGCTCAAGGGAGACCTGATCGTGAAGCTTCCGTTTGATGTCGTTCGGATTGCGATTCCGCTCGTCATCTACTTCCTGCTGATGTTTGTCACGAGTTTCCTTCTAGGGAAGAAACTCGGGGCGGACTACGCGCAGTCTGCCACGCTTTCGTTTACCGCCGCCGGCAACAACTTTGAGCTCGCAATTGCAGTTGCGGTTGCCGTCTTCGGCCTAAACTCAGGCGAGGCATTTGTTGGTGTCGTAGGCCCTCTGGTCGAGGTCCCCGCCTTGATTGGCCTCGTAAATCTCGCCTTCTGGTTCCGGAAGCGGTACTTCAGCAAAGAATCTCCCAGCTTCGCAGTGTACCCGGTCGAGGACACCCCATAGGTCGCGCCGTCGTTCGCGGATTTCTCGGCTTCATAAGGTGCGTGGAAAGCCGAAATATCGGCTTTCCACTTTTTTCCATTGGCGACCTGGGCTGGTCGCAGTGATCCTGACTTTTGGCGAAGAACTTACGGTTTCAAACACACAGTCAAAATTAACCGCTATCTTCTTATCCCGGATCGCAACCTCTGCCCAACTTTCGTGTCATCTTCAGGATGCCGCTGTCCCCTGGCGGCTTTCGGCAACACACGACAGAGGTGACACCGATGCGACTGATGCTTTGGGCTGCTGTGCTAGCAACAGCGGCGACGAT
>JABFXN010000101.1 GCA_013361705.1 Acidobacteriaceae bacterium
TGCGCCAATAAAGACATCCCAAATCTCTCGACAGTAAGCTTCACCCAATGCCATACGCTGACAGGCACCCCTTTTTCAGCACCCTCTTCAGCCCACGGTTTACTGGATCAAGAGAAATCGGGCTTTAGCCCTGGGTCTGTTGTGTTTTCGAGTAAAAGGCCCAGGGCTAAAGCCCATCGTTTTGTATCTCATACTCAGCGGGCTGAAGCCCGCTGCTCCCACCCAACTGCCCAGAGATAGAGCAATCCTCCAGCCTGCCGGCGCTTCGTTATGATGCCTTGCGCAATGTCGAGCGATAGTCTTCGACGAACTTGCGGATGCCTTTGTCCGTGAGCTCGTGTTTGATGTCGAAGTTTTGCCAGGGCTGATTCAGGTCGATCTCGCGATACTCCATTGGCTTGCCGTTGAACTCGTAGCGGAAGTTCGCATCCGGCATTGGACGACCGGCCTCAACCCATTCCAGAATCACCTTCGCTGGAACGGTGACCAGGTCAACGCCGATCTGGAAACAACGCATCAGGTGCGGCAGGCTGCGAATGCTTGCGCCGAGAATCAGCGTATGACCGTCGCCCGAGGCGAACATGCGCTTAATGTTTGCCAGCAGGTCCATGCCGTTCCATCCGATATCGTCGAGGCGTCCGACGAAGGGTGAAACGTAGGACGGAGCCTTGGTTCCTTTCGTTGCTGCGTAAACCGCCGCAGCCTGTTCCTGCGAGAAGCACAGGGTCATATTCACGCGCATTCCCTGGGCGACGGAGCGCTGAGCTGCCTTCAGACCTTCCCTGGTGCAGGGATATTTGATGTAGGCATTGGGAATCCAGGTAAACATCTCCTGCCCCTGCTTCAGCATCTGGTCGGCGGTGGTGTCGAGGTCGGCGAAGACCTCGATCGAGACCCCCGCGCTTCCGACCAGGGGCGAGATCTCCTGCACGATCTTGCGGTAGGCGGCACTCTCCTCGGCTTCCGTGAGCGCGCGGCCGGACTCGACCCGCTTTTTCACCTCGGGGTTCTTGGCGATCAGGGACGGATTGGTGGTCTGGCCGTCGACGTATCCGAGCGCCTCCTTGACCCGCATCGTCTCTGCCGGATCACCGCCATCGACGAGAATCTTCGGGCCCGTGTGGCTGGAACGGCCATCTTTAGATTGAGCGGTATCAATGTTTGCCATGTGATTTTCCCCCTCACGGGTTCTGCGGCCCGCCAACCTCAGGCGACGAAAGGTTGCCGACACAAAGTCGGCGCCCATCGGTGATGGTCTCTGGAGGCCGTCTCCCCCTAACAGGTTGGACGCCGGAGCTCTTCGGTCCGTGGCCTGTCGATGCAAATTTGATATCCGGGACGGGGTTACGCAGGGCTTTGCGGCTACGGTGGAAGCCGTGGCTTCATAAAGCCTCCAATACATCCTGCCGGGGTTTCAGAGGCTCTTCCCATTCTTAGGATAGCAAGCCTGCCTTTTCAGAAACAGACTGTTTTTCCGCCTCGTTTCCGGATACGTTCAACCCTCGGGCTGGCGGGTCCTTCGCCACCCCAGGAGAAATAACATGTTTGTTGCGGCGAACAGGTTCGAGGCTTCCATGGCCGATGCCATCGCAAAGAAGCTTGGACCGGCTGGCATCGATATCGCCTATCAGCGCCTTGGCGATCCGCAGGCGCCGGCAGTGCTGCTGATCATGGGAGTTGCGGCACAGTCCATCCACTGGCCGGATAGCTTCTGCAATGTCCTGCTCGATTGCGGGCTGCAGGTGATCCGTTTCGACAACCGCGATGCCGGGCTATCGACGCATCTTACGAATACGCCGGTTCCCAATCTTCCCGCTGTGCTTGCCGGAGATCTGTCGTCGGTGTCGTACACACTCTCCGATATGGCGGCCGATGCGATAGGTCTGCTCGACGCACTGGGCATCGAGGAGGCGCATGTCGTGGGAGCCTCGATGGGGGGACAGATCGCACAGATGATGGCGATCGAGCATCCCGCCCGCGTGCGCTCGTTGTGTTCGATGATGTCGACGACCGGCAATGTGACCGTAGGCCAGCCTTCTCCGGAGGTGCTGCGGGAGTTGTTCTCCAGAGCTCCGGCGGAGACGCGCGACCAGGTGATCGAGCAGTATCTGCGGGCGATGCGTATCGTTGGCTCGCCGGGATATCCGGCGGATGAAGACGAGGTGGCAGAGCGTGCCGGCCTTGCCTATGACCGCTCGCATGATCGTGTTGCCGCGGCGCGTCAGGCAATTGCGACCGTTGCCTCGGGAGACAGGACGGAACGGCTGCGGCAACTGCAAATTCCAACGCTGGTGATTCACGGCCTGGCCGACCGCATGTGTGACGTCAGTGGAGGACGCGCCACGGCCGATGCGATCCCCGGCTCGAAGCTCGTTCTGATTGAAGGGATGGGGCACAATCTACCACCGGGCTTGCGGCTGCAGCTTGCCGCGCAGATTACCGAGTTCGTCTGGCATGTGGAGCGCGTCTCGCTGCGGTGAGTTTAAGATTTCGTTATGTCCGCAGACATCACGATCAATCTCTGGAAGCAGCATCTCGGCGCCGTCCCGGGAGACATATGGGAACAGACAGATACCACGGTGTTGATTCTCGCGGACAACAGTCTGACAGAGATCTCGTCGCGCATCGGCGGCATGCAGCGCCTGCGAACGTTGGATCTTGGGCACAACCAGCTTGCATCACTACCGGAAGAGATCGGAGAGCTAACCGGGCTCTGCGACTTTCTCTATCTTCATGACAACTGGCTGACGTCTTTGCCGTCTTCGATTGCTGCGCTTGCTCGAGTGCGCTATCTGAACATCAGTGAGAACCAGCTCACGGTATTTCCCGAGAGCATCTGTCGGATGTCGGGCCTGCTGGAGCTGCGGGTGACAGACAATCAGATCTCGCAGCTCCCGGCGTCGATTGGGACGATGTCGCAGTTGCGGGAGCTTCATCTGCGGAATAACCGGCTGCGCACGCTTCCGGAGGAGATCGCAGGTTGCTCAGAGCTGCGGCAGATCGATCTTCGCGGGAATCCGATTGAGGTTCTTCCGGATGCGATTGCTCAACTTCCTAAATTGGAGAAACTGGATCTGCGATGGGTGACGTTTGAAGAGCCTGCGTGGTTGAGTGATCTGGAAGCGCGTGGGTGTTTGGTGTATCGGTGATTGTTTTGGCTTCAAATGGATTAGACCTCAGCGGCTAAAGCCGCTTACCTCTGGCCTCTGTACGGCACGGCTGAAGCCGTGCCCTTAAACAAGGCAATCGCGCTGCGCGCGAACGAGAAACCACATTGTTTGAGTATGAGCACAGCCCCCTGCTTGGAACATCCAGAGCTATGAAGCTGATAAGTGATGCGCGAATGGGCTCCGCTATATTGCTCTGTTGCACGCAGCGCAACAATTTCGCACCGAAGGTGCGAATGTCTTGCTTAAGGGGACGGCTTCAGCCGTCCCGTACCGGGTAGAAAGAAGCGCGGCTTTAGCCACTGAGGTACATGGGGGAGCGCTGACCCTCCATCCCTCCTTCCAACAAGGGCTACATTCAAACCATTTGATCCGTTTCGCAACTTACCTGTCCGGTCTGCAACATTTCAGAAGACGTGCCCGCTACTTCCACCATCGGCTCGGGCGCATGCAAACTCATTTGCCAGCGCTCCCTTCGGAATGCGGTTCGTTGTATCGCCGCCGGTTCTCTTTCTGGATCCTTCTAACGTTCTTTGTCCTGGCCTCCGGGCAACTTGCTTACGCGGCCGACACCATCAAGGTCCCCATGACCAATGACGGCTGGACGGTTACGGCGGGGACGGTGGACTTCGCCGACTATATGGGTCGCCCGGCGATCTCCTTGAAAGCCGGCGACTATGCCAAGCACATTCCAACCGGGGCGGCGGTGCTGAAATCCGTCAACTTCCACAACGGCACCATTGAGTACGACGTCGTCGCCACCGGAGGTATGGGTGCGGGCTTCATCTTTCGTCGTGCCGATAAAGACAACTACGAGATGTTCTACCTTCGTCCGCGTCCGAAGTGTGAGGATGCTCCGGACTGCATTCAGTACGCCCCGGAGACGCATGGTGTCCTGCTGTGGGATGTCTTTCCGCAGTATCAGGGGCCGGCGCCGCTACAACAGGATGGTTGGAACCATGTGAAGCTCGTCGTCAACGGCAAGCGGATGAACATCTTCATCAATGGAGCCGCGACACCCACGCTGAAGATCGGCCGTCTGGAAGGCGACGCGGACGGAGGCTCCATCATGATTGAAGGCCCCGGCGTCTTCTCCAACATTACGGTCACTCCGGATGCGACCGAAGGCCTGACCGCGGAGCCGGAGAAGGATGATACCGACGCCGACAATCGCTATATACGGCACTGGCAGCTCTCATCGTTTTCAAAGCTCGAAGCGAACGCGGCGCCTGCTTACGCTGGCATGCCCGCGACTTCCGCAAAGTGGGCACCGATTGAGGCTGAACGGGACGGACTTATCAATGCCAGCCGGGTGTATGGTATTCCGGTTGACCGGCCTGCACGGTCCGTCGTTTGGTTGAAGACCACGATCCACTCCAGCAAGGCACAGACAAAGCATCTCTCGTTCGGATGGCTCCGCGAGGCCTTTGTCTACGTCAACGGCGACCTGGTCTTTGCCGACAAGAATCTTTACATGCAGGCTGCCTCTGCACGTAAGGCGCCCGATGGCCGGCTCTCGCTTCAGAACGGAAGTTTGACTTTGCCGTTGAAGGAAGGCGATAACGAAGTTGCCATTGCCATCGTCAACGACTTCTATGGATGGGGCATCAAGATGCACCTCGACGATATGGACAACGTCACATTGGCTACGCGGTAAGAATGCCGAGACAGAAATGCAGCCAAGGGAGGTGTGGTGATCGAAACGCAATCCCGGTCTTTCGCTGATAGCCGCCTGATGGCCACACGCTGGGGCCGCTGGCTGCTGGCGGTTCCGCTCTGGAGCCTGCTTGGTCTTTTGTTTGCTTTGCCCCAGATGTCCACGCCGCAGCGGCACAGCATGTTGCTGATGTCGATGGCGCAGTGGTGGTCATGGGGACTGGTCACTCCGCTTCTGTTCTGGGTCGACGACCGTCTTCCGTTGAGGGAGCGGCAACTGGGGCTTCGTATCCTGGTCCAGATTGTTCCCAGTCTGCTGCTCACCACGTTCTATCAGTACGTCTTCGCGGCGATGCGTGCTCTGATGGGGTTGTCCCACTGGAGTGCGCTCGCGGGGACACGCCTGATCGTCAGTGCATTCACCGGCGGCATTCTGTGGAGTTGGCTCATCTATTGGCTGATCTTCGGTGCGCGCCAGACCTTTCTGTACTACAAGCACTACGTCGACAGTGAGCTGCGGCTGGAGCGGATGGAGCGCAGCTTCTCGCAGGCACGGCTGAATGCGCTGCGCATGCAACTGGATCCTCACTTTCTGTTCAATGCGCTCAACGCCGTCTCCTCGCAGGTGGAGCGTGACCCTCGTCTGGCGCGCCGCATGATTGAACACCTGGGCGATCTGCTGCGTCTGTCGCTTGAATCCCGTGACCGGCAGGAGGTTCCACTGGTGGAGGAGATGGCGTTTCTGGATCACTATGTTGCGATTCAGAAGATCCGTTTCGGTAACGCGCTGCATATCGAGACCCGCATCGACCCCGAGGTGAAGTACGCCCTGGTTCCCTGCTTTATTGTGCAGCCGTTGGTAGAGAATGCCATTCGTCACGGCATCTCGCGGCGCGCTGCGGGCGGCTCCGTAATGGTGACCGCGCACCGCCGTGCGGAACAGGTTGAGATTCGCATCGCCGACGACGGCGTCGGTCTGCCTCCGCAGTGGTCGCTGGAGACCTGCGAAGGCCTGGGGCTTTCCGTCACTCGCGAACGGATTACAACGCTCCACAACGGAGCGAGCAGTTTTTCGGTATCGCGTCGTCCCACGGGCGGAACCGAAGTCGAGATCGTGCTTCCGCTCCGGTCTGCGAATGGGGACGGACAAGGGGAAGCATGACGTCACAGTCTTCGGAACGGTTGCGGGTGCTGGTCGTCGATGACGAGGCGCCTGCACGTCAGCGCATTGTCGATCTGCTGAGGAAGGATGCCCAGATCGAAACCGTGTTGGAGGCAGGCGACGGCCTGGCTGCGGTGGAGGCGGTCGAACGCGAGGCGTTGGATCTCGTCTTCCTCGATGTGCAGATGCGATTCGCGCCTTTGAAGCCAACGCGCTCGACTATCTGCTCAAGCCGTTCAGCGATGAACGCCTGGAGGCGGCAGTCGCCCGCGCAAAGACCCGCCTCCTGGAACGCAATATGCAGGCGCTGGGAATGGGCATGTTGCGTATGGTCGCCGCCGCGGGACCATCGGGGCGCAGTATCGATCGTCTGGTGGTGAAGTCTGCGGGAGTGACCCGATTTCTTCGTGTCGTCGAGATCGACTGGATTGAAGCGGCGGGGGTGTATGCCAACCTGCATGTGGGTGGGAAGGAGATTTTGTATCGTGCCAGCCTCAACGAACTTGCGGAGAGTCTGGATGCGATGCGATTTATCCGTGTCCATCGATCGGCGATTGTGAACATTGACAGCATTCTTGAGCTGCATTCGATGTCACATGGTGAGTTTGAGCTGGTGTTGAAGGATGGTCATCGGTCTCGTGTGAGCCGGACGTATCGTGCGGAGTTGGAGAAGCGGTTGGGGCAGTCGTTGTAGGGGTGAGTGAAGCACTAAGCTGTAATCTGGATTCGGGTGGGAGCAATAATAAAGCCCATTCTTATTGAGCCAGAAGATGTGTTGAGCGCTGAAGGCCGGGGTCCCCAATGAACTTGTTCATTGGGGTGGAAAGGCGCGACCTATATCAGCCTGGGGCAGCGCCCCAGGTACTGGGATGGGGAAATGGTTAGAGGGCTGAAGGCCCGATCTATAATCCCCAATCGTCATAAACGGAACGTTCGTGAAACCCGTTGTATGCCTGTCGAAACGACACGGTCGGATTGAAGACTGTTATATAGGTCGGGCCTTCAGCCCTTTAACATCTTGTGGGCACCAAAACCTGGGGCGTTGCCCCAGGCTGGTATAGAGCGCGCCTTCAGCGCTTGATTCTCCGTAGGGCCGATCTGTGACCGGCACGAGAAAGATCGGGCGCACTGTGTCAGCGGGTTGAAGCCACGGCTCCCACCTGGTTTCGAGCTTCCCTCGAATGACCCAGTGCAGGGGTTAGCTCG
>JABFXN010000087.1 GCA_013361705.1 Acidobacteriaceae bacterium
GGCCCTTGGGATGGTGAATTGAAGGATCCCACCATTGACCTTGCCCGCCACACCAATGGATTGCTCAATCGCCTTCGTATCAAGCTCGATGGTGGGAGTAGAAGCTGAGGCGGGG
Organism: Acidobacteriaceae bacterium; assembly: GCA_013361705.1. Taxonomy (GTDB): domain Bacteria; phylum Acidobacteriota; class Terriglobia; order Terriglobales; family Acidobacteriaceae; genus Terriglobus. Next base: position 116 of record JABFXN010000087.1, read on the forward strand.
CTTGCCGGCGCGGGCGCGGGTGTTTTCGTCAGTGCAAGAGCGGCATTCAGCGCGGTGGCAAGCTTGACCGGGTCGCCGTGTCCGGAGATGTGCATGTAGACGATGTGGGGGGTCTCGCCCAGAAGATGGTTATGGATGGAGGTTTGCTCGATGCCATCCTGTTGCAGCTTGAGCATGACGGGTTCAATCTCATCTTCCGTAAGCACGAGATCTCCCATCACCATGGCGTCATTTCCCATCATCTTAAAAGCAGCCCACGACCCTAATGCGAGCCCTGGGGCGACTGTTGTGCCATCCTTGGTCACTTTCAAATCGCGCCGCGGCATCGAGTATTTGTAGACATCACCCGGTTGCATCTGTCCAGCCCGCCCTCCCAGCGCCGCATCGACGGCTTTCCACCGGTCGGGCGGCGCCTGCGCCAGGAGCGGAGTACAAAGACATGCGATACAGAAGACTGCGTTGCGAGTGGTTTTCATAGCTCCTTCTTTCCGGTTTGGGTTATGTCTTGCGGGAATCTTTCCCGCGCACCTTGAGCAAAATGAGTTGTACTCACTTAACTCCTCTGGGAGTTAAGTGACGTGATACATGGCTTCGATCAGATCTGCGCCGCGCCTGAGAAGTTCTTCATCGGAAACCCCCTGCTTCGCCCATCCCTTGAGGACCTGGTTGATGGCAATGCCTTCCTGTCGGCCAAATCTGGGTTCATCGAAGTCCGCATCATGAATGGCCTGCCCGATCCGTAGCACGGCCTTGTCACGAATCCCAAATCGCATACAGAGAACTTCGAACGTGCAAAGCTCGCCTTCATGCGCGAACCCATGTCCCTGGAACATATCGAACGGAATTGCCTTCGGATGTGCCGCAGGATCAGGGCCAAAGATAAAACGAGCCTTTGGATCGATGAATCGCTTGATGAGCCACGCTGAGGAGACACGGTCGATGCCTGGACGGGGCCTGGTCATCCATGTCTTAGACTGAAAGTCCGTTGCGGAAAGTTTTCCAGCGCTGAAGCGCATCGTTTGCGGTCGCTCCAATAGATCAATCGCCTTTTCCGCATCCCCTTGCAGCGAAGACCGGAAGAAATCAATCTCCCGAATCTCTTCGAGGCGCCGCTTCAGACGGGCAAGCTGCGCTGCGGAGACCTGACCTTTGTTCCTGCTCTCTTCGATATCTCCGAGCAGTGCTTCATAGTCTTTGTTCCGCTCGTTCCGGAAGCTCTGCATCAACTCTTCCGGGCTAGGGTCATCGATTGCACCGACCTGAAGTACAGAAACCTCTCCGGCAATCGCTCGGATGCTGGTTGCCAGCCAGGCGAACCGTTCCTGATTCGCGGGTGTGTCCGGCAACAGATAACCTGAGTTGCGCAAGGAGAGTGCTCCCGTCGCCTGGAGCTTCCGCCAGACGCTTACTCGCTCGCTCGCTTTTTTCCCTGGCAGGTAAAAGATCAACAGCAGCCAGCCTGCTTCTTTTACCTGTTGTTTCTTTGCCATATCGATTCGGCGCGCACCTCTCTGGCGCAATGGTTCTTCACGCATCTCATTGCGGCTGCATTCCGCCAAATCAATGATATGAACATATCATTGATTTGCTATGGTCTATCATCGGCGAGGAGGAGGTGTCAACTTGTCACTGATTCAAGAGCGAGCGCAACGGGGCTGTTCACCGGGAATAGGCAGAAAAAGAGACTACGCCACCATGAGACACCGCTGGGCGCGGTCTATAAGCGTTTGCGGAAGATTCCTTGCCAGAAGGACGTGATCTTTCCGGCCGGTTTCGGAGCGGGTGCGTCGGGCGATGGGATGCCGATGCGCTCAAAGACGCCGGTGACAACGCGGTTGCAACGTGGGGCGTGGAAGAGGAAGGCGTTGCGAGTCTCATACAGGACGTGTGTGGAGAGCCATTCCCGTAGCAGGGTTCGTGCGCGGTGCAGGCGAACCTTTACATTCTCCTCGCTGATACCAAGTGCCTCGGCTGTTTCCGAGGTGCTCATTCCTTCGACATCGCGCAGCATCAGGACGGCGCGGCTGCTGTGAGGCAGCTTCTCGACGAGCGATTCCAGCAGGCGTGCCGTCTCAGAATGCGCGGCGGCTTCTTCGGGGGTGAGACCGGGCGCGGTTAGTTGGTCCATACTCTCTCCGTCGTCATCGAGATCATCGAAGCGGCGAGCACTGCGCAGACGCCCGAGAGCTTCATTGACCGCGATCCGGGTTAGCCAGGCTCCGAAGGCTGCACGTCCGCTGTACTGCTGTAAATGCTCATAAGCGTGGACATATGCGGCCTGCAGGATGTCTTCGGCCAGTGCGTCGTTCCGTGTGATGGCTCTCGCCGCCCGGTAGAGCCGCTGGTTATAGCGGCGCATGATGACCTCGAACAGTGCCTTCTCCCCGGCAAGTACGCGGGCAACAACCTCTTCGTCGCTGATCGGCTCTGAGAATAACGGCGCCGTCGCGGAACGCCCCATGCACACACCTCTTCACACACATGATGGACCAGAAGCGAAAAGGTTACACCTCTCGTTGAGGATTAATTTCGAGGCGCCAGATGTAACCAATTCATGGGTTGTGACTCATTCGTTTAGAAGCACCACTGGAATGAGGAGATATCGACGATGAGAGCACGTGGTTTGGTTATTTTGGTACTAGCTACAGCGGTAACTGCCGTGCAGCCTACGGCCATGGGGCAAGCACAGGGGCCGACCGATCCGCAGATCGTCGGCATCGTTCTGGCCGCGAATCAGATCGATATCGATGCCGGGAAGGCTGCTGTCGCGAAGGCGCATGATCCCCAGGTCAAAGCCTTTGCACAACAGATGATTACCGATCACTCGGCTCTGCAGCATTCGGTGATGGAACTCGGTGCGAAGCTGCACGTAACGCCCGCGCCGAGCGCGACGGCGGATTCCTTGAAAAGCGATGCGGCCAAGACTGCCGTGCATCTTCGCGATATGAGCGGAGCGGCTTATGACAAGGCCTACATCGACAACGAGGTGGCCTATCATCAAGCGGTGATTGATGCCGTCACCAAGGTTCTGATTCCCAATGCGAAGAATGCGGAATTGAAAGATGCATTGAACGCAGCAGCTCCGGCCTTTGTCGGGCATCTGGAACACGCAAAGGGAATTCAGTCTTCGCTGCACTGATCGGGGATGGCGATGATGACGCGCGTGGTATTACATGACCTCATGCTGTCCCTGTTGCTCCCAGCGGGCTTGTGGAGCGGCATCTTTGGGGCGGTGGGTGGAGTTCGGGAATCCGCGGTGAGATCGGCAACACCGTCTCACGTTACGATTGCGAACTTCCAATTTCAGCCTACGTCGCTTACCGTCCATGCCGGTGACACGGTCGTTTGGGAGAACAAGGACATTGTTCCCCATTCGGTGACGGACAGCAGGAGCGCATTCGACTCAGGCCCGATTGCTCCGGGAAGTTCCTGGAGCCTGAAGACAACTGCTGCAGGAACCTATCAGTACGTGTGTACGCTTCATCCGAACATGCAGGCCACACTCATCGTGAAGTAGCGGGAGGGCAGGCATTCAGAGCTTTGTTTGGTCGTTTTTTGTTTTGTCACTTCGCCGCGCCCCAGCCCCGGCCAGCCTGCCGGCTGGGCTGGGGCGACCGGAGGGAGCGGAGAAATCTGCTTCTCCGCCGATACCGTTGAGTTCCCACCTAAGGGAATTAGCTATGCAATGAAAATGACAAGCCAAAGGTAGCGACACAGAGCGCGGAAGGCCGGCAGCCCAACGACCTGGATGCAAGTTGGTTCCGATTTAAACTTGACAAGATTTTTCGCGCGGGTAATAGTCTTCCATGTTCATCAAGAGACATATGTTCACGTTGTAGAAATTCTTACTTTCTGCCTTATCCCCTGTCCTGTGTTCCGAGCTGAGTAACTTTCAAAGGAACTGGGAAGATGCGAATTTTGAAAGGCGCTGTTACTTCGGAGAAGCGCACTCCGGTCGTTTTTCTTCATGATGCGGCCATCGATGAATTTATTTCGTCGATGTTGCTGACTGTGATGCCGGGCATCGACCTGCTCGGTATTGTCGTGATCAATGCGGACTGCATTGCCGATCCTGCGATGCAGGCATCGTCCCGGTTGATGCAGTTTATGAACCGCGCCGACATTCCGGTGGCACTGAGCCGGGCGCGCGGATGGAATGCGTTTCCATGGCCATATCGCGGAGACTGCGTTTCGTTCAATGAACTTCCCAGTCTGAAGCCATACACGCCACATGTGTCCACACCTCCTCCAGATGGAGAGGCGTTGTTGTCGAAGCTGCTGAACGAGGCTATCCAGCAGCACACCCCGATAACCCTTCTAATGACTGGCCCCATGACACCGTTGGTGGATGTTCTGGGAAAGAACCCACTGCTGGCCGCCGGTATCGATCGCATGATCTGGATGGGAGGGGCAATCAAGGTCGACGGTAATATCGATCCCACGACGACGAACAACGTTGTCGCGAACAAACATGCTGAATGGAATGCCTTCTGGGATCCATATGCAGTTCACGATGTCCTCAACACCTTCGGCAGCATTCAGATGTTTCCGCTGGACATCAGCAACTCGGCGCCGGTGAGCGAGGATTTTTGCACCGCGCTCGAAGCTCAGGGACAGAAGTACCGGTATTCGCGGCTTGCGTATGAGGCGTACAGCCTGGTCACCAAAGAGCCGTTTTACCGGTTGTGGGACGTGACCGCTACCTGCTGGTTGACGCGGCCCGACCTTTATACTCCACCGACACCAATGCCATTGACGATCGTGCAGTGGGGTTTTGAACAGGGCTGGATTCACAAACCGTCCAGCGTTGGCACGGAAAAACCCCAGGACGTCTTCTTCAGCTTCTCGAACATTCAAGGCTTCTACCAGTACGTTTTAGAGCTTTTAGCCACCAACGGCGACTAGATCAAAGACCAAAACCGCCATGAGTGGAACGCACCTCTGTGCCCATTTTCGGGCTAACTTGCGCACTACAGGAGCAATGATGAAATCGACACGAACTATTCTTTCGGCCTTGGCGACTCTGGCGGTCATGACGCCGCTTTGGGGACAGACTCCGGTAAAGCCGGAATCCGCAGCGGCAGCTGCATTTCGGGATGCGGTTGTTTCGGCGCCGAAGAAGCCAACAACACCTGTCTTCAAGCTGAGTCATGACTACCCCCGCAGCGTGCCGGATGCTTGCCCGGAGTGTACGTGGCTGAACATCAATGTGAATTTCGGCACGAAATTCCCTCCACAGAAAGTGGAATCGCCCCAGTGGCATGGTCAGCACTGGGATGAGTACATCCAGGCCATTCTCGACTATGTGAAGCAAGGGCAGGACCCTCAGCTATCGAACGATGTGGGCTGGCGGACCAAGGTTAGCGGGAAGACGCGCTGGTACAACGTGCCCTGGATGGCATATGACCCAACGGCGGGCCGCGAGTACGTGCACGGCACGACGAACGAGCGTACAGCAACACTCGGTGAGTTCTTGAAGGCTCCGGGCAGCGGGCCGCATGTTCAGTTCTTCATGGCCGGTATGACGGATGCCTGCAAGACCGAGTATCCGTGGGGCTTTGAGTCATGGTCGGTTGGTTACTACAACGAGTACGGCGGCTACGCTCTCGGGCGTACCGTTCCACCCAGCGGTGTGCCGCAGATGGGAGAGTACCTTGGCAGCGCGGTACCGGCGGGGCTCCCATTCCCCAAAGGAACCGTAGTGGTGAAGGTGCTCACGTCGAATGTGCCGGTGGATTGCGTACCTTTCCTGCATGGTTCGCCGGAATGGATGGTGGATCGCCACAAGTACACGAAGGCCAAAGGCTACGAGTGTGATCGCGAAGTCCAATCTGATCATGTCGTGCAAGTGGATGTGGCAGTGGTCGATCCCCGCTCTCCCTCGCGCTGGGTCTATGGCACCTTTGCCTATGACGGTGATACGCCGGGCAGCACCTTCTGGGACCACCTTGTCCCTGTCGGCCTGCAATGGGGTTCTGATCCATGGACCTTCCCCGCGGTTCCGGAATCGGCAAGCCTGCCGCTGCAGCAGAGCGTCATCAATACGGATATCGGCACTTTCCAACACCTCGGCTGCAAAGACCGTCTTGCGGGGCCAGTCGATAATCCGCAATCGTCATGCACTTCCTGCCATGCCAGCGCGTATGCCGCGCCGAAGGGCGCGCCCGGCGTCATGGGCACCAACGTTCCGCCGAGCTTTGGCTTTGACGGTATGTGCCAGTCCTACTCGATGGAGAATGGGGCGTATTTTCAAAACCAGACCTTCCCTCAACGCTTCCCCGGTGGACAGTACAGCGATGCCTTTTCTCTGGATACTTCACTGCAACTCGCGGTGGCCTTCACACAGTACGGCTACTTCAACACGGATCATGCGCCGCTAGCCTGCACCGATCCGAACCAGATTAAGCCCGCTCAGCAGAAGGTGGAGATGCTCCTGAAGATGAAGAAGAAGGCGGTGACGAAATGAAGAATGTATCCCGGCGTAACTTTATGGCGCTGGCGGCGGGAGCCGCTGCCGGCGCGGCAGCTCCGAAAGGGAACGCGCAGCAACATCCGGCGGAGCACCACATGTCTAAGCCCATGGAGGAGGCTGCTCCGCTGCCGCTGCAGGCTAACGAAGAACACTTTGTTCCCGAGATCACTCTTGAAGCGAAGTGGAAGATCATGACCATCGATGGTCATAAGGTAAAGGTCCGTGCTTATAACGACACGATCCCCGGACCGTTGATAAAGACCAAGGCAGGGAAGACGTTGAATATCCGCGTAAAGAACCTGCTGACGCCCTATGATTCGAAGGACTGGGGCGGCGACATGAATGTGCCGCACCTGCTGGACCACACCAACCTGCATCTCCATGGGCTGGATGTTGCTCCGCATATCTTTGAACCGCTGGGCACCTGTGATGTAACCGCTGCCATGATCTCGATCGCGCCGGGTGAGTATAAGGATTACCCGTTTGTTATTCCGCCCGATCAGTCACCGGGTTTGAACTGGTACCATCCGCATGCCCATGGTTCCACCGCGGTGCAGGCTGTCTCCGGCATGGCCGGAGGCCTCGTGATTCTAGGCGCGATCGACGAGGTTCCTGAGATCAAGGCTGCGAAGGATCATTACCTGGTGTTGCAGGACATCGGTCTCTTCAAGACGGATGAGCCGCATGCCGACTACAGCGAGAGCTACGAGCCAAAACAGAATGCCATCTGGCAGACGTTTGCGAAGAACTCGTCGGAGTCGGTCACCATTGATGGACAACCCACCAAGCCCCCGCAGAGCTGCGGCTTCACCACCGGCGACTATCACCTGCGCTATTACATGGTGAACGGTAATCCATACTTCCGGGAAGAGCACAGTTTTGAGACGCCGACCTCGCCAAAGGCGAAACAACTGACGCCTCCCGTCTTCAAGATGCGTCCCGGCGAAGTGGCGCGCTTCCGCATGTTGAACGGTTGTTCTGACCTGATGATGCCGATTCAGGTGGAAGGCCACACCATGTATCTGCTGGCTATGGATGGCAACAACTTCGATCATCCCTGGCCGAAAGAGTACGTCAATAATGCATCCCAGGTTGTGCTTGCGCCGGCCAACCGCGCGGAGTTTCTAATCAAGGCATCGGAAAAGCCCGGCAAGTACCAGATCCTCCAACTCGCACAGAATGCGCAGTTCCTGGAGGCGCCCCAGAAGACCATCGCCGTGATTGAAGTAGAAGGTGAGCCGACTGACATGAAAATCCCTCACGATCTTCCGCCGATCACTCGCGATGCTCCTATCCGCCCGGATGAGATTGTGCGTAAGCGCAAGTTTATCTTCAGCGGTCGTTTTCCCGGCGAGAAGAACCCGGTGGTCGGCATCGACTTCATGATCAATAACCAGCTCTACGACGAGTTCGCCGTGCCGACAACCGTATATCTCAATACCTGTGAGGAGTGGACCATTGAGGTTCCGGACTCAGCGCGCGGCGGCACGGAAGGCCATCCATTCCATATCCACGTGAACGACTTCGAAATTGTCTCGGTTGCTGGAATTGAGCCTCCGCATCGCCTCATTCAGGACACGATCTGGGTCGCGCAGGATACGGCGACGGTGATCCGCATGCGTTTCAAGGAGTGGACAGGGAAGTCCGTCTTCCACTGCCACATCCTTCCGCATGAAGACACCGGCATGATGCAGAACTTCCTTATCCTGCCAGAGCACCCGAAACATCACCATCAACGCACGATTGAGTCGCTCGGAGAGAAGAATGGCTAAAGAGCTCTCCTACGCTGAAGACGTCCGGATGCACTACGACCCGGAGAAACCGCACTCCCGCTTTGTCGAGAAGTCTCCGCAGCTTAAGGAAGCTGTACAGAGTGGAAGTACGCTGCCGTCTCCAGTCCCATGGCCTGCGGACGCCGTGCCAAAGGCCGCGCCGATCCATCCGGAACCATCGGAGTCAGACAGCCTGGCCAAACACTTTAAGGGTTACGACGCAATCGTCATGACCTATACCTCAGCAGAGGCCGCCGCTCTGGCGGCCCTCTTTACACCGGGATATCCAGTCGCCAATTGGTATGAATATCGCTACGACATTGCGGCGTATATTCCGATCGTCACGGGAGAGAAGGCGCCTTTCAATGACGACAGCTCCTACAACAAACGCTACTATCACAGTCTTGGTCTCTATTTCCCGTGCATGATCGGTAAAGCGAAGGTACTGCTGGTGAAGTCCGGGCTGCATCTGGACTACGACACCGCCAGCCCGGTAAAGGCAGATACGGTAATCCCGTTCTACAAGATGTTGACGCAAATGCTGTATGACGTTGAGCCGAAGATGTTCATTACCACGGGCACCGGCGGAGGAATTGGCAGTGACGTCATGTTGGGTGACGTTATCCTATCGACTCATACGCGGTTCGACTGTACTGAACAATTCAAATCGGAGTCGTGGGCCAAGGCGATTTATGCGACATCGTCTTTGCCGTCTCGCGCATTGGATAAGATCACACCGCAACTTACCGGAGTGAATGGGGCAAAGATCGCGCAGGCAAAGCCGATTGCCGGGCGCGCGGTGCCAAAGATCTGGTACAGCCACGAATCCAACATTGTCACAACAGATGTTTTTGCTTTCGACACCTCCGGCGACTACTACCATCTGCAGGGCCTTGGCCATGCATGCGATATGGGAGACGCCATGGTGGGGCAGGTGATGCAGCAGGATCAGTTCAAGAAGATTCAGTGGCACGCTATTCGCAATGCTTCCGATCCGCAGATTCCAAACACACCTCCCCAGACGATTGAGGAGGCAGACAAAGAAGCCGGGAATATCTATTCCACGTATGGAGTCTTTACGACGGCCGCGAGTGTTATCACCACGTGGGCAGTGATTGATGCTGCCTTCAACTCATAACCAGGCGAGCATATCGCTTGCCCCAAACAAAAATGGCCGGATGTTACCAGGCATCCGGCCATTGCTTTGGTAGAGAGAGCTACCTGTCTCGAGATCCTACTTCGGCGGGATGTACCCCTGCTCCGCAAGGCGGGCTCCCATCTGGAGGTATGCGCCTTCCTCCTGCGGCTGCAAGGTAGCAAGTCCATCGACGTAGCGGTTGTACATGCAGAACGCCGCCGCTATGAGAACGGTGTCGTGAATTTCAAGATCCGACGCTCCGGCGTCGCGGGCCGTCTTCACCATGTCCGGCGTAACCTTCTTGCCGTCGATCTGGACCGCGGAGGCGATTGCCAGCAGCGTCTTCAGCTTCTGTGAGATATCCGCTGCTTGAAAATCGGTCCATACATCTTCTAGAAGGGAGCGGTCGCCCCCATTCAGATGAGTGGCTGCCGCGCCATGGCTCATCTTGCAGAAAGTGCAATCATTGCGCGAAGACACAAAGGCCGCGATGAGTTCGCGGTCACGGGAGCTCAGGTCGGTGTTACGTCCTGAGGTGTATAGCAGGACATGCGCCAACTCACGCATCGGGGCCGCGGTCTCCGGACGAAAGGCAAAACCCGAACTGATTCCTGGAAGGTTCTCGGGAAGTGGGATGTGAGGCATATCTCTCCTTATTACTCCACTGCTGTGGACTCCAGCATTACGGTGTTCAGTTCTGCTTCTTCAGTGCTGTATCGGGGAAGCGCGAAGTTCATGAATGCGGCGATGACCGCGGTTACAGAAAGAATAAGGATCGCGGCGGGACGATAGCCGCCCATCTGGTCATACAGCCGGCCTGTAAGTACAGGCCCGACCGCTCCTCCCATGGCATACGCAGTCCATGTGAGTCCGTAGAGAGTGGCGAAACGGCTCTGCCCGAAATAGCGCGCTATCAGATAGGGTCCGATATCTCCTTCGCTGCCCATGCTGAACCCAAGCAGCAGGGCGCCTGCAATGCCCATCGCTGCGTTTGTTGCATACGCGAACAGCGTGATGCCTGCTCCAGCAAGCAGAAACATGAGAAATGAAAGTGTGGGTGCATGGAAGCGATCGAGCAGCCAGCCGGTCAACAACCGCCCGCCGATGCCGGCCGCGCCCAGACAGGACAGCGCCAATGCTGTATTAGAACCGCTGACACCACGTTCGCTCAGGAGAGCGGCCAGGTGCGAGAGCACACCATTTGCTCCAAAGGCGCCGAGCAGAATTGATCCTGCGATCAGCCAGAAGGTTGCCGACCTGAACACGCTCGAGAGGTCCGTCGTTTGCTTCTGCTCAACCGGATGCGACGTTCGGCCAGGCATATTCCGCAGAAACGTTGCCGTCAGAGGAAAGCCCACTAGCGCCAACAGCCCGAGGGTGAGATAGCCGGCACGCCAGCCGCGGGTTTGGATGACATGCTGTGCGATCAGCGGCAGCAGAATCGATCCCACTCCGCTGCCGGTCAGCATGAGCGCCAATGCGGTTCCACGCATGGTGCGGAACCAGCTTAGAACAGCTCGTGAGTAGGACAACTGAGCGGTTCCATTTCCGACAACGCCGATGATGAAGTAGGTAAGGTAGAAACGGCCTAACTGCGGTGTAAGGCGACTCAGCGAGAGAAGCGCGACCGAAAATACGACGATACAGGGAAGCACTACTCTGCGAGGCGGGACGCGGTCAAGCAGCATGCCGATGCCGGGCGAGAAGGCCGCGACGGTCATTGCCGCGATCCCAAAGGTGCTCGAGATTGCCTCGCGCTTCCAGCCAAACGCGGCATGGAGAGGAGCGATAAAGAGGCTGAAGGTGAATGGGACAATCGCGGCGAAGCTGAACATTACCCCGAAAAACGCTGCAAGCACTACCGCCCAACCGCCATACCGCAGAGATCTCTCTGGATTGAGTAATGTGCTCGCCACGTGCCAGGCCTCTTTCGGGATGACAGGAGCATGATACGCGTGACTAGCTTATAAATAAGAGTCTCGGGCGGTGAGAGGAATCTGAGTTTCTGATCTCACTTGCTGAGACGTACCTATTGGCGTAGAGAATTTAGACGAATTAAAGGCGAATCCGAGCGTTGCTTTGCATCGCGATGAATCAGGCGTTAGCGTAACCGGAATATCAAAGAACCAGGGCGGAAGGAATGCAGATCAAACGAGCAATCGAAAGAGTGCCGGGCGGCATGATGGTCGTCCCTCTCTTGTGTGGAGCGACGCTGGCTACCTTCGCTCCGCACGCAGCTCCGTTCTTTGGGTCTTTCACCAATGCGCTGTATACAGGAGCTCTCCCAATCCTCGCCGTCTTCTACGTCTGCATGGGGGCACGTATTTCGCTCGGCGCCCTGCCGCAGTTGCTGAAGAAGGGCGGAGCGTTGATGACCACGAAGGTCGCTCTCGGGTTTCTTGCCAGCTTTGTCCTTGGGCATCTTATTGGCATTGATCCCGTTCGCACCGGATGGTTCGCAGGGCTTTCTACACTTGCCGTCGTCGCAGCGATCAACGATACCAATGGTGGTCTCTACATGGCGCTGATGGAGCAGTACAGCCAGCCGGCCGACTCGGCGGCATATACCGTGATGACGCTTGAGTCAGGTCCGTTCCTCACCATGGTCTCGCTTGGTGTGGCTGGTCTGGCAGCCTTCCCCTGGCAGACGATGGTAGGAGCGATCCTGCCTCTTGCCGTAGGAATGCTTCTTGGAAATCTCGATCACGAGATGCGCCAATTCCTCTCGCGGGGCGTGTCGGTTCTTATCCCTTTCTTTGCGTTCGCAATCGGATGCACGCTTGATCTGCACCGCGTCGCGACGGCTGGATTGCTCGGTCTCGCCCTCGGGGTAGCTTTGGTGTTTGTCAGTGCCCTCTGTCTTATAGCGGTGGATCGCCTCATCGGAGGAGACGGCACCGCGGGAATTGCCGCAGCAACCACAGCAGGCAATGCCGCGGCTGTGCCGATGCTGGTTGCGGTCGCTAACCCCAGATACGCAGCCGCAGCGGCATCTGCTACCGTGCTCGTCGCCTGTTGCGTTATCGTAAGCAGCCTGTTGGTTCCTCCGCTTACAGCCTTGTGGAAGACGCGCATAACGCGTCAGAAGGGGACAGATGCGCCTCTGCTATCACAGGAAGATACGATAGTTGCGGAGACCTCCGACTCTAGCCGATGATCTTACTGACACGGCCACCCCGCCGGAACGCGACCATGATTAAGCCAAGGAAGAGCTCATGACCCCAATCATTGCCATCACCATGGGAGACGCAGCGGGTGTCGGCCCCGAGATTATCGTCAAAGCCCTCATGCACAAAGAGGTATATGAACGCTGCCGGCCACTCGTGATTGGAGACGCCCGCCGGCTCAGCCAGGCCGCTGAGATCGTCCATGCGAAGCTCACCATTCATCCCGTCAGCGAAGAACGCCTCTCTGAGGCCAGTTTTACTCCCGGCGCCATCGACTGCATTGACCTTGCCCTGATCCCTGACGATCTCACATGGGGCAAGATCTCTCCCATCGCCGGAGATGCGGCATACCGATATCTCAAAGTCGCGGCGAGACTCGCGATGAGTGGCAGCATCCAGGCCATCTGCACCGCACCCCTCAATAAGGAAGCACTACATGCAGGCGGTCATCTCTTTCCTGGACATACTGAATTGCTCGCATCGCTGACCGGTGCGGGGGAAGTCTCGATGATGCTCTCGACGCCGAAGTTGCGCGTCGTTCATGTAACGACACATATCGGTCTTATCGATGCTATCGAGAAGATCGATGCCGGTTTGGTTGAGCGAACCATCGCCCGCGCCCATGCGGCACTTGAGCGTGCCGGCATCAGCGATCCTCGCATCGGTGTGTGCGGCATCAATCCTCATGCCGGCGAGAACGGACTCTTCGGCCGCGGGGAGGAAGGCGAGAAGATCGTCCCAGCGGTGGAGGCGTGCAGGAGCAAGGGGTGGAATGTTAAGGGGCCGCTCCCGGCAGATACCCTGTTTTTCCTGGCTCAACGCGGTGATTTCGATATGGTGGTCGCCATGTACCACGACCAGGGACATGGGCCGGTGAAAGTCCTGGGGCTGGAATCAGGGGTCAACATTACTCTCGGGCTTCCGGTGATTCGCACGTCCGTCGATCATGGGACGGCTTTTGATATCGCAGGAACGGGCCAGGCGGACGAGCAAAGTCTGCTCGAAGCCATCAACCAGGCCATTCAATTAGCGGCGGTTAGCAGAAGTGTTAGTTGAATCGCGGTGAGCCCTGATTGTTTTCTTATACCTTCAGGCCAATAAGTCTCATCAGCTCGACTCCATTGCTCTTGGTGACTACGCCTTCTTGCAGGAGGAAGTCGAACTGCATCTTTCCGTCCACGATTGCATCCTGAAAGTGCATATTTCTCAGCATGCCGTCTTCGTGATCCATATGGGTGAGTGAGAGGTCGTGTGTCGTCAGAATCCCGATCGCGCCCGCCTGTACCAGTTCACGCGTAACTCCTTCCGCACCGATGCGGCGATCTTTCGAGTTGGTTCCTTGCAGTAATTCATCCAAAAGAAAAAGCACCGGCGGCCCGGGCTGCTGCGCAAGACTGCATATTGCCTGAAGCTTTTCGATCTCGGCATAGAACCGTGAGGCTCCACGCTGGAGAGAGTCGTTGACCAGCAGGCTTGCACCGATCCGCAGAGGCGTTAATTGCATCTGCTTTGCCCGAACCGGGGCGCCGCACAATGCCAACACTGTGTTGATGCCCACGGTACGCATCAGCGTGCTCTTCCCGGACATGTTGGAACCGCTGACTAGCAGCACTCTGGCAGGCTCGCCGATGTCCACGCTGTTCCGGACGCACTTCGCAGCCGGAATCAGCGGATGGCCGAGGTGTTCGGCATGGAAGCGACCCGCCCCATCGACAAAGGTGGGAAACGGGTCTTCAGGATGTTCGTAGCTGTAAGTGGCCAGTGAGAGCAGCGCCTCCATCTCCCCGAGACTGTCCAGCCAGGAGGCAAGCGCATGCCCATGCCGCTCGCGCCAGGCATGAATCGCAAAAGCAAGCTGCACCGTGTACATCAGTGGAAGATTGAACAGCTTGACGAATGGATTTGCCAGCGCCTCCAAGTAGTCGACTATCTTTCCGAGCTGCGCAATGGCTTCAGAGGCGGGGATGTGTTCTGAGGAGAGTTGCTTTTGAGTGCGCTGAAGATGAGGTGCTTCGAAAGATTGCTGCTCTATCTTGTGCAGCAGCGCGGAAACGAGTTTCAGATTCTGAAAGGCTTTGTCGGTGCCGTCGAGTGTCAGCGCTATCGGGCGTTTCAGATACCGTACAAGACACCACTGCATCACCAGCACTGCGAACAAGGGGCCGATGAAGCCATGTGTGAGCCAGAAAGCCGTCGCACCAATCGCAAGAAGTGTGAGTCCCGCGGCAAGCCAGCGAAGCCAGATGCTGGCGAATGGGTGAGTGGACGCTCCCCATTGCTTGAGCGATTCGGGCCATACTCCGATCGAAACGGCCTTGCCCGTGACCGCCATCTGTTCTCTGAAATCCAGTTGACCTCGAAGCTCGGCTACTGCGCTCTGTCTCTGATAGATCGTCTCCAGTGAGGGTACATGAAGCAGCCAATCCAGCAGGCATTGTTCGCCCATGCGTGTTCGCGCCACGCAGAGCAGCTCGAACAGACTTCCTTTTCCGACGATATCCAGGTCCCGGGCATAAAGGCTAGACGCAATCGTCTGCTCCGGTAGTGAGCGTTCCGTGGTTCGCGGCCAGTCGTCTCCAATCCGCGCCAGACCCTTACTGTAAAACTCCACGGCTCGCCGTTCGTCTGTCTGCCGGCGCAGGACATGGGAGTGATAAACCGCGACCGCGATGAATAACAATATCGGGATGCCCGGGAGCCAGAGGGAGCGGTAAGCGTGGCCGCGCGCCAGCCAGGCGATCGCTACCGTAGCGGCGAGGAGTAGCAGCTTCAGGTAACCGAGGGCAATGTGCCGGGTCTCATGTCTCTCGACCTGCTGCTCACGTAAACGCTGCCGGCGCGTGTATTCCTCAACTGGAGACCAGGGAGACGAATCTGCCATCTGCCTATTATCCGCTGGTCGCTCTGCCGCGAACGGCGGAGCTATTGGTCGACCGGGTGCTTCGCCATGAAGGTCCCTGAAAAAATCTCTCGCTTTAACGGAACATCGTTGTAGTGTTATACGTAACTAAAACAGCGCATCGGCTATCGATGCAAAGAAGGTGCTCATGGACCAGCTTTGGGATGACGGTCAGCCCATTTATCTGCAGCTACGCGACCGCATTGTGGCCATGTTCCTGGATGGCACGTTGCGCGAGGGCGATCCGCTACCCTCGGTGCGGAACATTGCCGCGGAGTACAGAATCAATCCCCTGACGGTCCTCAAGGGCTATCAGGAGCTTGTCGACAGTGGTCTGGTGGAAAGTCGTCGTGGGCTGGGGATGTATATGCTGCCCGGAGCGCGCGATCTGCTATTGCAGGCCGAACGCCAGCGGTTTTTGACCACGCAGTGGCCCAAGGTCGTAGCGACCATCCGTCGCCTGGGGCTTCGCCCCGAAGAGCTTTTGAAAACATTGAAGGAGGCGCAATGACTGCCTGCATTGAAGCGCAAGGACTCCGCAAAACCTACGGATCGACCGCTGCTCTCAGCGGAGTGGATCTCCACGTTGAAGAAGGCCGTATCCTCGGTCTGATTGGGCCGAATGGGGCCGGGAAGAGCACAACGCTTGACGCCATTCTCGGGCTGATTCCCTATGAAGGCGCCCTTCAAGTGCTGGGCCTCAACCCCTGGACGCAGCGAGAGAAGTTGATGCAGCAGGTCGCCTTTATCGCCGACGTGGCCGTGCTGCCACGCTGGCTTCGCGTGAACCAGGCGCTGGACTATATGGAAGGCATTCATCCTCGCTTCGACCGCGCCAAGGCGGAAGCCTTTCTGGCGAAGACTTCCATTCCGCCCAAGGCTCGTGTGAAGGCGCTCTCCAAAGGCATGACAGCCCAATTGCATCTGGCGCTGGTCATGGCCATCGACGCCAAGCTGCTGGTGCTGGATGAGCCGACGCTTGGCCTCGACATCCTCTACCGCAGGCAGTTTTACGATTCGCTGTTGAACGACTACTTCGACCACCGCCGCACCATCCTGGTCACGACGCATCAGGTGGAAGAGGTGCAGCACATCCTGACCGACGTGCTTTTCATCCAGCGCGGCAAGATTACTTTTTCTTCCGGCATGGAAGCGTTCGAGAGGCGCTATGCCGAAGTGATGGTCGGGCCCGAGAACCTGAATGCCGCCCGCGCGTTGAAACCGGTCTCAGAGCGGCAGGTCTTTGGCCGCAGTGTTCTGCTCTTCGACGGGCTCGAACCGGAGAAGGCAGCAGCACTTGGTGAAGTCCGCACCCCAAGCCTTGCCGATGTATTCGTAGCCATGATGACCCCCCAGGGAGGGATCCAATGACCAGCGCCGAAACTCTTGCCATACCTTCTGTTGAGACAGCAAAGACGGTAAACGCACCGCGTCCGTTCTACTGGTCCATCCGTCGTGAGTTGTGGGAACACCGCTCGATCCTGTTTGCTCCCGCGACCGTGGCGGCTGCGATCATTGTCGTCGCGATTGCGCGCATCAATTACTTCACGTTGCTCATAGAGAACGGATACAAGGGGCCTAACCTCGCCGTCCTCATGTTCCTGGTTGCAGCCGGTCTGGTCATCATTACCGCCAGTCTGACGGGCATTTTCTATTCGCTCGATGCGCTGTTGAGCGAGCGTCGTGACCGCAGCGTCCTTTTTTGGAAGTCACTTCCTGTGTCGGACCGGACGACGGTGCTTTCTAAAGCAATCATTCCCATGGCGGTTCTACCGGCAGTGGCATTTGCTGTTAGTGTTGCGATGCATATCCTGCTGTTACTGATCTTCTCGGTAGCTCTTTTGATCCTCAGGCAACCGTTGAGTGGTTTCTGGAGCCAGCTTCCGTTCTTTCAAATTCAGGTCTTTGTGCTCTACGTCATCGTGACCTGCACACTGTGGTATGCCCCCATTTACGGCTGGCTGCTGCTGGTCTCAAGCATCAGTCGCCGGGCGGCGCTCGTCTGGGCGGTGGTTCCTTTCGTGGCAGCTGTCGGCCTGGAGCGCTTCGCCTCTCGAACCGAGTATGTCGGGCGCTGGTTACAGCACCGCTTCGCCGGAGGCTTGCAGGCAGCCTTCCACTACGCCACGCAGCAGCACGGTGAGGTAGGTCTGAAAGACGCCACACCGGTCCTCTACCTGGCGTCTCCCGGACTTTGGATGGGTCTTGCGGCTTTTGCGATCTTCCTCTTCCTCTGCATCCGAATCCGCCGCTTCCAGGGGCCGATCTAGAGGGCTGTTATTGGATGAAAAGAGGTTTGCTTCGGATACGCATTGGAGCATTTTCCCTGTAGGTGTAGGGTAGGGCTTCCGTATCTATGGGCGTTTTCCGCAATGAAAACGCCGCTGCACCCCCTATCCGGGATACCCAGCAACAGGGAAAATGCTCTAAGGCTGGTCCGTTGAATGTGATAGCAGTTGACCGAAACCCTATGGCAGGCGCTACCCTCGCATCGGGCCAGATGTGACGTGCCACATACCTGCTATTCGGGAGATAGATCATGTACAGACCCTTCATCGCGCGCGTCGTTGCGATGGCAGCAATCGCCGTTCCGGCTCTACACGGGCAGTCACTCTCGACTCATTGGGAAGATCTCACTGCTCCTGATTTCGTTCAGGCGCTGCAACAGTCGAAGCAGACTTGCCTTCTGCCTTTCGGTATTGTCGAAAAACACGGTCCCTCCGGCCCGCTTGGAACAGACCTGATGAATGGCCGCTATATCGCCGACCTGGCCTCCCATCAGGAATACACCATCATCTTTCCACCGTATTACTTCGGTCAGATCGCCGAGGCGCGCTCGCAGCCCGGTACTCTCGCCTATCCTGCCCGCATCCAGATGGAGCTGCTGCAGGTGACGGTCGATGAGATGGCTCGTAACGGATGCAAAAAGATCATCATCCAAAATGCGCACGGCGGAAACACAATGTTGCTGCACTATTTCGCGCAGACGCAGCTAGATAAGCGGCACGACTATGTCGTGTATGGTTACTTCGCCACGCCGGCGTCGGATCTTCCAGAAGCCGCCAAGCCATCGAAGCCGGGTGTTGACGGCCATGCCGGCGAAGGAGAGGTGGCCAATATCATGGCGCACACACCACAGGATGCTCACCCGGAACGCGCCGGCCAACAGTCGGGTGCCGACCAGAAACGGCTCAGCCTCCCTGGAAGCGTCTATACCGGCATCTGGTGGTACGCCAGCTATCCGAATCACTATCAGGGCGACGCCTCCGGAGCGACCGCAGCTCGCGGAAAAGCGGCCACGGAGTTCAGCGCCAAACAACTCGCTGCCGCCATCAAGGCGATCAAGGAAGATACCAGCGCCGCGGCCCTGCAGAAGGAGTTTTACGATAAGGCTGATACGCCGGTTAACACGAAGCAGTAACCTAGAATTTCAGATACATCGGCGGAACGATGGAACTCTGTCTATTTCGCCTGCATACGTAGTGCGCCATCCAGACGGATGGTCTCTCCGTTGATCATGATCTGCTCAAACACGGAGCAAACGAGCTGTGCAAACTCTTCTGGCTTGCCTAACCGGGAAGGGAATGGAACCGACTGAGCCAACGTGTCCTGTACTTCCTGGGGAAAGCCGCTCATCATCGGTGTGAGGAAAAGTCCTGGAGCAATGGCCACAACCCTGATTCCGCTGCGTGCAAGCTCCCGCGCTGCCGGTAATGTAAGCCCAACAACCCCGGCCTTCGATGCCGCATACGCTGTCTGTCCGACCTGTCCCTCGAATGCAGCGATCGAAGCGGTATTCACAATCACGCCTCGCTCTCCATCTGCAGTCGGAGCATTCTGAGACATCGCGGCGGCCGCCAGTCGCAGCATATTGAAAGTGCCAATCAGATTGACCGTAATGGCCTTGGTAAAGGTTGCAAGGGAATGAGGGCCGTTCTTTCCAGCCACACGCTCACCCGGTGCGATACCAGCGCAATTCACCAGCCCATGTAGCGCACCAAACCGTCGTTGAGCTTCCTGAACGGCGTTCAGCCCATCGGCCTCACTGGTCACGTCTGTAGGCACGTAGGCGGCGGACTTTCCCAGCTCCTGCGCCAACACGTCGCCTGCGGTGTTCACATCTGCGAGCACCACAGATCCTCCGCGACTCACTAGCTCACGCGCCGTTGCAGCTCCGAGGCCGGAAGCAGAACCGGTGACAAGAAATGTTTTCCCCGCAATCTCCACTCGTTTACCCCGGCGTTTCCTGGTTGGTGACATCCTGATAGCGGACGCTATAAACTGCACACCACTTCGCGCAGATGGCGAAACCCAACTTAGTGAATCCGAAAACCGCTGTCAACCTTGTGTTCAACCAATGGAGCAATGGTGATTGTGGAAGGAACAGGACTTCTCACTGGTCAGGAAGGCGATGGCGAATCTCTTCTCTCTTACAGCCGAGCAGCAGGAAATCAGCAATGTGGCGAAAAAATTCGCTGCCACAGAGATTGCTCCGCATGCCCTGGAATGGGACGAGGCAAGACATCTCCCATTAGACGTGATCCGTTCCACCGCAGCTCTCGGTATGGGTGGCATCTACGTACGAGAGGATGTCGGCGGCAGTGGGCTCGATCGACTCGATGGCGTGCTGATCTTCGAAGGCCTGGCAACAGGATGTCCCGTGATCTCCGCTTATATCTCCGTGCACAACATGGTTGCCCGGATCATCGACAGCTTCGGCGATGAATCTCAACGGAAGGCCTATTTACCCAGGCTCTGCTCGATGGAATCGATGGGAGCCTATGCACTGACCGAGCCTTCGTCCGGCTCCGATGCCGGCGCTCTCTCGACGAGAGCCGTTCGCGATGACGACACGTATGTTCTGAACGGGGTCAAACAGTTCATCAGCGGGGCCGGTGTACCCGGAACCCTCTATATCGTGATGGCCCGTACCGCGGATACGGGTAGCCGGGGCATATCAGCGTTTCTGATTGAAGATGGAACGCCAGGTCTCTCATTTGGCGTGCATGAAAAGAAGATGGGCTGGCATGCTCAGCCAACGCGTCAGTTGATTCTTGAAGATGTGCGTGTCCCCGCGCAGAACCTGATCGGAGAAGAAGGACAGGGCTTCAAGATCGCCATGGCGGCCTTGGATGGTGGCCGACTGAACATTGCAGCATGTTCGCTGGGCGGAGCTTCTACGGCGCTGGACAAAACGCTCCACTATGTTACTGACAGGCATGCATTCGGAAAGCGGCTGGCCGACTTTCAGGCGCTTCAATTCAGGCTTGCGGATATGGCAACCGAACTCGAAATAGCGCGAACATTTCTATGGCGGGCGGCGGCATCTCTCAGCGAGCGTAGCCGCGACGCCACGGTCCTGTGCGCAATGGAGAAGCGATATGTGACCGACGTAGGCTATGACGTGGCCAATGAAGCACTTCAGCGTCACGGCGGCTACGGCTATTTGCTGGAGTACGGCATCGAAAAGATCGTCCGTGATCTGCGTGTCCATCAGATTCTGGAGGGAACGAACGAGATTATGCGGCTGATTGTCTCTCGGAGCCTTCTCGAGGACCTCAAGTGAGCGAGATCGAAATCTGGGTCGAAGGCGCTTGTGGCCGTTTGACCCTGAATCGTCCATCAGCGCTCAATTCACTGACGCTCGCGATGGTGCGTGAGCTCAAAGCCGCCCTACAGCAATGGATAGAAGATCCCGCGGTTGAGTTCATCCTGCTTGATGGCGCCGGCGAGCGTGGACTCTGCGCGGGTGGTGATATCCGGGCGTTGTACGATGCCGCCCGATCGGGACATCTCGAGGAAGCGGCAACCTTCTTTCGCGAAGAGTATGAACTAAACAGTCTGATCGCCAATTATCCAAAGCCATACATCGCATTGATGGACGGTGTTGTCATGGGCGGCGGCATCGGCGTCTCAGCCCATGGCTCACTCCGCGTGGTCACGGAACGTTCTACCCTGGCCATGCCCGAAACGAGAATCGGATTCATTCCCGACGTGGGCGGGACCTATCTGTTAGCCATGGCTCCGGATGAACTGGGAACCTATGCAGCACTGACCGCCAGTCGTTTCGGAGGCGCGGATGCGCTTCTTCTTGGACTAGGCGATCTATTCCTCCCTTCAAGCCAACTTCCCTCGGTCAGAGAGCGATTAGCGCTCTGCAAGACGGCCAGTGATGTACAGGAATTGCTGCGCGGCAAGAGCGCGACTCCGCCGGCGAGTTCTTTGGAATCGCAACGCCGCTGGATTAGCCAGTGCTTTTCGAGGCAGACAGTAGAAGAGATCCTCAGCAGCCTGGACAAAGAAGCGAACGATATGGCTTACCGTGCCGCTGCGGAGATCCGCAAAAACTCGCCTACAGCTCTCAAGGTCACCCTTCGCGCTCTGCGGGATGCGCGGCACAAGGCTGACCTTGGCTATTCTCTGCAGCAAGAGTACAACCTTGCCATGGCGTGTCTGCAATATCCAGACTTCCTGGAAGGAGTGCGCGCAGCACTCATCGATAAGGATCTACAGCCTCGCTGGTCCCCCGAAGACCCTGCGCGCGTCACCCGTGAACAAGTCGATCAGTTTTTTCAGAACAACCAATTCCCACCCTTAAATCTGGGTCATGCGTCCTCACAACGAGAGGTATCCGTGCGGCGATCGCAGAAAATTTGAGTAGAGGAAACTATGGCGGAACAACAATTGAAGCAAGCCGAAACATTACTGATCGAGACTCGCGGCCGTGTAGCTCTCGTCACGCTGAATCGCCCCGACGCTTTGAATGCTCTCAATCGGCAAGCGATGCAGGAGTTGGCGGAAGCGACACGGCACTTCGACCACGACCCGAATATCGGCTGCATCGTGATCACTGGTTCTGAAAAGGCTTTTGCGGCTGGTGCAGACATCAAAGAAATGCAGTCCCAGAGCTTCATGGACGTTTATCTTGCCGATTGGTTTTCGGGCTGGGAAGAATTGACGCGCACCCGTAAACCGATGATCGCCGCGGTCTCCGGCTATGCTCTGGGCGGTGGATGCGAACTGGCGATGATGTGCGACATTATCTATGCTTCGGAGACAGCGAAGTTCGGCCAACCGGAGATAAAACTCGGTGTTATTCCTGGTATGGGCGGCACACAACGGCTCACGCTCGCAATCGGCAAGTCGAAAGCGATGGAGATGTTTCTCACCGGCCGCATGATGGACGCAGCCGAAGCCGAAAGAAGTGGCCTGGTCGCGAGGGTCTTTCCCGCTGACCGACTCCTGGAAGAAACTTTAAAGACCGCAGAGACGATTGCAGCGATGTCGATGCCTGCAACCATGATGATGAAGGAAGCAGTCAACCGATACTTTGAGGTCTGTCTTGCCGAAGGAGTGCGTTTTGAGCGCCGCGCATTTCACTCCATCTTTGCCACTCAGGACAAAGTCGAAGGTATGAGTGCCTTTGTCGAAAAACGAACACCCAACTTCTCGAATCGCTAGGAAGCGCCAGATGTTGGAGAAAGGCATTGACGCTCCACGGCTATCGACTTAGCGTTTAGACGGAGAGAAGCGAGGCGAATCGGACGATGGAATCACCGTGGTTGAAGTTCAGGACTGCC
>JABFXN010000272.1 GCA_013361705.1 Acidobacteriaceae bacterium
ACGTCGACACGGCGAGTATTAACAAAAGAATTGAAGAGCACCAGACCGGTAACCGAGACCGGATACTTCGATTCGGACTCAACCTTCAACGAATCGTGGGTGGCGACAGCAGATTCCAGTGCGTCAACGCGCTCTTCGAGCGTCGGCGTTGCAGCAGGCGGCGATGGCTGTGTCCCTGTTACGGATGCAGGCGCTCCCGGCGCGGCAAGCTGTTGCTTCAGTTCCGCAAGCTGCCGTTGCATCTCTTGAAGTTGCTTCTGGTATTCCTCCACTTGCGACTGTACCTGCGTGATTGTTGTCGTAAGCCGAGTGATCTTTTGTTCTGGCGTCTCCTGTATCTGTGATGCGTTGCCAGGCGCAGATTGTGCCTGGCTCATGGTGGGCAGCAGCGCGAGGACTAGGATCATGCTGTGGAGTTTGAGTGTGTCGCGCATCATTAGGTCAATACCCCATCTCGTAGATGTGAGGTTCCGTCGGCAGAGTGCAGGGTGCGAGAGATGGTAAAGAGGAACGTCGTTGAACCGGCACGCCCATCCACAAGTTGCACCTCGCCCTCGTGTTCTCGCGCGACGGTCCATGCCAGGGTAAGTCCCAGGCCGGTACCTTTGTGACGCCCCTCGCTCACGAATGGCGCGAAGAGATTATCGCGGATGCTTGCTGGAACGCCGGGGCCGGAGTCGACAATGCTGGCGGTGATGGTTTGCGGAGTTGCTGTCAGCGTCAGCGACACACTGCGCGTCGTAGGGCTCTGCCGTGCTGACTGGCAGGCATTGAGCAACAGGTTATAGAGCGCGCGCTCGACCTGGCGGCCATCCACGGCCGCGGTGGTATCAGCCGCGTTGTTGACGAAGGTGACAGTGACTCCGTCAGAGTCAGGATGCGATTTGACGAGAGTGATCGCGCGTTCTGCAATGACCTCCACCGATGCGGTCGTTCGCAGCAGGGCATTCCCGGTGCGGCCGAAGACGAGCAGCGAGTCCAGCATCTCCGTGGTGCCCTGGACAGCGAGCCGGATTTCTTCATACAGCTCGTTTCTCTCTGCCTCCGATAGATTCGGGGATGCCAGAAACTCCGCGTTGGCATAGACGGCGGCAAGGTAATGTCTCAGGTCATGGGAGATGGATGCAGCCATGCGGCCGATCGTGGCTAGTCTTTCAGCCTCCAATAGCTTGGAGTTGGTTGTCTGTATCTGCTCGCGCATCTGCGCAAAGGTCTTGCTTAGAAAACGGACCTCCTGCGTCCCATTGGACGGCAGAGCATAGGTGTCATTTCCGGTGCCGAAGGCACGGACGCCCGAGGTGAGCCGCTCAATCGGACTGGTAACCATGCGCGACAGCAGGAGCATCAAGATGGTGCCCCCCGCGAGGGCAATGGCGCCTGCCAGTGCCACGAGACGGTTGATCTGTTTTTGGGCGGCGTCCGTCTGCGCAAACGACTTCAGCATCACGAGCCGGATCGGGGCGTTCTCGCTGGAGTCAAAGTCTTTCGTGATCGCTAGATAGCGTTCACCGTTCAGAATCGCCGGAACCGGAGCAGATGCTCCAATAATGGTTTGCAGCGCGCCGGAGATTCTAGTAACTCGCGCATCCGGCAGGCTGCTGGCGATGAGCTGAGAGCCATGGAAGACAGCCGCGTCGGAGCCGGCGCTGCTGGCTACATCCTGCAGAAGCTCGTGGTCGATCGCATAACCGCTGATGACGTAGCCAAGAAGCGTCCCCGTTGCCTGGTCGCCAAAGTAGATTGGTGTGGTGGCGTATTCGTAAAGATCGGAACCCGCAAGCAGAAGGTGTTGGGAGGGGTCCGAAAATTTCTGCTGCAGGGCGGGTAGAAGCTGCGCTGAGGGATGCCGGGTATTGAGGGCCAGGATGCTGCCATCCCGATCCGCAAGTGCGAACAGGTCATTTCCGCTGACCTTCCAGAACGGGACTGAGC
This sequence comes from Acidobacteriaceae bacterium, assembly GCA_013361705.1. GTDB lineage: Bacteria > Acidobacteriota > Terriglobia > Terriglobales > Acidobacteriaceae > Terriglobus. The sequence goes on from JABFXN010000272.1 coordinate 1,933, forward strand.
CATCGGCCACTGTCTGCTGATGCCGGGTTGTCATCAGCGCCTTCAGGCTGGGAAGATCGGCGATCAGCGCATTGGCTCTGCGCAGATTTACCAGTTTTTGCGTTTGCAACTTCTGAAAGAGGTCGACCGAGCGATAGAGGTCAGCCGAAAATGCTGCCTGGGCGTGCTGTTGAAGACGGCCGCGGATAATGAGGAGACTTGCGGAGGTCGATCCCGCAATGACGAGAACCAGCGAGGCAAGCAGAAGGACGCGTGTACGAATGCCTGGCGTGTCTTTCGTTAACATTTTCAATCTCAGACCTACGGTACGAATTTATACCCTGCGCCGTAGACCGTCTGAAAATGTTGGGGCTCCGCAAAATTGACTTCGAGTTTCTGGCGAAGTTTCAGAAGCTGATTGTCAACGGTCCGCGTCGTTGGATACGAATTGTACCCCCACACTTCATTCAGCAGCTCTTCGCGGCTGAGCACGCGTTCCGCGTGTTCAACAAAATACTTCAGAAGCTTGAATTCGTGGGCCGTCAGGGTGACAGGCTGCCCCGCCCGGTGAGCCGTCATGCGAGCGAAGTCAATAGTGCAGTCCCCAAAGATATAAGTGGTGACCGTGCTTGGCTTCTGCTGACGGCGAAGTGCAACCTGCAGCCTGGCCGTCAGCTCTCTTGGAGAGAAGGGCTTGGTGACGTAATCGTCCGCTCCCAGCTCAAGAAGAAGAACTTTGTCTGCGACTTCGTTGATGGCGGAGACGACGATGATCGGCGTCTCCGGCCGCTCTGCCTTCATCGTCTTGCAGAGGTCACGCCCGGTGATGTTGGGTAAGACCAGATCGAGAATTACGGCTGATGGCCGAATGCTGTGGAAGGCGTCGAGGCCACTCTTGCCGTCGCCACAGACCGTCACACTATATCCAAGCTCACGGAAGGTTCTGTGGAGGACCTTTTGCATCCGCGGATCGTCTTCAACGACGAGGATGTGTGTGCGAGTCGGCATCACAACGGGGGGCTGAGTCAATTCGTGAGTTCCCATCTGGAGCATGGGCTAATTGTCACTCTGAAAAACCCCGCGTCCGCCAAAAAGGTAGCAAAGTGACAATCTTGTGACAAGGGGGAGACGGGACTAAGTAATTTGGCTCAATGCAGGCTGTCCAGATACTGCTCCAGATGATGGATGGCGTCCCCGAACCCACTGTAGGTCAGCCGGATAACCGGCGCCTCCCGCAACAGCCTATCCACGGCCGCATGCTGAGGTTCGCGCATGCTGGACCAGTGTTGCCGGATAAAGGAACGGGCATGACCGGACTGAAGGGGAAGAATCGCCGGCGGACCATACGAAACGCGGTCAAGGAAGACAAGCAGGGCTACCGAGGCTCTCTGCTGTGTTTTGATGCCATTGAGCTTTGCTACCTGCAGCTCCATCGATGGCTTTCCTGCTGCCCGTGGAGTGATTTCGAAGTGACGAAGCTCCGGGAAAAGCTCACGAGCTCCTGGGCGGAACCGAAATTGATTGCAGTTGCCGACGATGGTGGAGGGCGATTGCCGTAACAACAGATAGGAGGCGTCGTCGGAGGTATAACGCCAGCCGGAGCGGGCGCAAGCATACGCAAAGGATGATTTTCCCGCCGCGGATTCGCCGCACAGCAAAACCCCGTGGTCCTGCGCAGAAACGCAAGCTGCATGAATTGGAACGCAGTAGCGTGTCGAGATCATCGTCAGGGCTGCGGCTTCAAGGAAGAAATAACGTAGATAGGGGCGAGACGTTAATGCCGCCGTCGAGATACAGATCTGCGAATTGCCGGTCTCCATATCCGATAACAGCACATTGGACGAGTCTGCAATATGCATGCCGACATGTCCGAGAGACCGAAAAACAGGCGCTGGAGGGCAGATGGTGTCGCCGTTTTCTACAACCGTCACCGCAATATGGATCGGGTCATCGGTAAAGATGGCGGGAGACGAGCTCCAGCTTTCAGCAGCTGCTATCTCCACTTCAGGATGATTTGTGGCGAGATCGATGGCAAAGCCCAGGCAATTGAACCGGCGACGGATATGCAACTCCGGGCCGTGCACCAGATGACCATCCTGAAGCGGTGCGGCTGTCTCAAATCCATGTTGGGCGATCGGTAAACTCATTGCGGATTGCGTCGAACATCAGTATGAAGGGGCGTATTCGCCGAATTGTTGGCCGAATGTCATCTTCTTGTCTGAGGTGGTGAATACCTTCAAAACTGGAATACTGGGGCGGTTCAAGTACCGGCTGTCGCCAGAGTCTACCCGCTTGCTGTACATTTCTTTGTGGGTCGAACTTTATCGGCACTCCACGGATGTCTTACGGTTTGTATGTCTGAAGCGATCGGGATAGAAACGATTCTCAACAGCGATCTGTCGCTGCTTCAGGCAGTGAAGACGCACGCACGCGGTCCTGAGGGAGCGCTGCCGATTACGCCAGAGATGCTGGTGCGGCAGCCGTCGGGTAATCTCTTCGGCCTCTCCCAGAATGCCGGCATGGGCTGGGAGCCCGGGCGGCTGAATGACCCTGAATATCTCATCCTCAGCACGCACGGCGGTGTGCGCGCGGCCGACGGCACGCCCATTGCGCTTGGCTTTCATACCGGTCACTGGGAGGTGGGCCTGCTGGTGACAGAGGCCGCCCGCGAGCTTAGGAATCTCCACGCTACGCCCTTTGCCGGTGCATGCACCGATCCCTGCGATGGCAGGACCCAGGGAACCGACGGCATGATGGACTCGTTGCCGTACCGGAACGATGCGGCCGTCGTGCTGCGCCGGCTGATGCGGTCGTTGCCAACGCGCCGTGGCGTGCTTGGTGTGGCTACCTGCGACAAGGGGTTGCCGGCAATGATGATGGCGCTGGCGTCTTCCGGAACCTATCCCAGTGTGTTAATTCCTGGTGGCGTCACCCTTCTACCCGAGGAGGGCGAGGATGCAGGCAAGGTACAGACGATTGGGGCGCGCTATTCCCAGCACCAGATCACGCTGGAGTACGCCGCCGAGATGGGTTGCCGGGCCTGTGCCTCCCCCGGAGGCGGATGCCAGTTTCTCGGTACAGCCGCGACCGCACAGGCGGTTGCTGAAGCGATGGGCCTCAGCCTTCCGCATACAGCGCTTGCGCCTTCAGGGCAGGATATCTGGCTTGATGCCGCGACACGCAGCGCACGGGCCATGCTGCGGATGACGGCACTCGGCATCGGAACACGCGATGTGCTGACTGACGCTGCCATACACAACGCGATGGTGGTTCATGCTGCTATCGGCGGTTCCACCAACCTGCTGCTGCATATTCCGGCAATTGCCTATTCCGCGGGGCTTCGCCGTCCGACTGTTGAGGATTGGACGCATACGAATCGCAGCGTTCCCCGGTTAGTTGATGCTTTGCCCAACGGTCCCAGAAACTTCGCCACAGTTCAGGTCTTTCTGGCGGGTGGTGTTCCAGAGGTGATGTTGCAGCTGCGGAACGCCGGGCTGCTCGATCTCAGCGCGATGACGGCCAGCGGTACCACTCTTGGCGAAAACCTGGAATGGTGGGAACAGAGCGACCGCAGGCGCATTCTGAAGCAGCGCCTGCTCGATCTGGATGGAGTCGATGCCGGCGATGTGATCATGTCTCCGGATCGGGCACGTTCTGCCGGGCTCACGTCGACTGTCTGTTTTCCCTCAGGCAATCTCACACCGGATGGAAGCGTGATTAAGAGCACTTCAATCGATCCGGCGTTGATCGATGCCGATGGAGTGTATCGCCACACAGGTCCCGCGAGAGTCTTCCTGACAGAGGAAGCCGCAATAGCCGCCATCAAGCAGGGAAACATCGGCGAAGGCGATGTGATGGCATTAATCTGCAGCGGCCCTAAAGGGGCGGGCATGCAGGAGATCTATCAGATCACCTCAGCGCTGAAGAATCTGCCATATTGCCGCCATGTCGCCGTGATCACCGATGCGCGATTCAGCGGTGTATCGACAGGCGCATGCATCGGCCATGTGTCGCCGGAGGCGCTTGCGGGCGGCCCCGTTGGCAAGTTGCGCGACGGCGACACGATCGAGATCGTGATCGATCGCAAGCAACTTCACGGCTCCGTGAACCTGATCGGTGAAGGAGACGAATGCTTCACCCCGGAAGAGGGAGCAAGGCGGCTTGCGGCACGCTCGCCCCGGCCTGATCTTGCACAGCATCCAGGTCTGCCGGCAGACACACGCCTGTGGGCGGCCCTGGTGCAGGCCAGCGGTGGCGTGTGGGGTGGCTGTGTCTATGACGTTGATGCAATCCTGCAAAAGCTACAGGGATAACAGGAGAGGGAAATGAAACTTTATCGCACGTCAGGCGGAGCATTTGTTGAAGCAGATCAGGCATTTTATCCAGTTACAGCAACCAGCTGGGACGAACTGCTGACCTCCCCCGAACTGCAACAGCGTGCTAAGGCCGCTACCCAGAGTGCGGGCCGTGCCTCGCTCGATGGATTGACGGTGCTGGCTCCGGTGGAAAGCCAGGAGGTCTGGGCCTCTGGCGTGACCTACTATCGCAGTCGCAGCGCGCGCATGGAGGAATCGAAGGATGCGGGTGGTGGTGACTTCTACGATCGCGTCTACCATGCAGAGCGTCCGGAGCTCTTCTTCAAGTCCGCGGGGAAGCGTGTTGTGGGTTCGGGCAGTGCGGTACGCATTCGCCGCGATGCAACATGGTCGGTACCGGAGCCGGAGCTTGTCATGTTGCTGACGCCTAAGGGCGAGATTGCGGGCTACACCATCGGTAACGATATGAGCTCGCGCGATATCGAAGGTCAGAACCCTCTCTATCTGCCACAGGCAAAGAACTACGACGGCGCCTGCGCCCTGGGGCCATGCATCCTGCTGGCGACAGAGCCGATTACGAAGTCTACCGGAATTTCGATCACGATCCTCCGTGGCGGACAAGCCCTCTTCACTGGAGAGACATCGATGGCCGAGATGAAACGTGAGTTGAAAGAACTTGCCGGATATCTCTTCCGTGAGTCCAGCTTCCCGGACGGTGTGTTCTTGATGACGGGTACGGGCGTGGTGCCACCGGACAACTTCACATTGGCATCAGGCGATGGTATCCGCATCACGATTGATGGAATTGGAACACTCGAGAACCACGTCGCCTGAGCGGCGATAGTCTCGGCTAACTGAAAGCAGGCTCTCTTCGAGCCTGCTTTCTGTACAAAAAATGGGGATAAGGTT
>JABFXN010000161.1 GCA_013361705.1 Acidobacteriaceae bacterium
CGGCGTATCGGGATGGTCTTTCAGGAATCGGCTCTGTTCGACTCCATCAACGTCGAGGACAACGTCGCCTACCGCCTCAACGAGGAAGGCGTTGCTCCGGAAGAGGCTCATCGTCGCGTCGTGGAAGCGCTGGAGTTCGTCGAGCTGGGTCATGCCATCGAGAAGTTTCCCTCTGAGCTCTCCGGCGGTATGCGCCGGCGCGTTTCGATCGCCCGCGCCATCATTACCGGTCCAGACCTGATCCTCTACGATTCGCCCACCGGCGGTCTGGACCCCATCACGTCAACGACCATCATTGCCCTGGTGGCCAAGCAACGTGATGTCTCCCAAACGACATCATTGCTTATCACGCATCGCCTGCAGGACGCATTCACCCTGGCGAAGCACTATTACGACCAGAAGGAACAGCGGCTGGAGCCCCTGCCCGACGGGGAGCTCGAAGAGAATACAAAGTTCCTCATCCTGAATGAGGGACGGATCGTCTTCGACGGCACCACACTTGAACTCACGCATTCGGAAGACCCATGGATCAGGGAGTATCTCGCTTAGGCAAGGTCGTTCTCCTCGGCGGCTCCGGCCAGATCGGCCAGACCCTGGCCCGCCACTTCCATGGCCAAGGCGTAGAGGTCGTCAGCGTCTCGCGTACTCCACATCCTGCGCCCTGGACCACAGTAGCGTGGGACGGTAAGACCCTTGGGCAGTGGGCCAAATGCCTTGAAGGCGCAGACGCGGTTATCAATCTTGCCGGTTCAAGCATCAATACCCGCTTCACCCCTGAACATCGTTCCCTGATCCTCGACAGCCGCCTCGATGCAACCAAGGCTACGGGTGCGGCCATTCGCTCCCGCAGACAGCCGCCACGCGTATGGCTTAACGCTTCCGCTGTCGATATCTACCCACACTCTCTTGCTCCCACTCCCGAGACCACCATCAACGGATATCAAGACACCGGAGCAATGGACAGCACAACTCCGGAGTCATGGCGGTTCCTTTCAGAAGTCGTGTGGCGATGGGAGGAAACATTTCGAACGGAACAGACACCGGGCACCCGCAAGGTGGCATTACGCACCACGCTGATGCTCTCTCCGGACCAGGGCGGCGTCTTTCGGCTGTTGTCGACACTGGCACGGTTCGGTCTTGGCGGATCGCAGGGGTCCGGGGAGCAATTCGTCTCGTGGATGCACCACGCCGATTATGGCCGGGCTGTGGAGTTCCTGATCGAACGAGAGGACATCGCAGGTCCTGTGAATATCACCAGTCCGCAGCCGCTGCCGAATCGCGAGTTCATGCGCTTGCTGCGGCAAGCTGTTCGCATGCCCATCGGCCTGCCTGCACCTGCTTTTGGAATCCAACTCAGTTCCCTTCTATTACGCACGGAACCAGTGCTGGTTCTGAAGTCGCGATGCAGCGTGCCGACGGTGTTGCAACAACACGGATTCACATGGAGCTTTCCCGACTGGCCGGGAGCTGTGCAGGATCTGGTCTTGCGGCATTGAATGATTGAAGAAGTGAATGATTGAATAACGTTTGAGCTTCGTGGGCAGCTCTAGCTAATGTTTGTCATGCTCGAGCGCTCGGGGGCCTCAGCGAACTTGTTCGCTGGGGCAATTAGCGAAGGGATCTGCTTTTCGGTTCGAGGGTATCGGCAGAAAAGCAGATTTCTCCGCTCCCTTTGGTCGCTGCGAAATGACAAACAAAAAGGCGGTTCAAGCTGCGCTCGAACCGCCTCATGCATGAAGCACTCCTTCCGGCTGATCTAACCGCCGACTGCCACACGGCGATGGAAGAGCTCGAGCGCCATCCCATAACCCCAGCGTGCCAGAGCGGGATCATAGCGAGGCCCCTCGTCCCGAAGGAAGGCATGCGCCCCATTCACTTCGTGCCAGGTAAAGTTCAGGTTCAGCTCATCCAGGCGCGCAAGAATCTTTCTTCGGCCTTCGAGTGGAACGTGCGGATCCTGCCGTCCCCAGATCATCAAGAGCTCGCCTTTGATCTCAGCCGCACGCGCCAGAGAATCATCTCCGCTTGCGCTCAGCGATCCCTTATGAATATCGGTCCCGTAGAAACAGACTGTCGCCAGCACATCCGGATTCATGGCCGCGCGAAACGCAAGGTGACCGCCAATGCAGATGCCCATGACGCCCAGCCGACCGGTGCAGTCCGGACGCTGCTTCAGATGGTCGAGCACCGCACGAGCATCGCCGTCATAGCCAGCCAGCGTCTTTGTCGTCTTCAGTGCATTGCCTCGATCGCTTCCGGCCTGGTCATAACCCAGCACCGTTCCTGCTGTCTCAAACTCGTGATAGATCTCCGGAATGGCGACGATATATCCATGCCCGGCAATCATGGCTGCGGTACGTCGGATGGGACCTGTTACCTGGAAGATCTCCGTATAGAAGAGAACGCCAGGATACTTGCCCTCTCCGGCCGGACGGAAGATGTGTACCCGCATCGGACCGGTAGGCGTGGAGAGCTCTACGTGCTCGTTTTCCAGAATCGTCATGCACTCCACTATAGAAGAGAAAAGTTCAACTCGATCCTAGGGTGTGTCTCCGCTACACTGATGGTGCAATGGCTGCGAGCATGTATATCGTCGTGGAAGGAGAGGACCCCGGCTACGACATCTTTGTGAATGGACGAGCTCTGGCCCGTCACGAGGATGCCATCGAGAAGCTGGCGCTCCGTCTGAATGTAAAGCCCCTGATCGAGTTCTTCTCCGCCGATGAGAACTCCATGGCGCTGCTGATTGAAGAGGGCGCCGGCAATCCCGAGCTTCTGAGGCGCATGCCTCCAACCCAATGGTATGCACCGGCGGATGGCCTGCTGACCGTGCAGGCGCTGCTTGATGACCTGCGTAAGGAACCGCAGCTTCTTGGCTCTGAGACGTCGATCGTGATCGCTGAACTGGAAGAGTACGAGACCGTACTGCTTAAAGCAGCTGTACGCGGTCACCGCTGGCATCTTGCTGTCAGTTGGCGCTGATGCGGCAGATCGCGGGGTTGCTGCTGCTCTGCTTCCTCTGGGGCATGGAGTGGCTGCGTGAGCTTCTGGTACTACCCGCTACGCCCTCTACATTACGCGCAGCAATCACCTGCACTCTCGCCGCACTCCTGTACTCCTTTTCCCCGTTGGAACGCAGCAGCAGCCCTCGTGGCATCGTCTCCGCGTTGGGGCTTTTTGCGCTTCCCTTACTGCTGCAGCAGGCAGCCCATCTCTCCGGCTACACGAGTGCCGCACTCTGGACTCTCACGCCAGTCCTGATCGTAGTCATATGCGGGGCGCGATCTACCGGTCTGCGGCAGGAGATGTTAATCGCCGCTCTGGCCGGGGTCGCCGGGACATTACTCATCCTTCCATTCCAATTCCCTGTGTCGCCATCCGATGGACTTCACTGGCTGATCTTTCTTACCGGCATTGCCAGCGCAGCCGTCGCTTCTGTCATGGCGCCGGCTGCAGCGGGATTCAGAACTACCGGCCTGTTGAGCGCTGCCGTCGTTCTTTGGATCGCAACCGTCGCACGCGGACCAATCTCCCTTTCGCTTCCTGAGCTGCTTTGGATCCTCTGCATCGATCTGCCGGCAATGTTCCTGCTTCTCTGGCTATTGCCGCAGATGCGTCCGGAGGCGTTGAGCACACGCTATCTTCTGCCCATGGCCATCACGATCCTGACCAGTTGGATCGCTCTTCATCAACAGATGACGATCCGCTTCGCCTCCGGAGTCGTCCTGCTGCTGGCGTCTTCCGCAGGCCTCATATTGCTCTCACGACGCGTAGCTTAAAAGCGAACCGGACTGCCGTAGCAGTCCGGTTCTGTTTGTTATGCCTTAGGCAGGGCGATTGCCGCCACCCTGCTGTCCGCCACCCTGTCCACCGGGACGGCGTCCACCGCGACGGCGACGACGGCCACGGCCACCATCGCGCTTCTGCTGTCCCTGTCCGGCACCCTGGACGAAACCTCCGGGCACGTCAGCGCGGTTGAAGTTCTCATCACCGCCGCCTTCACCGGCTTCGCTGCCCTCACCGTCGAAGTCATCGTCACCTTCCTCGTCGTCCTCGTCGAACTCGTCGCCACCCTCAATGGTGATGGTGGGCTCATTCGACGGCTGACGCTCGGGGCGAGGAGCACGCGGGCCACGGTCGCCACGGTCGCTCCTACCACCCTCCTGCGCGCTCTTGCCACCTTCTTGCGGAGCAACAGGAGGCAGACCGAGCTTCTCACGCTGTTCACGAAGAACGGCCTTGCGGGAGAGCTTGATGCGGTTGCCTTCGATGCCCAGAACCTTTACCAGGACCTGATCGCCTTCACGCAGCTCGTCCTTCACGTCCTTGACGCGATGCTCTGCGATCTCGGAGACGTGCAGCAGGCCGTCGGTTCCGGGGAAGATCTCGACAAAGGCGCCGAACTCCGCCAGACGGACAACCTTGCCCAGGTAGGTCTTGCCAACTTCGGGCACCGCCGTCAGATCGCTGATCATCTGGATGGCGCGATCGAGCCCATCGGCGTCCGAGGAGGCTACATTGACGCGGCCCGAGTCGTCGACGTCGATCTTCACGCCCGTGGCATCGATGATGCCGCGGATCACCTTGCCGCCCGGTCCGATCAGATCGCGGATCTTGTCGGTCGGAATCTGCATGGTGTGGATGCGCGGAGCGTAAGCCGAAGGCTTCTCGCTCGGAGCAGCGATGACAGCGTCCATCTTATCCAGGAGGAAGAGACGGGCGACGCGCGCCTGCTCCAGGGCCTCACGCATGATCTGCGCGGTGATGCCCATGATCTTAATGTCCATCTGGAGAGCGGTGATACCGTTACGGGTACCGGCCACCTTGAAGTCCATGTCGCCGTAGTGATCTTCCGCACCGGCGATATCGGTAAGAACGGCGTACTTGTCGCCTTCCTTCACCAGGCCCATCGCGATACCAGCGACAGCGGCCTTCAGCTTGATACCAGCGTGCATCAGCGCGAGCGACGCACCGCAGACCGTTGCCATGGAAGACGAACCATTCGACTCCAGGATGTCCGAAACGACACGCAGCACATAGGGCGACTCCGCCTCGGAGGGCAGAACCGCCTCGATGGCACGCGACGCCAGCGCACCGTGGCCGATCTCGCGGCGGCCAACGCCGGACATACGGCCCACTTCGCCGACCGAGAACGGCGGGAAGTTGTAATGCAGCATGAAGGTCTTCTTCTGCTCACCGGTGTAGGTCTCGAGGCGCTGTGCATCATCGCCGGTACCGAGTGTGGCAGTCACGAGGGCCTGTGTCTCACCGCGCGTAAACAGGGCCGAACCGTGGGTACGGGGAAGAACGCCAACTTCGATGTCGATCTGGCGGATCTGATCGAAGGCGCGGCGATCCGGACGGATACGCTCATCGAGCACCTGCTCGCGGAAGGTGTTTTCGCGCAGCAGTTCGTAGTACTTCGAAAGCTTCTTCGGAGCATCGGGCTCATCGGCCGGAAGAGCGGCCTTCAGCTCGTCCTTGATCTCCTTGACCTTGGCATAGCTGTCGATCTTCGCGTACTTCTGCGTGTCCAGCGCATCCTTCAGGCGGTCGCCCACCTTAGACTTCAACTCGTTGTAATAGGCCTCGTCCTTCTCGACGGCGGCAACAGCGCGCTTGGTCTTGCCGGCCTTCTCCACCAGTTCGTTGATCGCAGCAACGATCTTCTTGAGCTCACCGTGACCGAACTCAATCGCGTCGACAACCTTATCCTCGGCGACTTCCTTGGCTCCGGACTCGATCATCACGATGCCGTCCTTCGTGCCGACGACCATGATGTTGAGGAGGCTCTTCTCCTTCTCCTCATAGGTCGGGTTGACGACAAACTGATCGTCAACCAGGCCGACGCGAACTGCGCCGACCGGACCGGAAAAGGGGATGTCTGACAGTGCCAGGGCACAGGATGCAGCATTGATGGCGACGACGTCAGGATCGTTTTCCTTGTCTGCGGAATAAACGAAGCCAACCACCTGCGTCTCATTGCGGAAGCCTTCCGGGAACAGCGGACGGATAGGACGATCGATCTGCCGGGCGGTGAGGATCTCCTTCTCCGAAGGACGGCCCTCACGCTTGATGAAGCCGCCGGGGATGCGTCCACCGGCATAGGTAAACTCGCGATACTCGACGGTGAGCGGGAAGAAATCAATACCTTCCTTTGGCTCCGGGCTGGCAACAGCCGTGCCGAGGACCACGGTATCGCCGCTGGTCGTCAGCGCAGCGCCAGAGGCCTGCTTCGCGATCCGTCCCGTCTCAAATGTAATTCGCTTGCCACCGGCAAGCTCAACAGTCACTTCCTGTTTCATCTAGTGTTCTCTCTTTCTTTCTCTTCTGTCTTCGTCTCGAAACCTGGTGCCGTGTGTCTGTCAGACACACGGATGCAAAGACATGGCGGGCCATTGGCGCCGGCCATGCAATGCCACAAATTTGGGTTGGGGATGCCCTGACAGAGGCGCGCCTGGTTGTTCAGCTACCATCGCGCCTGTCATTACCGCGCGCTCCAGAGTGGCGGAAAAGCATAAACGGCTGCTGAAGCCCGCATAGCGGACCCCGCAGCCGTATATGGAAACTTCGTGCGCGTGGGCATAGTTACTCGTGCCGCGTAAAGCTCAACCGGAAGCAGATGTTGAATCCGCTTACTTACGGATGCCCAGCTTGCCGATCACTTCGCGGTAGCGGTCAGAGTCGTTCTTCTTGAGGTAGTCCAGCAGGCGACGGCGCTTGCTGACCAGCATCAGCAGGCCGCGACGGGAGCCATGGTCCTTCTTATGGGTCTTGAAGTGCTCCGTCAGCTCGCCGATCCGCTCGCTCAGAATCGCAATCTGGACCTCGGGGCTACCAGTATCCGAATCATGCGTGCGGAATTTGGTGATAATTTCTGTCTTCTTGGCAGGTGCTAACACGGGATTACGTTGCTCCTCTACTTCTCTTCTCTTAAATTCACTCGTCTAGTGTCTTCTGTAGGATACCATTCTTGCCTTTGCCGGGCAATTTACCGGGCACTCCTACAAACCAGGCTTTGACGGCGTTGAACGCGTTTCCATAGCCGCCCTCGCTGCGTAAAACGCCTCCTTCGGGCGAAGATTCCGGTCGAAGAGCAACGGACGCCTCTGATCGTCACGTCCATTTTCATACCGCAACCAGCTCTGGCCGTCATCGACCCCCCAGAACAGGACCGCCGTGACAGCCCGCTCTTCCAGCGCCATCGCCAGAAAACGGCCGTAAATTTGGGCAACCTCTGCATCCTGCCTTCCAGCAGTCCGGTCTGCCTCCCGGTCGTTGACGTCCATCTCACTCAGGAAGATCTGGAGCCCCAACTCACGCACCCGCTCCATAAACCGCTGCAACCCAGGACCATAGCTGTACATCGGCCGAGCTGAAATATGGCACTGAATCCCGACCGCATCGAGAGGCACACGCCTTGCCTTCAGCCGCCGCAACAGGAGCAGGACGGCACTACGTTTTTGTTCCGCGTCGTAGGTCTCGCTCTCCAGACCATAGTCGTTGTAACTCAGAAGCGCCGCTGGGTCCGCCGCACGCGCTGCCTGAAAGGCCACTTCGAGATAATCCGGCCCCACCATTCGAAGCCAGAACGAGTTCCGCAGGCCGTCGGGGCGGTTGTCCTTGACTTCGATGGCCTCATTCACCACGTCCCAGGAGTGCATCCTTCCCGTATATCGGCCCGCAACTGCCTGAATATGTTCGGTCAATTGCCGGCGAGCCTCCTGCGCGGAATCGATCGCCTCCACCCACGAAGGCAGCGAACGATGCCAGCATAGCGTGTGTCCGCGTAGACGAATCCGGTTCTGCTCCGCAAAGGTAAGCAATGCATCTGCCTGCTCGAACGAATACTGTCCGCGTGCGGGCCGCAGTCCGTCCCACTTCATTGCATTTTCGGGAACAATCAGGCTGGCCTGCTCACGCACCACAGCTGCATAGCGCTGGTCCTGTAGCAGCTTGGGATCTATAGCGAACCCTGTCAAAAGACGATGTTCCGCGGCCACGGAACGCAGGGACCATTGCCCCGTAATTTCGCGGGTCGGAGCCTGTTTCGGAGTGGGAGCAGACGTCTTCTTCCCGCAACCGATCAATGGAGCAAGACCTGCACCGGCGGCGGAGAGAAGACCATACCGCAACAGGTCGCGGCGAGGCAGATTCATTCCCCGCCCCGCTTCCCTGCCAGATCGCGAATCTCGCCGGTCCAACGCAGGAAACGCATCAATTGACCACGTTCCCGCCAAGCAAACCGGAAGAAATCCGATGCCGTAATCTGCTCGGCCTTCAACCCGGAATAGGTTTCAAGTCGCCAGCGCAGATAAGGAGAGTTCCACGGCCGCAGCCTGTGGCCCCTCGTCGCATTCCAAAGAAACAGCAACCCACCAAACATTCCGCTGTCAGTATAGGGCGAGGGCGTGCCCTATGTGCCCTACGAAAGAAAGTCGAAGAGATTGGACTTACCCAGAGACGCAATCACACTCAGCAATGCCTTCTGCTGGGTCTGGGTGTTGCTCAGATCGGTGGCAATCTGGGCTGGATCTGCGCTCAACAACTCCGTCTGCGAAATCGTAATCTCGGACTTACGCTGGCTGGCTATATCGCTGGCGCTCTGTACGGCAGAGAGGGAGTTTTCAAAGGCGGCGCGCTGCGCCGTCACCGTATTCAGAGCCGCCCCAAGCTTGCCTGTCGCCGTCATATCCCCGGAGGTCGCACCGGCAATGGCATCGTCCAAAGCGCTGAGAGCCTGAGAGAAAATATTCGATCCCGGCACATTCGTGGCGACCTTCTGCCCTGTCGGAGTGGTTACGTACTGGATCGAACTGTCTCCGGAATAGCTTCCATTCGAGGCAAATGCGGGAGCGTCGGTAGCGCTGCCGGCAAAGAGATATTGCCCCTGGAAAGAGCTGTTCGCCATGGAAAGGACTGTGGACTTGATGTTCTGCAGTTGCTGCGCCACTGTCGCCTTCGCGTCGGCATTCAACGTTCCATTGTTTGCCTGCGTCGACAACGAAATCGCCTGGGTCAATTGCTGCACTACCGTGCTCAGGGCGCTGTCGGCTGTCTGCATGCGGCCGGTCAGACCGGTCGCGGTCTTGATAAACGTGTCGTTGAGAGAAAGCTCTGACTGCATGCGGGCCGCACTGCTGACGGCGACAGAGTCGTCTGACAACTGATTCACGCGCGATCCGCTCGAAAGCTGCTGCGTCAAACGCTGTTCGGTTGCTGAAATCGCGTTCAGAGAGCCAGTAAAACCAGTGATGAAATTGGGATCGATACGCATGTTATGCCGTCCTTAGGAGACTGTCGTTTCCTGTCCGAGGTTGATCGCTTCCGCCATCAATTTGTCCGCAACAGCGAAGATACGCGCATTGGCTTGATAAGCCTTCTGATACATCGTCAGATTGGCCGCCTCTTCGTCGAGAGATACTCCGGAGACTGCATCGCGCTGTGACTGGATCTGCGTCAGCGTCGCGTTCTGAGCCGTATTGTCCGTGGAGGCCGCGCTTGCCTGCGCACCGATCTCAGACAGCATTGCCGCAAGAAAATCTCCGCCGGTCTCTCCATTGGTGTTCTTTGCGTCCTTCAGCGCAGCCAGGGCGGAGGCGTTTCCATTGCCTCCCGAACCTTCTCCAGAAGCCGCCGCGGCTATCCCTGATGGACTGGCCATCACTACCTTGATATTTGCCGCGAATCCTGTCGCGCTCGACGGCGACGAAAAGATTGCTCCACCGCTGCTGCCGTTTGCATCCACACCTGCGGCATTCTGAGTATTGACGGCATTCGCTACGCTCGTAGCGAGCTGGTCCAGGGCGGTGCGGGCGGTGGCCAGGGCTCCGTCGCGTACGGCGACCATACCGCCAATCTGTCCACCGGTAAGACCAGAGGTCGAGGAAGTATCCAATGCATACGAAGACGGGCCGCTGACCAAAACTGCACCGTTACTCGCGGTTACGGTTACAGCAGCGTTGTCCGTATTGGGGGTGACGGTAACACCCAGATAATTAGAAAGTTGGGTGATCGCCTGCTGCCGTTGCTCGCTGATAGAGCCGTCAGTATCTCTGCCTTCAAGGATCTGCTGGTTGAGGCCGGCGATCGTCTTGCTCAGGCTGTTAATGTTTGTAGCAATTCCGCCGATCTGTGTATTGATCCCGGAGATCTGCTGGTCCAGTTGACTCGCTGCCGAATTCATCGCCGAAGCAAATGACCCGGCCGCCGACAACACTGCCTGGCGTGTCGCAGTATCCGAGGGATTGGCTTCAAGACTGGCAAACGAGGTCCATAAGCCATCCAACGCGCTTCCGAGAGCGGTGCTTCCGCTGCTATTGACCGGAAAGACGCTTTGAAGATCGTTCAGTGCCGACAGCTTGGAGCTGGCCGCCTGCGCCACCTGCGTCTGGTTCGCCAGGCGCTGTTCCACGATGGGATCACGCTGCTGGGTCACGCTGACGTTGACGGCGGAGACCGATACGGAATCCTGGAAGGAAACTACGCGGCGTGTATAACCAGCAGTGTTCTGGTTAGCCACATTCTGCGCGGTTACATTGAGCGCCTTCTGCGTCGAATCCAACGCCGAGCCGGCTAGCGACATCAATGAAGCCAGGCTTCCGATAGACATGAGTCTCCTATTTGAGCATCGACGAGATCAGCTTGTCAGCTACCGCGGTCGATGGCACGTTATAGCTGCCGTCGGCAATCGCCTTCTGCAGCGCGGCGACTTTCTCCATGCGCGTATCGTCGCCATTGACAGCCTGGGCGAGTGCTCCCGCCGCGGGGCTAAGGGTTGTCTGATCCTGCTGGATGCTCTTGGCTTCTGTTGCAGACGCGGCCTTGGCGCTGCGTGCCACGCCAGTCGTCTTCTCAATACCAAGCCCATTTACCAGGCTGCCGAGATTTCCAATGCCACTCGTTTCGTTTGCCATACAACACTCCTTGACGAGCTTATCGGCCTATTGGGGCCAGACTTGAGCTCGTAACAGAATCTTTTTCGCGTTGTTCGACAGCCGCTACCATTCTTGAACCAAATCCCAGGCCACCCCGGCTTGCCATCGCTGTCGCCAGCGCTTCCGTCCCGTAGGACTTCAGGGCATCGCCAAACTGACCCTCTCCGTCTTCCTCGTTCCGCAGCGGCTTCAAAAGCTCGTTCATCAGCATACCTTCAAACTGCTTCGCTGCGTTTTCGAGCTTTTGTTGCCGTATTCCGGTTGCGTCGCCCAGGGACGGGCCTACCGAGGTCACCATCATCACAGCACCTCAATCTCTGCTTCTAATGCTCCTGCCGCCTTCATTGCCTGCAGAATCGAGATCACGTCACGAGCTGTAGCCCCGATCGCCTGCAGATCCTTCACCAGTTCTTCCACCGTCGCGCCCTGTTTGAGCTCGATGCGGTTGACCGGCTTATCCTTTGCATCCACCTTGGTTTGCTGCACGACCTGCGTTGTTCCCTGCGCGAAGGCGTTTGGCTGGCTGACCTCAAACTCCGAGACCACATTGACGCTCAAACCACCGTGCAGGATCGAAACCGGCTGCAGCACCACCTGGCCGCCAATTACGACTGTTCCAGTACGTTCGTTAACAATGACCCGGGCGCTCGGCGCCAGAGCCACTTCCACGGCCTCCACTCGGGCCAGAAGTTGAGGACTATCCTCTCCGGGACCGACTTGGAGCTCGATGCGGCGGCTGTCCATCGCTCGTGCCGCCGAGCGTCCAAGCGCTTTATTCACCGCAGTCGCGGTCGATTCCGCGCTGCGAAAATCGGCATCATTCAACAGCAAAGAGAAGGTCTGGCGGCCGGCAAGCTCGAGCGGCACTCCCCGCTCCACCATGGCTCCGGTCGGAATTCTAGCCGTCGTCGGATGGTTGGTCTGCTTGGTATTCCCATTCGCGCTGACAGAATATCCGCCGAGCGCCAACGATCCCTGAGCCTGCGCGTAGATGCGGCCATCCGCTCCGTACAGCGGAGTCATCAGCAACATCCCGCCATCGAGACTCTTTGCATCGCCCGCGGCAGCGACCGTCACGTCGATACGGGTTCCGGGCCGGGCGAAGGGCGGCAGCGACGCCGAGACGAAAACCGCGGCCAGGTTCTGCACGCGGATTCCGTTCGACGGTACGCTCACACCCATGCGGGAGAGCGTCGCAGCCAAAGTCTGCATCGGGAAGCCCGTCTGCTGGCTGTCCCCAGTTCCCTGGAGACCCACAACAATGCCATACCCAACAAGCTGGTTTTCGCGGATCCCCTCAATGGTCGCAATGTCCTTGACATGCGCCAGGCGGGCATCGGCGCCGAACATGACGCCGGAGATCAGCAAAAGCAGCAGGACGATGAAAGCGCGCATTAGAAGATCACCGCTTTCTGCAACAGCCGGACCAGCACATTAGGACGGCGGGTGTAGTCAGTCACGATGCCTTTTCCGCGCACCTGCAGCTCAAGGCTGGAGATAGCGGTCGAAAGCACCTGATTCTGCTGCGAGATATCTTCCGGACGCACGAGGCCGCGCAGCACAATCGTCTGCGTCTGCTGACTGAACTCCACCTGACGCGCCGCTTCAACTACCAACATGCCGTTTGGAAGGACTTCAACGACCTGGCCACCGAATGTTGTCAGCAAGCTGGAGTTGTTCGCACTGCTTCCCTGACCACTCAATCCAGCGGCAGAGTTCTGCCCGATAAGATTTTGCGCTGCGGAACTTGCGCTCAACTTGCTGAACAGCGACGTAATCTGTGAGCTCGCATTCGAGGTCCGCGATCCCTTCACAGCGCCATCGGTGCTTGCGACCACGCTCTCCTGAACCACCACCTGGATCAGATCATGTGGAAATCGGGCGCGCATATCGCTCCCCATCCGTGCCATCCGGCCGTTCTCAGTCCAGATGGAACCAGGCGAGGTCTGCGAACCGGCGTCCTCGGCATGAACGCGGGCCAGATAAGAATCCAGCGAGCTGGCCGCGACATCCTGCTTCTTGTTGGGCTTCCCCTGGGCCATGGAGATCTCCACTCCCAGCAACAGAAGCACCAGCATCACCAACGCGATATATTTCCACTCATTCTTCATCGCATTCATCGCAGTTCGACCTCGCCTTTTCCTTTGATCACCGCCTGGACCCTACGTTCGGAGCCCTCACTGCCAAATACCGCCATCGAAACCGGAATGACGTCTCCCACCATGCCGCTGCGGTTCGCGATACCCGCCATCTGCATACGGCTTGAGGTCGAGTTTGATCTCACAAAAACCCGTTCCCCTGCGCGGACTGCGAGCTCTACTGACGCAACCTTGGTGACAGGCGTCTGCGCTTTAACATCTACCGGCGCGGGCAACATGTAGGCCGGCCATTCGGGGTGCGAGCAAGATCGCACCACAGCCCAGCTTCCACGCCCAACCAAATCGCGCTTCACAGCCTCCACGCGGTATCCGCCACTCTCCCCCAGCTCGACTGGAGCAGCAGCCACTCCTACCACGGCAAGCTCCGGCGTGCGAGCGCACTTTGCCTGCCCGAGTACTGTTCCAGTCGCCAGACCTACTACCAGAAGAATCCGCATTAGCGCACCAGGTTATTGATTTGGCCGTACATATCGTCGGCGGTCTTAACCACCTTGGAGTTGCTCTCATAAGCCCGCTGGGCCATGATCATCTGCACAAACTCCTCAACCGCATCCACGTTCGAGTTCTCGAGATAACCCTGCTGCAGCGTGCCGACGCCAGTCGTTCCACCGGGCGTATCCGTAATCGCGGTTCCCGAAGAGGTGCTGGGCAGAAACAGGTTGCCGCCGATCGAATTCAGACCACCGGGGTTAGCAAAGGTAGCAAGCTGAAGTGTGCCGAGCTGCGAACTCTGTGTCTGTCCTGGAATTGTTGCCGTCACCACGCCGTACTGCGAGATCTGAACATTCGTTGCATTCGAAGGAATCGTGATCTGCGGCGTAAGAAGATCGCCGTTCGCCGTGACGATCTGCCCCTGGTTGTTCAGATGGAAGCTGCCGGCGCGCGTGTAAGCGATGGCGCCGTCAGGACGGGTGACCTGGAAGAAGCCCTGTCCCTGGATAGCCAGATCGAGATTATTGCCTGTCTGGTTGAAGTCACCCTGCGTCATGATGACTTCGGTCGCAACCGGCTTGGTGCCGAGACCGATCTGCAGGCCGGCCTGGGTCGTCTGCGTGCTCTGCGCACTGCCAGGAGTAACGACGTTCTGATAGATCATGTCTTCGAACTGAAGACGCCGGCGGCGGAAGCCTGCCGTCGCCGAGTTAGCCAGATTGTTGGCAACCGTATCCAGATTCATCTGCTGCGCGCTCATGCCGCTAGCTGCCGTGTATAACGCCCGTATCATCGCTTTACTCCTATATCCGTCCCAGGTCTTCGCCTGCCGTCTTGTCGAAGCTGTTGAAAATGCTCAATGCCTTCTGCATCATTTCTGTTTGCCGCTGCGTCAGGATCAGCTCCATGGTGCCGTGAATGGCGTCTTCATTCGAGCCTTCGAGAGCACCCTGGCGAACAACCGCAGTTCCGGTCTGAGGCGTAGCCCCGTCCGCTGCCGCAAAGAGATTGGTTCCCTGATTGGTGAGTTGCCCCGGACCAAAGTCAAAGACTCCGATCTGGCCGACGATAGCGCTGCCCTCGGGCCCGCTCACTGAAATCATGCCGTTCTCTGCAATATGAACCTGCCCGCTCGGCAGAGTGATCGGCGCTCCGCTCTGATTGAGAACCGCGTCGCCGTGCTGCGTGACCAGAGTCCCGTTCTCGCTGCGTTGAAATCCACCATCGCGCGTATAGCGAGTCCCCTGTGCCGTCTTAATACCGAAGTAGCCGTTGCCCTGCAGCGCCAGATCCAATGGATTGCCGGTCGTCTCAATCTGCCCCTGCGCCGTATCCAGGCGATTCCCGCCAAGCAGGTTGTAATTGTTTACCGCCCGGCCCACCTGGGAGGCTTCCGGCTGCCCTTGCGTATCCGCGACATCCATGAGTGAGCGGAAATAGTCCCGCTGCGCCCGGAATCCATGCGCTCCCACATTCGCGAGATTATTCGCCGCCGTATCCAGGGCCTGGGTACGCGACTGAAGCGCCGAATAGATGGCATAGATCCCGCTGCTCATATTCTCAAGATGTGCACGCAGCGTGCCGATAAAAACAAATCGGGCTTAGAAAGCACTAAGCACGCTTTCTAAGCCCGGTCTTATCTTTGCCTTTCGGCTTCTTTACTTCTATTAAGGATGGATTCTCCAGACACAATCGAGAACATCCTCCGCCGATTCGCCAGGAATGCATGAAACGGCGTGTCCTTCGAGCCACAAACGCATCCAGTACAACCGTCCTACACGCACCAGCCGTGACGCGACCGGCTGCTGCTTCTCAATAACCGAAACCATCGCCTTGACCAGGCTGTCCTGATCTTCGGCCGTCTCTTCGTTAGTGGCAATCCCCTTGCACTCCGCCAACCGCTTGCGTGCAGCCTGATACTGCGACGACGGCAACAGGCCGCTGTGCACATGCAGATCCGTCATCTGTTCCAGAGCCAGTGCAGCAGCCGGATTCAGCTCCGCCTCGAAGGCAAGGTAAAGAGCCTTGCCGCCGGCCACGCGTACTGGCAGCATACCGCTCTCTTCCAGAACGGCCTGCGGTGCAAGACGCGCCATCCGCTCCGGAGAGAAACCTTCCAGGGTAAGCATCGGACAATTCCACTGTGCGCCCATCGCGCGTGTAATCTGCCCTTCACTCAAATTTGCGGCTTCCATCAGGCAGTCGCCGATGCGGCCATGTCCACGCTGCCGCTGGCGCTGCAGTGCCTGCTGCAGTTGCACAGGCGTAATGATTCCCTGAGCCATCAGTACCAGGCCCAACGGAATACGGTGGTTATGTGGACTGAATTCATCACCTGCGATGCTTGATCCAACTTCGCGGCGGACTGCCTGGGTTACCAGTTGAGAAAGGCAGTTGCGGCTGCATGCCCACTGACCTTCAAAGTACGGACGAGTACGGTTTTTCCAGCGCTGCAACCACCCGCCGGTACACTGCAGATTCCCGCAGAGCACGGTCTCGGTGACGTTCGAGGGGATAGACTTACCGCCGATAGACGGCGTTTGCAACACGACACTGTCTTTTACTGAATCGATGTAGGCCATTCCACGCTCTCCTTGCGTGTTTGTTCCGGAGCGACCTCCGTAACCTCGAAGGCGTAATTACCGTTCACGATCACAATCTCGCCCCGTGCCACAACCCGTCCGCTCACGACCAGCTCGACCATCTCGTCGATCTGGCGGTCGAGCCTCAGTCCAGCACCCGATTGCAGGCGAACGGCATCGCCAAGTGTCAATTCCCGCGTTCCAAGCCGAAGTACGGCATCGAACCGAAGCCCTTCCAGCAACTCAGGCATCGTTATTTAGCCCTCGCACTGCGACGCTTCGACTCGTCTCCGTTCTTGGCATTGGCCAGATCCGCCAGCTTGGTGCGAAGCTTCAGCACCGCCGAGGAGTGAATCTGAGAGACACGCGATTCGACGACACCCAGTGTCAAACCGATCTCTTTCATGGTCAGCTCTTCGTGGTAGTACAGCGTCAACACCAGACGTTCTTTCTCAGGAAGATCTTCAATCGCATCGGCCAAACGCTGTCGCAGTTCACCTTTCAGCGCCCGGAACAGCGGCCCGTCTTCATCGGGGCTGGCGACATAGGCCAGTTCTTCATCTCCGGACTCTTCGTTCTTCTCGACATGCAGGCTGCCGATCTCAAGCCCCTTCAGCTCGCCGAGCAGCATCTGGTAGTCATTAAGACTCATGCCAAGCTCTGCGGCAATCTCCTGCTCCGCCGGTGAGCGGCCGAGTGCCTGCGTCAGCTTGCGGATCGCCTCTTCGACGCTGCGGCCTTTGCGGCGCAGCTCGCGGGGGCTCCAGTCCAAAGTCCGAAGTGAGTCAAGAATCGCGCCGCGAATGCGAAACTGCGCATAGCTCTTGAACTGCACCCGTTTGCCGTGATCGAACTTATCGTAGGCGTCCATCAGGCCTATCACGCCGGCCGACACCAGATCTTCCAGCTCCACATGCTGCGGCAGCCGTTCATGGATACGCCGCGCGATGTAGCGAACCGTCGACAGATGCTCGATAAGCACCTGCTCACGGCTCGGTATCAGTTGGCTGCCATCCATGCTGGCAACCAGGGCGCGCGCAGCTTTACTGGCATCCTCAGCAAGCAGTGCCGACCCCAGCCCCACTTCGCTTCCGTAATCCTTCATTCCAAGCCTCGCCATTTCTGCTCCTTACCCTATTTGACCCACGCTCTGCACCCTTACTTCCGCCGGTATTTCGACTGGTGAAAGTACTGTCACCCTCGGAAGTATCGGCTCAAGCCAGCGACGTACGTGGTAACGTGCCGGCGATGGACATAAGAGCACGGGAAGTGCCGAAGTTGAGCCTGTTGCTGTTAATCGCTTCACAGACTCCACCAGCTTCCTGAGGAAATCTCCCTGTCCAACTACCATCTGTCCCTCACTGCTGCGTGCCCTGGGATCGAAAGTTCCAATGATTTCGTCCTCAAGTGAGCGCTCCAGTGTTAAAACCTTCAAAGCTCCATCCGAGTCGAGCAACGGATGCACCAGGCCACGGCCCAGCGCCTGACGCACGCTCTCCACCAGATGAACTGTGTTCTTGGAGTGCGCCGCGGCCTCTACCAGGACCTCCAGAATGCTTCCCAAATCGCGTACCGAGACCTGCTCACGCAGCAGTTGCTGCAGCACTTTCTGGACTTCGCCGAGAGTCATTAATTTCGGCACAAGTTCTTCCACCAGCTTGGGGTGGCTTTCGGTCAAACCATCCATCAGGCGCTTCACCTCGCCGCGGCTCAGCAGCTCATGGGCGTGACGGCGTATAAGCTCGCCGAGATGAGTTCCGATGACCGTCGTCTGATCTACTACCGAGCAGCCTGCGGCCAGAGCGCGCTCCTGCAGCGACGGATCGATCCACTTCGCATTCACACCGAAGGCAGGTTCTTTAGTCTCAATTCCCGGCAGCGCCTTGGCGCGTCCCTCGCGATCGGGACCGGCGGTAACGGCCAGCAGGCAATTCCCTTCGGTCTGCCAGCGGCCGATCTCGATACCGCGCAGGCTGATCACGTATTCGCGTGGACGAAGCCGGAGGTTATCTGTGATATGAACGGAAGGCACAACGAAGCCAAGCTCCGTCGCCAGGTGCCGCCGCAATGCACGGACACGATTCAGCATCTGGCCTCCGTTCGACGCATCGACGAATGGGATCAACTGGAAACCGATCTCAAGTGTCAGTTCATCGACCTTCAACAGCGATGCAAGGTCATCCTGTTGCGTGGCGGCAGCCGCGCCGACCTTCTGCTCCACCAGCTCTTCGACAGCTTCCGGAGCGTCCGCCGGCAGGCTCTTCGCCACCATACCGACTGCAAGCGCCATGAAGATAAAGGCCAGCTTCGGCAGACCAGGAATCAGGGTCATCGCGGCAAGAACACCGCAGGCGATCCAGAGGGTCTTCCGCTTGGCGAACAACTGCGATCCCAGCTCTGCATCCAGAGCTCCGGAAGAAGAGGCGCGCGTCAGCACCATGCCGCCGGCAACGCTGACGAGCAGCGACGGAATCATGGTGACCAGGCCATCGCCCACCGTCAGGATGGTGTAGGTCTTGACCGCCGTCATTAGATCCACGCCCTGCTGCAGCGTTCCGATCAACAGACCGGCAATGATATTGATCGCCGTGATGAGGATGGTTGCCATAGAGTCGCGCTGATTGAATCGCGCGGCGCCGTCCATCGCGCCATAGAACTCGGCCTCGCGAGCGATGGCTTCTCTACGTTTGCGAGCGCCCTGTTCATCGATCAGGCCAGCGTTCATATCGGCGTCGATCGCCATCTGCTTACCCGGCAAGGCATCGAGGGTGAAGCGAGCTGTAACCTCGGCCGTACGCACCGCACCGTGGCTGACCACCAGGAACTGGATCGCGATCAAAGCCAGGAACAGCACGAAGCCGACGAAGAAGTTGCCGCCAACGACGAACTGACCAAAGGCTTCAATGACGTTTCCGGCGGCCCCTGTACCTTCGTGGCCATGCAGAAGAATCCGGCGACTGGAGGCCAGGTTCAGAGACAGGCGGAACAGAGTCAGCAAGAGCAAGAGTGTCGGAAAGACTGAGAAGTCCACCGCGCGCCGCACCTGCACAGCCGTCAGAAACACGATGATGCTGGCCGTGATTGAGACCGCCAGCAATAGATCCAGCAACAAGCCAGGCAGCGGCACCAGCATGACGAAGATCATGCTGATGGCGCCGAGCGGCAGCAATACACCATTCCACTTTTTCAGATTCACATTCCACCTCCGGCAAGGCCGCCGGCTTCACGCATACGTTTTTCCCGCGCCTGCTGCTCGAGCTTGGTGCGATACAGATATGCCAGGATGCCGGCCACTGCCGAATACAACTCAAACGGAATCGACTGCCCAACTTCGACCATCTTGTACAAACTCCGTGCCAATGGTTTGTTCTCCATAATCGGAACCCCTGCCCAGCGCGCCTGTTCCCGGATCTCAAGCGCGTGCAGGTTCTTACCCTTTGCCAAAACTTTGGGAGCGGACATCGTCTCAAAGCTGAACTCCAGCGCTACCGCGTAATGAGTCGGGTTGGTAATCACCACGCTGGCGCGGCTGATATCCGCTTTCTCTCTGCGCTTGCGCATCTGCCGCTGAAGCTGCCGGATCTTCCCTTTGATCTGGGGATTACCCATCGCCTCTTTCACTTCTTCGCGGACTTCCTGCTTGCTCATTTTGAGGCGCTTATTCCACTGCACCCACTCCATGGCGTAGTCCACACCGGCCCACATCACCATGACCAATGCCGTGATCATCGCCAGGTGATAGGCAGAGGCGAGTGTTTCTGTCAGGCGATTGAGGCTCATCACCGGCATGCCGGCGATCAGGCTGCGAATGGTTCCAATTGCGATGCCGATCACGACGGCCGCAGGGATCAGGCTCTTAGCCAGACGCAATATGGAGCGGGTCCCGAAGAGTTGTTTAATGTTCTCTGCCGGATTCAGCCGGGTCCACTTAGGCTGTAGCGCTTCCACACGGATCTGTGTGCCACCGCCCTGCAGGATGCCTCCCGTCAGAGAACCCATCAGTGCACAGCTCATCACTACGACCGCGGGCCATAGTACCGGAAGCGCGACATGCCAGATAGCATGGCGGAACATCGCCTCGTCCCAGGTCTCGCCGGTCATCGAGAGCACATCAGAATAGGCCCCGCGCCAGCTCTGCAGCACCTTCGGAGCAACAGCACCAATTGCGGCCAGGCCAGCGAGCATGGCAAGAGAACTCAGCAACTCGCGCGAGCGGACGACGTCGCCTTTTTCGCGCGCCTTCCGCTTGCGTTGCGGTGTTGCCTGTTCTGTTTTCTGCTCGCTCACCCGCGCACCAGCCTCTCAGCGGCGTTCAGCAGGTTGGTAAAGTTGTGCTCGATCCAGAGCGGCCAAATCCCGAGCGACGCGATCAGCACACCGTAGCTCACCAGCGTTTTCACGGGAACATTCACGGCCATGACTGGAAGCTGCGGAGAGATGCGGGCGATCAAGCCCACAACGACCTCGACCATGAGGGCCGCACACATCACAGGAGCTGCAAGCTGTAGGCCGCCCAACAGAACACCGGCGGTCATATGCGCCAGCTCGATGCCGCTATTGGCATGCATGACTGCCTGGCCTACGGGGATCGCGGCAAACGTTCGCATAAAGGCGGCCAGCATTGTGCGCTCAAGACCACAGGCCAGCAGTACGAGAATTCCGATCCATCCCAGAAACTGGCCAAGGACAGGGGTCTCAATCTGCGAGTTCGGATCCATCAGGTTTACGAGCGAGAAACTGAAATCGATTCCCAATAACTGACCGGCGAAGGCCAGTGCCTCGTTCATCAGCGACAACGCAAACCCAAAGACCAGGCCGACGGAAAGTTCACCTAGCACGGAGGAGGCGTTGATCTCCGGCGTTGGTCCCAGCTCCATCACCACCGGAGTAAGCAGGAACGCGATCGCAAAAACAAAGCCGGCCTTGATGCGCACGGGAATTGCCTTCGACGAGAACACCGGGGCAAAGAGCATCAAGCTGCTGACACGGATCGATACCAGCAGTCCGGTCGCCAGCAGACGTTCCCAGGTCGGCGGTAGATGTGCAAAGTCGATCGGCATGTTTATCCAAGAAAGCGGTGAAAGTCGCGCCACAACACGATCGTGAAGGTCATTACACGATGCAGAAACCAGGGCAGAGTCACCATGGCTGCTCCCAGGACGACAATCAAGCGAGGTACCGTCGTCAGCGTCTGTTCCTGCAAGCTGGTAAGGGTTTGCAGCAAGCTCAGACCGACGGAGATCAAACATCCGCAGATCAGCAGCGGAGCGCTGAGAATCAGCGCCTCACGCAGCAGCATTCGTCCGAGTTCAGCAACTTGGTTGGGTTCCACGATTGTTCCTCACGAAAAACTTTTCAGCAGAGAGCCGGTCAGCAGGTTCCAGCCATCGACCATCACAAAGAGCAGAATCTTCAGCGGAGTTGAGATCACGACGGGCGGAAGCTGCATCATGCCGATAGAGGTCGTCACGCTTGCTACCACCAGATCGATCAGAAGAAACGGAAGAAAGAGAATCGCGCCAATCTGAAAACCAGCCTTGAGCTCGCTGAGAATGTATGCCGGAACGACAACCTGCATCGGGAGCTGTGCGCGGGTCTGAGGGCGCTCCGCCATGCCGGCAGAGGCAAACAGCGCCAGATCCTTCTCGCGAGCGTATTTCAGCATGAACACCTTGACCGGTTCAGAGCCCTTCGCGATCGCTTCTTCACCGCTGATCTGTCCGGCCCTAAAGGGAGCCACTGCCTGTTGGTCCACCTGGACCAGGACCGGCTGCATCAGGAACCAGGTCATCATGAGACCGAGCCCCATCAATACCTGATTCGACGGAGCCGTCTGCGTCCCGAGCGCCTGGCGCAGGAAGTGAAAGACAACCAGCAACCGTACCAACGGCGTCATCGACAGCAGAATCGCCGGTAGCAGGCTCAACAGAGTAAGGCCGATGACGATCGACCAGGAGGTGCTGGGTTCGTTCTCGAGGCGGCGGTTGATGGAATCTTCGCGCTTGCTCGTATTCTGGTTCGACTTTGACGGAGCCGTCGGCGCTGTAGGGGCCGTTGCGCCCGCCGCCCGGCGGGCCGCTTCCGTGGCAAAGGCCAGCGCCATCCGCTGCTCTGCGACAGCGGGGCTCTCTGCCACCGCTGTGACCGGCTGCACATGGGCCGCGCTCCGCTTTTCAGCCTGCATGGAGACACCGGACAGTAGTACGGCGGCCAGCAGGACAGGACGAACCAGCATCTACTCAGCCTTCCTTACCGGCATCATGGCCTGAACGCCGTGCTCGCTGCTTCCAACCAGGAACTGCTGACCTTCACACTCCACCAGCGCAAGTTGCTGCTTGTTGCCAAGCGAGACTTGTTCGAGGATACGGAGGCGCTTCTGCTCCCGAGGACGAGTCGCGCGTCCCTTCCAGGAACGCAGAATCCAGGAGGCCAGGCCGGCTGGTTCCGGACGACGCATCTCGGCTAGCGGAACGATCGTTCTCTGCACGATCGCGAGTTCCGGCTTTACTACTTCGGCTTTGACCATTGCTACGCTGCGACGCATCTCTGTCTCCTTACCGCTGGACCAGGAATTCTGTGAAGAAGATGTCAACCACCTTCATGCTGGGTTCGCGCACCGTAAGTACGGCCTTGATCTCTTTCTTGACCTGCTCTTTGCCTTCAGGCTGCAGCAGTTCCTCTGAGCTCTTGCGTCCCAGGACGTCGATCAGCGCATCACGCACCGCGACATCCTGCTGGCCGCCCGCCTTGAGTTTCTTCTCCCCGCCCTCTTCCTTCTTTGCTTCGCCGGGCTTTTCCTCATCGGCAACGCGCAGGATAATCGCAGCACGCAGATAAGCACGTCCGCCCAAATCGGTCAGGTTGACTACCATCGGTTCCAGAAC
>JABFXN010000412.1 GCA_013361705.1 Acidobacteriaceae bacterium
AAGGTCCCACTGTCCCTCGGTCGAGCGATCACCCATACTGCCGCCGTGATAGAACTCACGGTCGAGCGCGTGAACATGACCATCGAAGATCAGCATCTGCTGATGCATCGCTCGCGCGCGCTCCGTGAGGGGCTCGGCCCATGTCATCGCACTGCCGGCAAGAGAGGCAAGCGAGGCAGACTTCAGAAACTGGCGTCGGGAAAGCAGGGCGGTTCTCCTTAGGTCGATTGCCGTAGATACAACCCGCAAGGGCATTGCTATATTCGGCGCGCACCTTGAAACAAGGGGAATCATACCTTGAGCAATGCGTCCCCGCCATCGGCATTCCACACAGAACCCGACTGCAAAAATGCGATACTGCAAAAAGCAGATCGAGATCGATGCAATGGATACTCCCAGCGAGCTGAATGAAGTTGTTCTCCCCCAAAATGTAGTTGGCCCGCTGACGCGGTCGGCGATCTTTCTGGTGTTGTGTATCCGCCAGGACGAGGACGCTTACGCACGTATTCGCGAGTTCTGTGCGGGTCTCTCAGGCCTGGTTCGCGCAGTCGAGTTTCGCGATGTCGAAGCCGGCCTGACCTGCGTCGCCGGATTCGGTTCCGATGCCTGGGACAAGCTCTTTGGAGCGCCTCGCCCAGCCGAGCTGCATCCCTTTCGCGAGATCCGCTCGGGCAATCGCCATGCCGTCTCCACACCAGGTGACCTTTTCTTCCATATCCGCGCCAAACGTATGGATCTGTGCTTTGAGCTGGCAACGCAGATTATGGACAGCATCGGAGATGTGGTCTCCGTCGCCGACGAAGTACACGGCTTCCGCTACTTCGACGATCGCGATGTGATGGGCTTTGTGGACGGCACCGAAAACCCGCGAGGCGATGCCGCTGCCGAAGCCGCCATCATCGGCAGCGAGGACCCGGCATTTACAGGCGGAAGCTACGTCATCGTGCAGAAGTACCTTCACGACATGAAGGCATGGAACGCTCTTCCGACCGAGATGCAGGAGCGCATCATCGGCCGCCGCAAGCTCTCTGACATTGAACTGAGCGACACCGACAAGCCCGCCTATGCGCACAATGCGCTTACCAATATCGAAGAGAACGGTCGCCAATTACAGATCCTGCGGGACAACATGCCCTTCGGCCGTCCGGGACACGGCGAGTTTGGGACGTACTTTATCGGCTACAGTCGGACGCCGCGTATCACCGAACTCATGCTGGAGAACATGTTCATCGGCCGCCCGCCGGGAAACTACGACCGGCTGCTCGATTTCAGCCAGCCCGCAACCGGCACCCTGTTCTTCGTCCCAACAATGTCGTTCCTCGACAATGTCACCACCGACGCTCCGGCAACAACAGAAAACGTGGCAACGCCAGATATAGAGCCGTCATCACCTGCGCCGGCATCCACTCCAGTAGCCGTAAACGACACATCACTCAAGATAGGATCACTGAAGGGAGTACGAAATGAATAACCTTCACCGCGAACTTGCACCCATCTCCGACGCAGCATGGGCTCAGATTGAAGAAGAGACGACAAGGACGCTGAAACGCTATCTGGCCGGCCGGCGAGTTGTGGATGTTCCAGGTTCAGGAGGAATTGCTTTCCCTGGTGTAGGAACAGGACATCTGAAGCAGATCTCCGCGCCTGCTGAGGGCATTGTTGCAAACCAGCGCGAGGTGAAGCCGCTGGTCGAGCTACGGGTTCCATTCGAGCTGTCCCGTCAGGACATCGACGATGTGGAGCGCGGCTCCAACGATTCTGACTGGCAGCCCGCGAAGGACGCCGCGAAGAAGCTGGCCTTTGCCGAAGACCGCGCCATCTGCAACGGGTATCAAGAGGCAGGAATCCAGGGCGTTCGCGAAGCTACCAGCAATCCCATCGACACGCTGCCCGCAGATGTCCGGGATTATCCCGATGCAGTCGCTCGCGCGCTGAGCCAGTTGCGGCTGGTCGGCGTCAACGGACCTTACTCCGTCCTGTTGGGAGCCAACGAATACACGGCGCTGGCCGAGACTCGCGATCACGGATATCCCGTGCTCGAACATGTGAAGCGCATCGTGGACGGCAACCTGATCTGGGCTCCGGCGATCGAAGGCGCCTTTGTCATGACGACACGCGGTGGCGACTTCGAACTCACCATTGGACAGGATGTCTCGATCGGCTATCTCAGCCACACCGAGTCCATGGTCAAGCTGTACCTTCAGGAGACCTTCGTCTTCCGTGTGCTCACCACGGAAGCAGCGGTGGCACTGTCGCCGTCTCGATAGAGAATTTCTCCTGTCGGTGTAGTGCTGGGCGTTTTCCTCAGTGAAAACGCCGCTGCACGCTCTTTCCAGGGTACCCCGGTAACAGGAGAAATGCTCTAGCACCGCCTTTATACAAATTTCCTGATACACCCTTTCAATGCCCCGCAAGCAACATACCCATGCGGGGCATTTTCGTGCCTGCCTACATGCTGAATGTATACGGATACATGTATGATGGTCGCGCTCTCCAAACTGCGAGATTTCTAGTACATCCCATGCCAAAAGAACCGATTGCCGATCGCAAAATCTTCACACGCCGCGAGCTGGGTCGAATGCTTACCTCGATAGGCCTGCTTGGCCGCGCCTCGCACTCCGCCTTCGCCCAGTTAGTGACGGGAGCGAGCAAGGTAAAAGCCGGCGCCGGGCAACTACAGTCGAAGCTTGAGATCACCTCCTCCAACGCAAAGCTCGTCGAGGTCTTCGAGTGGGCCCGGACGCAGGCCATGGCCTACACCTTTGACCAGAATGATCCTGTCGGCTCCTGGTATGAGGCGGTCGAGCCCGGACGCGAGGCCTTCTGCATTCGCGACACCTGTCACCAGGCGCTTGGAGCACACATGCTTGGGTTGGCACGGTGCAATCTCAACATGCTGCGCAGATTCGCCGAGCACATCTCCGACTCCAAAGACTGGTGCAGCTACTGGGAGATTGATCGCTTCAACCGGCCCGCTCCCGTGGACTACAAGGACGATGCGGAGTTCTGGTACAACCTGCCCTCTAACTTCGATCTCATCGATTGCTGCTATCGCATGTATGTCTGGACCGGTGACCCGGCTTACATCGAAGATCCGATGCTCCTCAACCTCTACGACCGCACAGTGAACGACTACGTCGAGCGCTGGGGACTGGATATCGACCACATCATGACGCGGCCGCGTTTGCTGAACGTCCGCGGCATCTTCGATGCGAAGAAGAAGTTCCCGAAGAACCGCGGCATCCCTGGCTACAACGAGGGCGACCACAGCTATGTACTTGGCTTCGACGTGCTTGCCTCGCAGCGCGCTGCTTATCTTGCCTATGCGCATATCCAGCAAGTGCGTCAGAACGCCACACTGGCGGCAACATTCCTGGCCAAAGCCGCGGCCGTTGAAAAGCTGCTGCGAGAGACATGGTGGAACAAGACAGACCAGTGTTTCTATGCGCGGCTCAACAAGGACTATCACCTCGAAGGCCGCAGTGGACGTGGCTCCGGCACAACCCAGACCCTGGACTGGAATGCAGAGGGAATCTCCGACACATCGGGCTTCCTACGCCCTGACGACACGAATGCTGTCGTCGCCCGACTGCTTGATCTGAGTCATGCCCGCCTGGAGTATCCCGAGATCTCCTTCACCAGGGTCGGCGATATAGTCAGCGCCATCATGGGAGTCAACCTGCAGTTCACTTCGCCGCTGCTCTCTTCCGTAGAAGGCAACTGGGTGGAAGTGACGGTGAAGACACTGTCTGGCCTGGGAAACACCATTGACTGGGCCGAGATACGCAACCTTCCGATCCGCGCCTGCGAGGTCAGCATCCGCCATGATGGCAACAGCCGCACTACCTTTACGAACCAACGTGGCCCTGCCCTGATCTGGCGGGCCTTCTTCGATGGACGACACGAATCACTACTGGTCAATGGGCAGCCGGTTAAGGCTGTCGTTGAGGCCGATGATCATGGGCGCTCCCTCTCTTCGGTTCGTGTCACCGTCGGGGCTGGAGGAACGGTAAAGGTAGAAACAGGCAAAGGCTGACAACCCGCTTCGTTGGGGACTCGGAGAGATGTGGCACCAGATGGGACGGAGCCAGGGCGTATCGACAAATTTGATTTGAGTTTTGTTGGGAATTCAAGATATTCCTCACCCACCCTAGCGTTGCGAGGGCACCCGGGCAGAGACGATGAGCAAGAAGCAGATTTCTCCGCTTCGCCACGAAATGACAAATAAAGGAAGCAACAGTTCTAAGCGCTGAAGGCGCGTTCCATGCCAGCCTGGGGCAACGCCCCAGGTCTATCGCCCCATAGAAAACAAAGGGCTGAAGGCCCGCTCTATAATCCTGCATTCTGTCGTGAAATTTGATCTGTGAAGACAGAACAATAAAGCAGATCCCTACGGGATGACAAACAAAAGACGGTTTGAATATCCACCTACATACAGAGACGTCCTAATAACTAAAAAGGCGAGCCTTGCGGCTCGCCCTTTCGCTTGTATCTCCCAATCAACTACATTCCCGCTTTGTCTGTAGCAGACCCGCCACCCGCAAGGATCTTTGCCAATCCATGCAGGCGGTCAGCATCCACCGATGTCTTGGCGGTTGCCGCCGCCTTCTCCGCTGCCTTGGCATCGGCTGCCAGCTTCTTTGCATTCTTGGAGTCGATGTCAGCAGCGATCGCCTTGATCTTTTCAGCAGGAAGGCTGGTTCCGCGTGCAAGCTGATCGAGGTAGGCCTTCGCCGTGACAAACGTCATCGGGTAGTCGATATGGGGTTGGTCCTGCACATTCAACTCAGGCAGATTGATCTGCGCTGCTGCATCGATTTCATTCTGCGTCAGGTATTTGGTTGGAAGCAGCTTCAGAACATCGGTACCGCGAGCGATCTCGGACCCGTAGATATAGCCGTTGTAGTAATAGGTCGACCACTGGCCACCCATCGCCGGACGGCTGTCGTCGACCGGCCCGCGATCGAAGTAGCCGATCTCGAAGGGGTGCGTGGGGTCGGTGTAGTCCACAATCGAGATGCCGCCCTGATACCAGGACTGGACCTCGATATTCCGTCCAGGCACCGGAATCATGGAGCCGTTGTGCGCGACGCAGTTCTCCTTGTCTGTCTGCGGAGCGGGCATCTTGTAGTACGAAGCAAGCTTCAACTTCTTATCCGGAGTAATAGTGAAGATTGCGTCGGCGCCCCACGCCATCGGGTCAGTAGCGCGGCAGCGCGGCTGTCCACCGCCGCCCCACTCGTCGGTAAAGAGCACCGTCTTGCCATCGTTCGAGAAGTTGGCTGAATGCCAGAAGGCATAGTTCGGATCGGTGACAGCGTCGACGCGCTTGGGATTGGCAGGATCCTTGATATCGATCAGGATGCCGTTGCCAGAGCACGCACCGCCTGCAAGGCCGAGCCAAGAGTACACCGTGATGTCATGGCAGCCGCGCGTCGCCGAAGTGGTCTGCGTACCGTCGCCGTGGTTGCCGCCGTGCCACAGAGCATCGACCTTACCGCTCTGCGGGTCAGAGAAGATGCGCGGACTGTTGATGACCTTCGCCAGCTCAGGATGCGCCAGCGGAACCTTGATGACGACGATGGTGAAGACCGCTGTTGTCGGATCCTTATCGGGATCACCGCCGGAGCAGCCGGAGAGCTCTTCCGAAGGACGAACGCCCGCGGAGCCGGAGACATAGACGTAGACGTTGTCCTTATCCTTCGGATCGACAACCAGCGTATGCGTATGCGATCCACGGCAGGTCTGTACATCGACGATCTGTTTCGGGCTGCGGATGTCGGAGATGTCGAAGATACGAACGCCCTTCACACGATCAGCACTCGGGGGCGGCTGACGCATGCGGAAAGCACGCATAGCGGCGGCATCCTTCTCAGCATCGCCGGTCGGTGCCGGAGGCGTGGGCTCAGGACCTGCGGTCGGGAAGCCTTGGGTGCCGCAATCCATGCGGCCGTTCGCTGCTTCCACTGACATGAACATCAGGTGTCCATAAACCGAGACGTCACCCTGTCCACCAGGGCAGACGATCGACGTCACCAGCTTAAGGTGTGCCGGATCGGCAATGTCATAGATGTTGATGCCGTTGTAGTTGCCGTTGAACAGATACTTCGAGTTGAAGGCAAGGTCAGAGTTTGTTCCACCGTAGTTCGCACGCGGACCCGTGGGACGAGCAGCGCCTGGCTGGCGTGGCGCATCAGGATCAACCGGAGGCGGAGGCGGCGTCGCATCGATAGCCTTGATGGAGTCCAGATCCGGAGCAAAGCCCGCAGGCTTGGGCGTCGAGATCAGCAATTGCAGGCCACTGGCTGCCTGGCCCGCGTCGTAGAGTCCGCCCTTCAGGCCGATACGGTGATCGTCAGTAGCCCGCTTATTGACGAAGACGCTAGGCGGCTTAGGTGGTGTCTTCGTGGGAGTCGCTGACGACGCGGTGGTGGTTTGGGCAACAGCCAAGCCGGTCGCAGACAACGCAACCGTCAGTGCCAGAGTCTTGTGCAGAGTGCGCACGGAATTCTTCCAGCTCATTCTCTCTCCTTCAGCATGTGACGCATGATGTCGATCTCGGCCTGTTGGGTGTTGTCGACATCGTTGGCGAAGTCGAACAACTGCGGGTCCTGGCCGGCTCCCGGATTTGCAAACAGCTCTTTCACCATCTGCAGGGCGCCCGTATGGTGCTGAATCATCCCCGTCAGGAACAGATGGTCGAACTTAGTCCCACTGGCCTTGCGCAGCTCGTCCATCTGCGCCGGCGTCAGCATACCGGGCATCGCCGGCATGCTCATGGCCATCATCTTCATGTGCTCTTCCTTCTCTTTGGCATCCATGCCGGACATATCCATGCCGGCCATCGAGTCCATGGAGGTAGGCAAGCCACGCTCCGTAAGCCACTGCTTCATCCAGCGCATCTCATCGGTCTGCGAGACATCGATCTTGTTGCCCAGCTCCCGGATCGCTGGATCATGGGTGCGGGTTTTGAGCAGCTCGGTCATCTCGACCGCCTGGTTGTGATGCATGATCATGCCCTGCATAAACTCCACATCCGGCTTGGAGGGCGGCTTAGGCGCCTCACTAGCCGTGGCAGCAGCCGTAGACAGAGTTTTGTTC
>JABFXN010000236.1 GCA_013361705.1 Acidobacteriaceae bacterium
CAGTTGCCAGTTGCCAGTTGCCAGTTGCCAGTTGCCAGTTGCCAGTTGCCAGTTGCCAGTTGCCAGTTGCCAGTTGCCAGTTGCCAGCGGGTTAGATTGCACAGTTTGTAAAGGGTTGCTTTAGACTGGCTGGCACTATGGCCAAATCGTTTCGTGAGCTGCTCGTTTGGCAACGGGCAATGTCTCTTGCTGAATGTGTATATCCATCGCCAGCAATATTGCAGAAGGCTCAAGCAGAGGTACACGAAAAGACTTCCGCCAATTCATTGCAATCGCTCGCGGATCGAACAACGAATTGCAAACACAACTCGAGCTGGCAGTCCGCATCGGGTTGTTGTCCCGGGAGAAAGCGGAAGAAACGGATGCGCTTACTCACGATATCGGACGAATGCTCCTACGTCTCTCCGAGTATCTAGGGAAGGCTAAGTGAAAATACAGGAACGGATCTAACTGGCAACTGGCAACTGTTAACCGGCAACTGCTTTTAAAAAAAGAGCGGACGCCGGGGGCGTCCGCTAAGGGAGGCTAGCTGTTTGTCTGTGCTACTGCGGTGAGGCCGCGTTGTTGTTTGCCGGGGGGACGACACTGAGGTCGTCGGCCAGGCGGAAACGGACAAGCGACTCGGCAGGTAAGTCGATGTCCTTGTTACCGGTCAGACCGGCAACAGCTGTGCCTGCGCCGGCGCCGGAGAGGCCGCCGACCAGGAGACCGACACCACCGGTGGCCAGGCCGCCGATCAGCATGCCGGCGCCCGTGCCGCCGCCGATCCAGGCGGCGCTACGCTTGCCATTACCCATTTTGGTGCGGGTAAAGGCGCCGGTTTCCAGCGGATACTCGGTGCCGTTCAGGGTCATGGTGGTGAGGCGAAGCTGCAGGATGGATGCGCCCTTGAAGTGGCCGCGCTTGTGCGACTCCTCGACGACGCCGCCTACCGGTGTGCCGCGCGGCACGATCACGCGATCATTCACTGCGATAGGTTCGGCGATCTCGCCGGTGAAGCGAGAGCCTGCGGGCGTAGTCTTCACGCTGATGTGTTGATTGATGCGGATCGCCATGTTGGTCCCGGCGGGGATCTTCACGTCCACCGGCTTCACGATCGGCTTATTCGGCTCAGGTATGGCGGCGCCCGCTGGCGCCGGAGTTGCGCCCGGGGCTGTGCCAGGAGCCATCATGGGAGCTGCCGTAGTGGTGGTTCCGGGGACGGTGCCCGCCGGAGCCGGTACAGTGGTTTGTGTAACGGTCTGCTGATGTGTCTGCGGATCGGGCGGTTGCACTGTCGTCGTGACGATATTGCCCTTACCGTCATTGGTTACTACCTGCTGCGTTTGGCCCGTAGCAGCAGCCTGCTGTTTCGCTTGTTCCAGCGCTTTTTCATCTGCAGACTTACATCCCGCAAGCGCACAGCACAATAACAGGGCCGCTGCGGTAGATGAAATTGTCTTCCTGGGGAGAAACATCGATCGTCCTCGTTTCTGCACGCGCCGGTGGGAGGGGGAGGCGCGAGGTTGGTTCGAGTAGTACGATGCGGGGAAGACAGTTGTAAGTTGTAAGTAGTGGGAAGCCGTTGAATAGTTGAATGGTTGAATCGTTGAATGGTGTGGTCGCCAAACGGTCGGGGCAGGTCCTGAACTTTTGTTAACGGATTGATGTTCTCAAAGCAAAAAGCCCGGCATTCACCGGGCTTTTACCATTCAACTATTCAACCATTCAACTAGGCTTTATAAACAACTCTTCCTTCCGAGATCGTCATCTTCACCACACCCGGCAATGTTTGTCCATCAAAGGGTGTGTTGCGTGACTTCGAAGGAGAGTTGCGGGCATTGAAGGTCCAGGTTGACTTCGGATCGAAGAGTACGACATCGGCGAAGGCTTCGGGCGCCAGGGTTCCGCGTCCGCGCAGTCCCATGATGTGTGCAGGCGCTGTGCTCATCAGATGGATCAGACGCAACAGCGGCATGCGATGCTGATGATGCAGCATCTTGATCGAAAGTGAAAGTGCCGTCTCCAGACCGGTAATGCCGTTGGGAGCCTTCTCGAACTCCTGTTCTTTCTCGTGCACGGCATGCGGAGCGTGATCGGTTGCAATGCAGTCGGCGGTGCCGTCCAGCAGTGCTGTCACCATCGCGGCGCGGTCAGCCTCGCTGCGCAGCGGAGGATTCATCTTCGCGTGCGTGTTGTAGCCCTCGACTGCCTCATCGGTCAGCATGAAGTGATGCGGCGCTACCTCACAGGTCACATGCAAGCCTGCGCGCTTGGCATGACGGATAGCCTCCATCGCTTTTGCGGTAGAGACGTGCTGCACGTGCAGATGTGGCCGTGGACCCTTGCCGGAAGTCGTCAGCTCGCGGACGAGACGTATATCGCGCTCCACGATACCGGACTCTGCTTCGACCGACATGCCGCGCAGGCCCAGGCGGAAGGCACGTGCACCGGCGTTCATGCTGGCGCCAACGGTGATCTTGGTGTTCTCCGCATGCTGAATCATTGGCAGGCCGGCGCGTGCGGCGGCGATGAGTGCCTGGTGCATGACGGCATCCTGCAGAACAGGCTTGCCATCGTCAGAGACGCCGACCGCGCCGGCAGCTTTCAGCGATCCGTATTCTGTAATAGCCTCGCCCATGCTGCCGCGGGTTGCGGCGGCGACTGGGAAGACGCGAATGACAGCATTGCGTTCCGGCGAGAGCACCCAGCGGGTAATCTCCGGCGAGTCGACCACCGGTGAGGTATTGGGCATGCAGCACAGCGCGGTGAATCCACCCATCGCGCCCGCTTTGGTGCCGGACTCGATCGTCTCCTTGTAACCCTGCCCCGGTTCGCGCAGGTGGACGTGGATATCGACCAATCCAGGTGCGACGATCAGGCCGGTGGCGTCGATAATCTCGGCGCCTTCTTTCTTGGCCGTGGCATTGAGCTTGCCCGGATCGCCGAGTTCAACAATCTTGTTGTCGTGAATGAGAAGATCGCGCAGACGATCGGTGCGCGATGGCGGATCAATCAGGTGGCCGCCTTTGATCAGAATCGATTTCATGCGGCGCCTCCATTCAGTGCGCGTGCGAGAAGCGCCATACGGATGGCGAGGCCGTTGCGGACCTGTTCCTCAATGGCTGAACTTGGACCGTCGGCGATATCGGCCGTGATCTCAAGCCCGCGGATCATCGGTCCGGGATGCATCACTACCGCGTTGGGTGCGTGCTTGAAGTAGCGGTCTTCATGGAGCTGGTACTGCTTCTGGTAGTCGGCCAGGTCAATCTGCATGCCCGCGAGCCGCTCCTTCTGAATGCGAAGCATCATGGCGACCTGCGATTGCTGCAGCGCTTTATCGAAATCGCGCTCCAGAGTGATGCCGGGATACAGGTCTACGGCTTCCGGAGGAAGCAATTGCTGCGGTCCGCAGAGAATAACCTTTGCTCCCAGACGCGGCAGCAGCAGCGCATTCGAGCGGGCTACGCGCGAGTGCAGGATGTCGCCGGTGATGCAGACGGTAATGCCGTCGAGCGTCGTCTCGGTTACGGCCTGCTTCTTTCCCAGGCGGCTGAGGATGGTGCGAAGATCGAGCAGCGCCTGCGAGGGATGCTCGTGCATGCCATCGCCCGCATTCAGCACCGGGAGACCGGTATGTTTCGCCAGCAGATAAGGCGAGCCGGAGGCGTTGTGGCGCAGGATGATGCACTCCGCGCCCAGGGCACGCAGCGTCAGGCCCGTATCTTTCAGGCTCTCGCCCTTCTCAATCGAAGAGGACTTGTCGCTGACCAGCGTGGTCATGGCGCCGAGCGATTTTGCTGCGAGCTCAAAGCTGGTGCGCGTGCGTGTGCTGCTCTCATAGAACAGCAGCGCCAGCTTGCGGTTTTCCAGCAGGGTTGCGTGCTTGCTCGACGATTCGCCGGCCAGGCGCTCGGCGAGCGCAAGAATATTGCTGACCTCTTCGAGCGAAAGCTGCGTGATGGAGAGCAGGCTGCCAGGGTGAATGCCGTCGGCTGGTGGTGTCGTAGCCTTCGGCTGCGGCGCCTGAGCTGCAGCCTTTTTAGGCACAGACTTAGGCGCAGATTTAGAGGCGGACTTAGTGGCAGGTGACATCAGGAGGTAACACGGGAAAACCTTGGTTAGTCGACTCGCTCCACGAGCAGAACCTGCTCCTGCTGGTCGACTTCGTTGAACTTCACTTCAATAATTTCGCGGTCAGTCGTTTGGACCTTACGGCCGATGAACTGCGCTTCGATGGGCAATTCACGCCAGCCGCGATCAATTAGCACCAGAAGTTGTACCGAGCGGGGACGTCCGTGGTCAAACAGGGCATCGAGCGCGGCGCGGATGGTACGGCCGGTGTAGAGCACGTCGTCCATCAGAATGATGTCGCGGTCGTTGACGTCGAAACCGATCGCTCCAGGAGTCACTGTCGGCCGGAAGCCTGACGTCGACAGGTCGTCCCGGTAGAAACTGATGTCGAGAACGCCGGTGTCGACCGTGGTCTTTTCAATCGCTCCGATCAGTTTTGCCAGACGCGCTGCCAAAGGAACGCCACGGCGCTTGATTCCGACCAGACCCAGGTTAGCCGCGCCATTGTTCTTTTCGACAATCTCGTGTGCCAGGCGTACCAGGGTGCGCTCAATCTCTGAGGCAGACATCAATCTGCCCTTCTCGCGGAGGGTGGGTTTCGGCTTCGACTCGCTCATTCTGCCCTCGAATGATACGTGGCCTACCGGCCTCAAGCAACCTGGGAAACATGGGACAGCGGTTACGGTTGGAAGTCGACCGCTTTCCACAGGGGAGCCGGATCATAGAGGGCGCCGCGGCTGATAACGGTGTGAATTTTGCGTGTATTCCGGATATCGGCCAGCGGGTCGGCATCGAGCAGGACCATATCGGCCTGTTTGCCGATCTCAACTGTGCCGAGGTTCTGGGCCAGACCCATGGCGCGCGCAGGGACGACGGTGGCCGCCTGCAGGGCCTCCATCGGCGTGAAACCTGCTTGTTCTACATAGATTTCCAGCTCGCGATGCAGCGAGTAGCCGGGGATGTTCTGGTCGGTGCCGGCCACGATCGTGAGGCCCTCCTTATGGAGCTCTCGCAGAGTGGCCAGCATCGCCTGGTAAAGCTTCAGCCGCGGACTGTCGGCTGGTTGGCCCTCCGAGGCCAGTGCCTCTTTCAGTTGCGGTGCGACCTTCAGATAGCCCGGTTCGATCTGTTCGAAGGGTGTAGACGCCGGATGATCGATGTTTTCGTAGAGTGCGATGGTGTCGTCGAAGACCACACGATGCTGCCGGTAGAGTGCAAGCTGCTTCTGCGCATCCTCGGTGGAAAAATCAAAGGTGGCAGGCAGGTCCTTGGGGTTCTTGAAGTGGAGCAGGTCCCGCGTGGGGTACTGAATGTGGTTGATCTGATCGAAGCCAGCTTCGACTGCCTGTTCCGTGGTCATGTCAATCGGCACGTGTCCGGTGACGGTCATGCCCAGGCGATGCGCTTCCTTGGCGATCACCGGAACAAGCTCCGGCTTCATAGAGGAGTAGATCTTGATCTGAAGCGCGCCTGCGTTCTTGTATCGCTGCACAATGGCGATGGCTTGTTCCGGCGTGGAAACCGTCACTGCTCCGACGGTCAACTCGCCTGGAGAATCGACGATGCCGGCGATGAGAACGCGCGGGCCGATCCCTTTTCCTGAGGCGATGGTATTACTGACGGTGGTGATGAAGTCGAACTCGTTGCCGCAGTCACGCACGGTGGTCACCCCTGCCGCCAGATAGATCGGCCCCCACTCCACCTGTTCGTAGTGCGCGTGCATATCCCACAGGCCCGGAATCAGGTACTTACCAGTTCCGTCGACAACGACGGATCCGGCGGGAATGACCGCCTTTGAACCGGTGGAGATCGCTGAGATCTTACCCTCGCGAACGGTGACGGTTGCGTCATTCAACGGTGGCTTACCTGTGCCATCGATCAACGTGACATGACGCACGACCAGGCTCTTCGCCATAGGCTGCTTTGCCTTGGCGGTGAGAGATGCCAGGGCGTTGAGTGAGTTTTTTGCCGCTTGCTGAATGAAGGTGCTTAGCTGTGGAGAAAAGCTCTCGCGTACCGCTTCGAAGTGATCGAACTCGCCATCGATGGAGACCAGGGCGTCGAGCTGTTGCTGGTCATCGATCCAGAGCGTCTCCGAGCCCCAGATCAGGCCGGTGAGGACGTAACCGTGAAGAAGATTGCCTTCCACGGTCAGATCGCCGGAAGGACGGATGTGGACCAGGCCGCTTGGCGTCGGAATCTCAGCAGGGCGGTGATGGCTGAGCCAATAGCGCATCAGCATCTGCTGCATGGCGACGGGAGAATAGCCGTCGATCAGAAAGAAACCGGCGGGTACCTCGCTGGTCTTGCCGTCGCGCGTCAGTTTGCCGTTGGAGAGAGCGAAGCTCCCGCGCAACGGGCTAAGGCGCGCGGATTTGCCATCGAGAGAAAGTGTCAGCGGTTCCAGAGCCGATGTGGCGGTGAAGGTCGTCTTCAGCGGGACAGGGGTGCCGCGGTCGGTGAAAGAAAAGTCCGAGGTTAGCTTGAGGTGGCCGTCTTCGTTGCCGATACGATAGGCCTCTTTGCCGATAGGAGCGGCGAACTTGTAGAGCGTGAACGTACCCTGTTCGGTCTGGGCATGCAGGGGAGCCGCAAGGAGCAAAACCAGCAGAAGACGGCGCATGCCAAGTAACCTAACAGGATAGTCGGCTAGTTCGCCTGCTTTTCCTTGTCCTTATCGTTGTCTTCGAAGCTGATCTTGCCCGGCAGATCGAGCGCCACCAGGCCGAAGCGGGTGACATCGCCCTTCTTCTCAATACCGACGATGTGCTGATGTTGCTTTGAGCCGGCGCGCAGGTCCAGGTCGCCTTTGACGGAATCCGTTCCCTTGCCGTTCACGTTGACGTGGCCATCCTTCTCATCGCAGGTCAGGCCCTGGCCGGTGCGGGTGGGAGTTCCGATCGGCTTGCTGTCTTTGCAGGCGATGACGTCGCCATAGGCTGCCAGCGCCTTGCGGTAGTACGCCTCAACCTTGTCGGCTGAGTCAGTGGTGGTATAGGTCACCGCCTTCACGTGGATACAGCCCGGC
>JABFXN010000365.1 GCA_013361705.1 Acidobacteriaceae bacterium
GCTATATCTCCAATACTTCACTGGTTGCTTCGCTCAACAGCAACTTTACGCCGGCGGCTTCACTGTCGAATCCGTTTCCGACGGCGAATCCAATTCTGCAGCCGACCGGAAATGCGCTTGGAGTGAATACCTATCTAGGCCAGGCGATCACCATCCGCCCGACGGCGGTTAAGGTTCCATACTCTGAGCGCTGGTACCTCGACCTGCAGTTCCAGATAAGCAAAAACACAATGTTCCAGGTAGGATACCTGGGCAACCATCAGGTCCATCTCTCGTACAGCAACTGCCTAAGCTGCGTACCAGTTCTGCCGCTGCTGAGCCGCTCGCCCGCGCGCGATGCCGCGGTACAGAACAACCTGAGCGGAGCTGTTACTAACCCATTCAAGGGAGCGCCTGGCATGACCGGAACGCTAGCGACGGCTAGCACGATCCCGAAGTATGTACTGCTGCAGGCTTATCCTCAGTTCGGCAACGGCACGGCGCAGAGCGGTGTAACACAGCAACTGGCGCCAGGTGCAAGCTCCAATTACAACGCGCTCATGGCACGTTTCCAAAAGCGTGTTTCGGATGGGCTTACTCTCAATGTCAATTACACCTACTCTCGTAATCTGCAGGCGCAGCCGATCAATCCGGGTGGGGCGCTGACCTATCAGACCAATCCTTCGGATTTTCCGCAACATCTCTCTATTTCAGGCGTCTATCGTCTGCCTTTCGGACGTGGCCGGCAGTTTGTAGCAAATGCCCCCTATGTCCTGAATGCCTTGATCGGTGGATGGACGATGAATACGATCTTCCAGCACTTGTCGGGATCTCCCATTCAATGGAACAATGCACCGCTCTTCGCTGATGGAACGGCATATAACAATGTGACGTTCGATGCACGCCGGGTCGAAGGAGCCTTCGACACCACGAAGTTCAACCGTGACGCGAATTCTCAACCGAGCTCCATCTATAACTACCGCACCTTCCCGCTCTTCTACGGGCGGCAGGACGGAACGAACAACCTGGATGTCTCTGTATTGAAGGACTTCAACGTCTTCAAGGAACGCATCCACATGCAGTACCGGTTCGAAGCGTACAACGTCCTGAACCACACGAACTTCGGAGCGCCGACTGTCTCACCCACCAGCACCAGTTTCGGCCTCATCACCTCAACGTCAACTCCGCCGCGTGTACTGCAGCAGGCGCTGCGGCTGAATTTCTAACTGTCGTCAGAACAAAAGGAACGGGATGCGCATCGCGCATTCCGTTCCTTCTTGTCTAACTACGCGAAACGGACGGAGTAACGCGCACCGGCTTCCGCTTCGATGACGTACTCC
Organism: Acidobacteriaceae bacterium; assembly: GCA_013361705.1. Lineage (GTDB taxonomy): Bacteria > Acidobacteriota > Terriglobia > Terriglobales > Acidobacteriaceae > Terriglobus. The sequence continues at coordinate 1,320 of JABFXN010000365.1, forward strand.
TCTCCTTCGGCTTTACCGGTCGACTTACCGCGTAGCCGCACGATCTCTATGCGGGAGCCATGAGGAACGGCCAGGCGAAGTTTTCCGGCACGCGAAGCCAGAAGGACTGCCGAGACCGGCTTGCCCGACTTCCAGGTGAGATTGACGGTGTAGCCTCCCCGGGCACGGAGGCCCTGAAAGCTGCCGTCCTGCCATACGGAAGGAAGAGCGGGCAGCAGACGCACGATCCCTCCGTGGCTCTGGAGCAGCATCTCCGCCATGCCGGCCGGCATACCGAAGTTGCCGTCGATCTGATACGGAGAGTTGTCCTTCAGCCCGCAGACATCGAACATGTTCGGACGAACGCTTTGGCGGAAGAACCATTTGATGTTGTCGTAGGCCAGGTTGCCGTCTTCCAGGCGGGCACACTGGTTGATGATCCAGGAGCGGCTCCATCCGGTGCTGCCGCTGCCCGCGTCGAGACGGCGTTGCAGCGAGACCCGGACCGCGGCGGCGAGTTCCGGAGTTTGACGCAGCGTGATCTGGTCATCAGGGTGGAAACCCCATAGGTGAGAGATGTGACGGTGTCCGGGCTCGAACTCGTCATAGTCTTCGGCCCACTCCTGTAGCTGGCCGTGTTTGCCGATCTTGTAAGGCAGCAGCTTCTTTGCGGCGGCTTCTACTTCGGCGCGGAGATCCGCATTACGGTTGAGCTCATTGCTCGCCGCGACAAACTGGCGGAAGAGCCCGCGGGCAATCGCCTGGTCCATGGTTGGCCCCATGCACAGGTTGGCTTTAGTCTTCGTGCCGGGAAGGATGTAGCCGTTTTCTGGAGAGCATGAAGGCCCTCCGACAAGATGGCCGTCCTTATCCGTTTGCAGATAGCCGAGCAGAAACTCGGCCGTCTCCTTCAAACGAGGATAAGCGCGCTGCTCGAGAAAGGCCCGATCGCCGGAGTTGAGCCAGTGCTCCCAAAGATGCGTCGTGAGCCAGGCGCCGCCCAAGGGCCAGAACCCTCCGCCAATACCGTCGATGGGGACAGCGTCTCCCCAGAGATCGGTGTTGTGGTGGATGCAGAAGCCGCGGGCGTTGTAGTACTTCTTCGCGGTCACGACTCCGGCGGCGTGGGCTGCGTCCAGCAGATCGAAGACAGGGAAGTGCAAGTCGCCAAGGCCGGTGACTTCGGCGATCCAGTAGTTCATCTGTGTGTTGATGTTGATGGTGAACTTCGAGCCCCACGGTGGATCGAGTGCATCGTTCCAGATGCCCTGTAGATTCGCCGCCATCGTGCCCGGACGACTGCTACTGATGAGGAGATAGCGCCCGAACTGGAAGAAGGTGGGCAACAGGTGAACATCGTCCTCACCCTCTTTCATGCGCTTCAGACGTTCGTCAGTCGGAACACCGGCATTTGGATCGGGTGTATTCAGGAGTGTCAGATCCGCGCGACGGAAGAATTGTCGATAGTCGGCGATGTGCCTGCGTTTGATCTCGGCGTACGGTGCGGAGGCGACAGTAAGGTAGCGGCGGCAGGCCGCTTCCATATCCTGCGTTCTGATCTCGGTTGCAGCACAGAGAAGTAGCGTTACTTCGGTCGCGCCTTCTACCTTGAGTGTGTTGTCTGCCGCGGAGATTCGGCCTCCGCGATTCAGAGCCACCATCTCGGAACGGAACCGGACACCCGCCTGGAGTTCCTGGGTTGCTGGGTCGGTGGTGGGCTTCACCGGCAGCGCCTGTCCGGTCATAACCAGCCGCTTACTGCCGACGATTTCAGTGGTTGCGTTCGCCGGACGGTCGAGTGCCGCGGTGAAGGAGAGCTTTCCAGGAACGCTGGCCGTGAGACGGACGGCGATGACCTGGTCCGGAGCAGACGAGAAGACCTCACGGACAAAGGTGACTCCCTTGCTGACAAACCGCGTGGTGACGATGGCGGAGTCGAGATCGAGCTCATGACGATACTGCGAGGTATCTGTAATGCCGTCAAAGTGCAGATGCAGATCGCCCAGAGTCTGGTAGTAAGGCATCCGTGTCGGAACAGCGATGACATCCTTCATCGCCAACGTCTCCGCCTCTTTCACCTTGCCTTCGAAGAGCAGCTCGCGAACACGGCGAACGCCTTCGGCTGCATTGGGATTATTGCGATCGCGCTTCTCGCCCACCCAGATGGTCTCTTCATTGAGCTGAATACGCTCATGGACAGGCTCGCCGAAGACCATGGCGCCGAGGCGCCCATTGCCTACAGGGAAGGCATCGCGCCACTCCTGGGCAGGATGGTTGAACCAGAGGCGATAGCGGGCCTCCTGCTGAGAGGTTGTGATGGCGCTGCCTCGCCTGGAAGTGGCGGCGACACCGGCCAGGACGGAGTCACGCAGAAAGCTGCGGCGTGAGAGGTGCATGATATCTCCTTATCGTTTCCACGCGCCGCCCGCACTATGCGCAGGCAGATCGAGGGTAGATGTTTTCCCCATGTGCATGGGGTGTAGTGTGATTCCTTCTTCGCTTTCGAATCCGGGCCCTGTCAGCAGCATGCCCTTGTGCCGGGACTTTCAGTACGAACGCGAAGGGGACAGGCAGTCCGATTGAAGCTAGCGAGCACCGATTTCTCCTCGAGCATCTTTCGCCGCATAGGCAGTGAAGTAGCATCAGTCGCCTCTTTCCAGTGTGGAGACAATCACGATCTCTCCGGGCTGAACAACAACATCACGCAATCCAGACTTTGCGGTAACTACCTCGTTCTCTTCGTACTGTGTGACATGCTCCACCTGCCGCCACGGTGCGCCCCAGGGAATCTCGACGCGAGTGGCATCGGTACCGCGATTCAGGAGCACGACCGTCTTTTTCCCCGCGGCGCCGGCAAAGGCCGCGACCAGAAGATTCGGATTGCCTGGAGCTGAGGCATCGACACGCCACATGCCCTCTTGAATATGGCGGCTATAGGCGCCGAGAATCCGGAGCTGGAAGCTGGAGGCAACCGGAACATTGCCATGTGTTTTGTCGGGAATCAGAAGGGAGCGCGACGCACCGAAGTTGGGTTGCTCGACATCGAGAATCGTCCAGCAGTACATCAACGCAATGGCGTTCAGCTCGGTCAGGTGCTTGTGGTAGAGCTGCCCCACCTGGAAGGCCACTCGGTAGCTGGGTTCCTGCAGCTTGCCGTCGTTCAGGCAGATCTCAGTGGCCAGGTAGGGTTTGTCGCCCATCGCAGCGCGCATGGCCTGGAGCTGTTCGTCGTACCGGTCAGGATCAGTAGCATACTTCTGCCAGTCATAGACGTGGCTGGCGACGTAGTCCGTCTCTTTCCAGGCTTCGGAGTCCTGTTTTAAGTCGTTCACCCGGCCGACTCCCATCCATAGATAAGGAGCATCGGCCATGTGGATCTTCACTTCCTTAAAGCCTGCTTTGTCCAGTTCACGGCGCAGACTCTTCGTCATCGCGGCATAGACCGAGGGAATATGTTCGACCTCGTTCTGGATACCGACGATCATCGGAGGTCTACCGGACTTTTTCGCTGCCATACGGCAGTACGCCACAACGATGCGGACGTACTGTTCGACGTCGGCCTGCCTGGTGACTGGTTTCTTCCAGGCATCGATGATCTTGACCGGGCCGTCGTACGGTTTCTCTGCCCATTTCGGCAGAGCCCACATCTCGTAGATGACGTGACCACCAAGAGCGAGTATGCGGCGAGAGTAGTCGAAGTCGCTGACCTCCCCATTGGGGAAGTTGTCGCCGTAGTAGTGCGGTGTAGCGGATGAGAGATCGTCGAAGTTGCTGAGGTCCTGCTTCAGCTCCGTGCCCATTGGATATTCCCGGTGGAGCAGCAGATTGTATTTGCGGATGAGATGCCAGTACTCAGTCTTGCCGCGTTCACTCAGCTCAGCATAGGCCGGGATTCCGGGGCTGCCGCCGAAGCCGAGCATGGTCTGTTGTTTGTTGTCCGCATCGATCTGCAGCGCCGCGGTTTTGATCTCCGGTGGAAGCAGGGCTCCGCGCACGACGAGGTGTTGTGTGCGTGGAGCGACCAACATCATCTGATGCCGCTGCACGTCGAAGTACATCGGGGCCTGCAGGAGATCTTGTCCGTTGATCAGAATATGTACGGAGAGATGAGCGTCGGCCACGACCGTGAGGGTACGAGGATGTCCGGTGAACGCCTTCTCCTGCTGTATGAGCGTGCCTTTCTCTCCCAGCAGTTGCGCACTGTCATACCAACGTTCGGAGAGTTTGATGTTCCCTTCGCTGAGCTCAACGGTCAGGCCGCCGCGAGGGCCGGTAAAGATCCAGCGCAACGCTGCCGGCTGCGGAAGATCATCTTCGATTGCAACGGTTCGACTGAAGAGTGCCGGCAGCATCTCGTGGAAGTACTTCCGAGCCGGCTCGTTCGGACGCGTCCACCCGGGGCCGGCAGGACCGTCAGCGGCGAACTCGAAACGGTCCACTGCTTGTGTGAACGCGGGATCAACAATATCGGGAAGTTGTAACGGTTGCTGGGCCGTCATCGGAACGGTGGCCACCGCAACGGTGACCATCGCAACAACCGCGGCGGTGAGCCACGGATGCCATCTGTGTCTCATCCTCACTCCGTCCAGCCTTCCACGGCGAGCCCTTTGCCGCGAACCACTTTATCTTCAGCCTGAATGGCGAATCCCTCGGCCTTCCCCTGCGCGAACTGTGCAACGCCAGCCTTTTTCGCCTCCAAGTGGACGTTCTTGAGCTGCAGATTCTGGATTGGGGCTTCCGGCAGTCCCTGAATCTGCACGGCCGTCTGCGAGTTCTTTGCGGTTACATTTTCGAGGTAGATATCGTGGAAACGGGGTGTGTGCTCGGTGACGGGCTCTCCAGGGTCGTCGGCTTTGTAGCCGGTGTAATAGCCCGTAATCTGGATCGCCGTACGGACGTCTTCCATGGTGATGTCCTTGTAGTGGAAGTCGCCGATGTCATTTCCGCGTCCGCGGGCGCTCTTGATCCGGATGCCCTGGTCGGACCCCTTAAAGCTGACGCGTTCGACCCAGACATGCTGCACGCCGCCGGCGAGTTCGCTGCCGATGGAAAGGCCATGTCCGTGGACAAATTCGCAGTCCCGAATGGTGATGTCACGGCTTGGAACGATGGGCTCTCCGCGCTCGACCAGCCCGCTCTTGATGGCGACGTTGTCGTCGCCGGTGTCGATGTAGGCATGCTCAATCAGGACATGCGAGGTCGAGAGGGGATCGATGCCATCGGTATTGGGCGCCTTACGACCGGGATTCAGGATGCGCACATTCCGCACTGTGAGTCCATCGCAGAGATTGGTCAGGATGTTGTACATCGGCGCGTTCTGGATGGTGACGCCCTCGATGCGGATCTTTTTGGACCGGGTGATATCGACGATCATGGGCCGCGGTGGCTCGGGTGATCCCTTGGGACGAGTCAGGTGGCGGGTCCACCAGCCCTGACCGCTGCCATCGATGGTGCCTTCGCCGGTAATGGCGATGTCTTCTGCCTGATCGGCATGAACCAGCGCCATACGGCGCCATTTGGCATCTTCACGGATGGGGAAGTCGTCGACTTCTTCGCTGGCCTTGAGCAGGGTGCCTTTCGCGACAGAGAGGGTCACATGGCTCCTCAGATCGAGCGGGCCGGAGAGGAAGGTACCTCCCTGCAGGACTACGGTTCCTCCACCCTTGGAGGCGCAGGCGTCGATCGCTTTCTGGATCGCGGCGGTGTCTTTGGCCACCCCATCCGCCCTGGCGCCCATTTGGCGGGCATCACAGGTAGTGGAAGCAACGGCTGCTGTCGCACAGAGGATTGCTGCCGCCGCAACTGATTGAAATACCATCGACAAGATCTTTCTTGCGTTGAAATTAGGGAGTTCAGATTGTGATGTGATTTTCATATTCAAAAATGTATTTTCAGACAAAGTTGCGGGAAAACAAGTATAAGGAGTTTCACGCGAAACTTGTATTCGCGTGTTTGTGTTCTGACCTTTATCTGGCCTGAGGTGCTGTCATTCGTTCCCAGAAACGTACTCTTCGTTGCTACTTCAACACTCTGGCTCTCGTCGGTTTGGGACCTTTTCCGGACGGCGCGATGCCGGCGATCCGCGAGGCCGGGTACGACGGCGTCCAGTTTCATATCTCGCCGGAACCGCAGGATCTGGAAGAAGCTCTGAAGCAAGGGTTGGGAGTTTGTGGTGCGGCGCGGGTGAACGTGCCTGAGGATGCTGTCCGTGTTGCGCACGAGGCCCACTTGATGGGACTGGAGTGCCTGACGCTCCACGTGGGCTGGGGCCTGGAAGACGACGACCAGGCCGTGCGATTGATTGAGGCTGTACTGAACGCTTCGGCGAAACATGCCGTTCCGATGTATGTGGAGACGCATCGGGCTACGCTTTTTCAGGACATGTGGCGTGCAGTGAGCTTTCACCGGCGGTTTCCCGCCCTGGAGTTTAACGGAGACTTCTCGCACTGGTATACCGGACAGGAGATGGTCTACGGGGGCTTCGAGACCAAGTTTGCGTTCATCAAGCCATTGCTGGAGTGTGTGCGGTTCATGCATGGACGGATCGGCAATCCAGGCTCGATCCAGGTCGATCTCGGCTCGGGAGACCCAGCGGAGCATCCATACATCGACCACTTCAAGGCATTGTGGACCCACGTCTTTGCCCACTACCTGCAGGCGGAGACGGTGAAGCAGGAGTTCTTCACCTTTACGCCGGAGCTGCTCGCTCCCGACATCTACTACGCACGGACCTTCCAGGGAAAGGAAGAGAGCGACCGCTGGCAGCAAGCGCTGCTGCTGCGCACAATCGCGCAGCAATGTTTCGCCGAGGCGGCGAAGTCCGCAAAGTAAACGGCGGGGGATGTGGAATCCGGAGTGCATGGTTCCGTATAGCGGACTAGAGCATTTCTTAGTTGCTGGGTATCCCAAAAGGGCGTGCAGCAGCGTTTTCATTGCGGAAAACGCCCATAGATGCGGAAGCCCTACCCTACACCTACAGGGAAATGCTCTATGGTTTGGCCGGTTGGCCGGCTCCGGGCTGCGCATCGCCATAGGCGACCGGGCCGGCTTCGGGTTCAATTCCTGCATTCTTCATGACCCCCTGCGCCTCCTCGGGCCACTTGCCGTTAGTGACCAGATGGTCGTTGAGAATCAGGTCGTTCTGATAATTGGTCCACATGCCACCGATCTTGCTGCCATCGTGCCAATTGGAGTCTGCCGTGTTGTCAGGCGAGATGCGGAGAGGGTAGGCGGCACGGACAGTGTTGATGTTCAGCCATTCACTGTCGGGGTCCTGTACAACGTTCCTGCGGACTGTGATGTAACGTGAGCCCTCGTCGAGATAGAGGCCAATCATCTTGCTGTTGTCGAAGATGTAGTTTTCGGTGATCAGCGTTCCCGGGCTGGCGGAGAGGTTATAGATGGCGCCTCCGTCGTGAAAGAAACGCTTGGCTCCGTGGACGCGGTTGCCGGCGACGACGGTGTCACGATGCGTGGTTGGCGTGGCGTAGACGAGATTGGCCTTCCAGTCATAGCCATGCATCCGCACGCGATAGTTAGGGTTTCCGCCGGCATCGTGCATCCCCCACCCGTAGCCGACGTCGATGGCATCGTATGGCACCTCGGAGATGTCATTGTGCAGAATGATGGCCTGTGTGATGTAGGTGCTGAGGATTGCACTGTTGTCGCGGAAGGTCTTGCTGACCAGGCGGATCCGGTTGTTGCGGATGATGAGCTGGCGGTTCACCATCTCCGGACGCGGAGGATGATGAGCATCGCGGCGAACGCCACCGGCAAGAATGGCGCCTCCGCCAAGATCGGTGAAGACGTTCGCCGTTACTGTAATATCACCGGTTCCGAGGCCAATGCCGCTCAGCATGGCGTCTGCGTCGTTACCGATGCCCAGGGCGTATTGCCCGAGATGCGCGAAGACATTGCCATCGAAGGTGATGCGTTCTGCCGCTGAGACCTGAACGCTTGCCGGCATCTGCTGCCATTCGTTGCGCACGCTCTCGAACTCGGGGCAGCCGAACTTGCAGGTACTCAGCGGGTCGGCTGGATAGGCGATGGCGCGGCCCGTAAGATATGAGCCGCTCTGCTGGCTGGCATAGCCCTCGGGAGAGGAGGGGCCCATCCAGGTGGTGTGCGAGAAACGAATGCCGCGGAAGCTCAGATTCCTGACCGGTGTGTCATAGCCGCCGCTGATGGAGAGCAAAACGGTGATCCGTGGAAGCTCGACGTCTGCCTTGGTGAGATCGGTGCCGGCTGCGGGCCTGAGATACAGCTTGCCTTGACGAGGATCGATGTACCACTGGCCAGGTTCGGTGAGGAAGGCCAGCGCATTGCTGAGATAGAGGTGCGCAAGCTCCGGGTGGTAGGGGAAGGCGAGGCTGTCGTATCCCCAGAGGTTGTTATCCCAGGACGGCTGCTGCATGACGATCTTCATCCCGTCGATGCGTGCGACTGGAGAGAATCGTTCAGTGAAGAAGCCGGTTCCGCTGACAAGAATGCGGGAAGGGTCGGGAAGAGCGGCCAGATAGTTGTATTTGGCGTCGCGCAGCGTCAGCCCCTCGCGCGTAAACGTGACATCGGCTCTCGGAAGCTCGACACGTGCGCGTGGCGCCAGATGGCCATCGACCCATAGATCGCTACTATCGGTTCCCACGGGTACGTCCGCAACCCAGATGTTTTTAGCGCGGTCGAAGAGCTTCCATCCGGCGACAGCGATGCCGCCGGAGATTACCGGCTTGGCATCCTTCGCTGCACGCCATACCACTTGGTGGCCGTCCTGCCCGCCGTCCGGGGCGTTGAAGACCAGCGGCTGGGCGATGCGGTACATTCCATCGCTCAGTTCCACCACGACATCGTGTTGCCGGTTCATCTCTCGTACGGCTGCCTGCGCGCGTTCGAAGGTACGCAGCGGCTTGCCGGTTGAGCCGTCGTTACTGTCGTTGCCGTTCGGGGCAACGGAGAGAATGACCGCATCGGAGGCGAGCTTCTGAGCCATGGCAGCGGGGCAAGCTGCGGTCAGCAACAATGTGATGGCGGTTATCGTTCTGTGCATCGTATCCGGACCTCTGCGCCGTCGTAGCGCACTGTTTCTGTTTTCATGCCCGCATCGGTGTGGATATGAATCGTCAGCTCGCGGGAAGCAGTCATCGTTGGAAAGCTGCCCTCGCGGGGCAAAACAGTTAATTGTTGTTGCGACTCATCCCATAAGAAGCGGGTAAGGGCATACTCGCCGCGCTCGTAGGCATAGCCATCACCAGCATCCTCATAGAGCGTGAAGGTTCCGTCGGCGCCGGGATAGACGTGGATGAAGTATGGTGCATCCGGGAGCTGGCCTGTGAACTGCCGCACTGGGCCAAGCACCAGGATGGAGCCAGAGCGGACAAAGACCGGGATGGTCTCGAGTGGTGCGTCGGCGTTGACCCACATACCTCCCGCGTGAGGTATGCCTGTCCAGAAATCGAACCAGTCGGACGATGTCGGTAGATAGACTCTGCGGGTATGCCGGTGTCCTTCAAGTGGCTGCGATGAGCGGCCGTAATACATCGGCTCTATTACTGGAGCGACAAGGAGGGAATCACCCAGAAGAAAGGTGTCATCCACCTGCCGCGTGATGGGATCATCGGGGAGCTCCAGCGCCAGTGGGCGAAGCATCGGAGCGCCGGTGCGGTAGACAGAAGCCATCAGGGAATAGAGATGGGGCACAAGGCGAGAGCGCAGCCGGATAATCGCTGCCAGCGCGTCATAGAAGGGCTCGCCCGGTTCACCGAAACGCCAGATCTCACGCGCGGCGTCGGTGCCGTGAGAGCGCATCATTGGAAGAAAGCAGGCATATTGCATCCAGCGGACGTAGAGCTCCCAGAACCCCTTATCGCGGCAACCTGTGTCAGCGGCGTCCGGTTGCAGGGCATCCATGGGAGTGAGTCCGCGGCAGCCGTCGTTGTAGTCGCCTCGCCAGAACCAGAGTGCGGGATCGTTGGCGACAAAAAAGCCTCCGACGTCAGTCGTCCAGAAGGGCTCGCCGGTCGCGCAGAAGTTTACGCCCTCAGGGATACAGCGCTGTAGCATCTCCCAGGTGCCGCAGATATCGCCATTCCAGGTGATCGTGCCATAGCGATGCTGCCCGGCATAGGATGACCGCGTCAGGTTGAGTACGCGGCGATCTTCCGTGGCCTTGCGCTGGCCATCGTAGATGCCTTGCGAGTGCAGAAGAGAAAAGCTATTGATCCGGGCTTCGTCGATGTATTTCTTTGCGGCATCAGTATTGATGCGCAGCCGGGTATGCGGCTCGGGTTTTACAGCGCCTGCCCAGTCCGCTTCAAAGGGTTCAGTACAGTCGCACCACCATGCATCAACGCCATGATCGAAGAGTCCACGTTTCGCCTGTTGCCAGTAGGTGGCTCGTGCCTCGTCGTCGAAACCATTGTAGGTCGACTGATTGCCGAGCATCTGACCATTCTGTTGTAACTCGATCTGGTTCTTGCAGCCTCCGGTCATGATGGGCCAGATCGAAACCATTAGACGCACGTCTATGTCGTGCAGCGCCTTGGTCATGCCGGATGGATCAGGGAAGCGAATTGGATCAAAGCTCTTCTGGCCCCAACCGGAGCCGTTGGGCCAGCTCTTCCAATCCACCACAATGCAGTCGAGCGGAATCTCGCGTCGGCGGTATTCACTGGCAACATCGAGGAGCTCCTCGGCATTGACGTAGCGCTCCTTGGACTGCACGTATCCCAGAGCCCACTTCGGCAGCATCGTAGGCTTGCCGGTTAGGGCATAGTACTGCCCATAGAGCTCTTCGAGGGTCTCGCCGCAGAAGATGTAGTAGTCCAGTTCCGCGACGGTCTCCGCCCACCAGTAGGAGCCGAGCGCATCGTCATGGAAAGTCATCAGCGATTCACAGTCGAGAAGAACTCCGTATCCCCTTGACGAGATCAGCACCGGGACGACCGCCTTCATGTTCTGCTGATACAGCTCGCGGGAGCGGCCGCGGAGGTTGCCATATCCTTCCTCGTGCGATCCTAGCCCGTATAGCGCCTCGTCTTCGGTGAAGGAGAACTCCAGCTTGGCCTCAAAGGCTTCGCGGTCAAAAACGGTCTCGAAGGATTCCGCTGCTGCGCGCGCGCCGTCGATGCTTTGGTCGGTGGCGATCGCCTGTGTCGCGGAGAAGAGATTGCGATAAACCTTTTTGTGCGTCAGCCACTTGCCGCCCCGGTCGGGTTCTTTCAGAAGAACCTTACCCTGGGAATCCGCTACTGTTAGAGCCCCGCTCGCTCTTGAGATCGATACCACGATCACATTTGTGGAGAGACGATAGAGGTCCCGCTCCTCCGCAACGTTGAAAGACACATCCTCGCCGGCTATAACGATGGCGGAGGTGCGCTCGGCAAAGGCGCTGTCTTCCGTATACGTGACGCGGACAGTGGCTTCGGTTGGAAAGCGCAGCCGAAGGCGGCTGGTTCCCGAGACGAAGATGGCATCGCCGTGATGGCGTTCAAACTGAAACATCAGATACCCGCACTCATGGCTACGGCCGCGGCGCGGCGCAGCTCAAGATCTTTGCGGATCTGCGGTTCCAGCCGCTCATACCGCTGGTAGAAGAGAACCGGAATGGTCGCCAGGGCATAGGCTATTGCCGGCAGCCATACAAAGCTGAGGTTGATACCCTGCAAAGACGCCGCCGTCTGCTGGGCGTGCGGGATGTAGTGATAACGGTCCAGAATCCACGCGGGGATTGCACCCCCAAGACCGCTACCCGCCTTCAGGCAGAAAGAGAAGCCGATGGCTGTAAGAAAGCCGGTTGCCCGAATGCCGCACCTCCATTCGCCGTAGTCAACACTGTCGGAAAGGATGGTGAAGGGCATCGCCATCGCCGCGCCGCTGGCAAAGAAACCAAGCCCCCAGCCGGTCAGTATGAGTGGCACGGAATTTGCGCGTGCTCCGGCTGCAAGCAGGAGCTGTCCTGCGACACAGCCAAACAGGCCTGCAGCCCACAAATTGCGTTTCGATGTTTTGCGGCAGAGCCATGGAAGCAGGAAGACTGTTCCCAGCGAGACAAAGTCCAGGCTGTTAGCGATGGAGATGAGGTCGCGGCGATGCAGTGTGTATTCAAAGAAGTAAGGTGCGGCCGAGATGCGGGCGATGAAGGCGATCCAGAAGAAGAGACCGCTTGCGAACGTGATCAGCCATGGATGGTTGCCGCGGATCGCGCGCAGGCTTTCGCGCAGGGCGATCTTCTTGTGTTCTTCTACGACGGTTTCCCGCAGGTTACGGAACGCGGTCAGGTAGAGCAGCACGGAGCCGATAGCGTAGAGGGACATTACAATCAGAAATCCCTTACGATCATTGCCGCCACCAACGCGATCCACCAGGCGCAGGACGGTCAGATTGACGAACAGGACCGCGAGCTTTGAGCCGAACATGCGGAAGGTGGTAAGCGTGACCCGCTCGCGGGATTCCGAAGTCAGCCCGGCGAGGATCGATGTGACCGGCGTATTAATGCCCGTGTACAGGATGCTGCAGATGGCATAGGTAACACCCGCGTAGAGAACCTTCGCCGTTCCGCTGAGATGCGGCGTGAGGAAGGTAAGCACGCCGAAGATGGCGAACGGGCCGCACAGCCATAGGAACCACGGTCGGCTTTTGCCGAGCGAGCTATGAGTGCGGTCAAAGAGGATGCCCCACAGTGGAGCGTCCACCGCATCCAGGCAGCGGGTTGCCAGCAGAATGGTTCCCGCAGCGGCTGCGGAGATGCCGTACACATCGGTATAGAACTTCAGCAAATAGAACGAGACGACGCAAAAGATGAGCTGGCCAGCGACTTCGCTGGCCGCATAACTTAGACGTGTCTTCAGCACACCCTTCTCCCTTTTCTTTTAGCGGCTACAAAGCATAAAGGCCGCTGACGGGGATTCGCCAGCGGCCTTTATGCCGAGGACTAAGCTACCTTTTCCTTCGATGGTTCAGGGAAGGGGCCGTATTGTTCCGCGGTATCGTCCGCGTGGTTATAGATGTTTTTGCCATCCTTCAGAAATGGAGTGGCCATAGCCCAGGGTTTGCCGTCCGGACGGTCGATCGGCGTTGCGCTGTACTGCGGCAGATAGATCCGCCGCATGTTGTTCGTCTTGTTCGGCCCGCTGCGATGGAAGACGTAGCTGTCGAAGGCGACGATGCTTCCGGCGGGCACGATGACTGCATCGCCGGGGTCGTTGCCGGTATAGCCGATCAGATCGTTAGTGCCGTCTTCCTTGGTGTGGTCGATGATGCTGTGCTGGGTTCCACCGCGCGAGTGGGGCAGCAGGTAGACGGTGCCGTTTTCTTCGCTGACGTCATCCAGCGTGCACCAGCAGGTCACATAGGGCTTGTGCTGGGTCGTCGGGTTGTACCACTTCACGTAGCCGGAGTCCTGGTGCCAGGCGAACTTCATGCCCTGCTCGGCGCCCTTTACCACCCATTGTTCATGGAAGAGATAGGCGTCGGGGCCGACCGTGGCCGCTGCCACCTGTGCCATCAGATCGCTAAAGACGAACCGCCACAGACGGGAACTGAGACGGTAGCGGTTATTGATGAAGTATCTCTTACCGCGGTGGCTGATGTTCTCTGTCTGAACGCCCTTGGCGTCCATCATGGAATCGTAGTAGCCGAGGTAGTAGGAGCACTCCTCACGCAACATGCTCAGCATCTCCGGAGGAATGACTCCGGGCAGGATCATGTAGCCTTCTGTGCGGTACAGTTCGCGTTGTTGTTCCGTAATGATCGCCATACGCATTGCAATCTACGTAGTAGAGATTACCTTTGGCTTCTCATTTTTGAAATTAGTTGTTATCGTATTTTGTCGTAGCGAGCACTGTCATGCGCGAGCGCCTGCAAATTCCTCCGGAATTCGATGGGAACGTCTGGCTGTACCATAACCTGGGCTGGACCAACCGGCGGCACCACCATGCCGAGCTGGAGCTCAACATCGTCACCCGGGGAACGGGCAGTTATCTTCTGGGGAGCAGGAAATACCAGATTCGGAGCGGTGATCTGATCTGGCTGTTCCCGACGCAGGAGCATGTGCTCTTTGAAGAGTCGGCAGATTTTGAGATGTGGATTGCGGTCTTCAAGCGGCGTGCCGTCAAACGCTTCGCAATCGATGAGTTCAGTGCCCCATTACTGAAACTCACCCGCGAGGGCGAGTGCTGCCGCCGTCTGACATCGCAGGAATTGTCGCGCATGGAGGCCCATTGCGCCGATCTGCTGGCAGGAGCAAAGCAGCCTGGATTTCTGAACGCCGGCCTCAGCTATCTGTTGCTTTACGGCTGGCAGTGTTTTGAGCGGGCTGGCACGGTGCCGGTACGTGACGTGCATCCCGCCGTGGAGCGCGCTGCACGCCTGCTCCGCGACGAGGACAATACATTGAACCTCGATGAATTGGCGCGGCGGTCGGGACTTTCGGCGGCACGGCTGAGCCGCCTGTTCAAGCAACAGACCGGCTTCGCTATGGTGGACTTCCGTAACCGTCAGCGAATTGATCGTTTTCTCGATATCTATGGCAACGGGCAACGGCAGACAATGCTGGACGCTGCCCTGGAGGCTGGGTTCGGCAGCTATCCCCAGTTTCATCGCGTCTTCCGGCGAATCATGGGGTGCGCTCCCGGAGAGTATCGCCGTGGCGATGCGAGCTGAAGGGCAGGCAGCCAACAGTTCCTAACGGCATTTGCACTGTTCATCGTAATGGCCAAGCTGGCACAATGGTGCTGTCTGAACCGACCTTGCAATGGCAGAGAACTCCGGCTCAACCTTATCCCGCTTAACGCAAAGACTTTTGCTGGTTGCCGTATTAGCTGTGGTGACCGTGACCTACGCGAACCACTTTCACAACGGCTTCCACTTCGACGACGCTCACACCGTCGTCGATAACCCTTCTATCCGCAGCCTTGCCAACCTGCCGCGCTTCTTCAGCGATACAACAACGTTCAGCGTATTGCCGGCAAACCGCACCTACCGCCCGTTCGTTTCGGCATCGCTTGCTGTGGACTACGCGCTTGGCCGCGGGTATGTGCCCTTCTGGTTCCACCTCTCTACCTTTATCGTCTTCCTGCTGCAGCTTGCGGGAATGTATGCGTTGTATCTCGTCGTGCTGCGGCGGATCCGGCCTGCGGCGGAGTTTGAGACCGGCAACCGGATCTCCTCTCTTCTGGCGGCAGCCTGGTATGGGCTTCATCCCGCGATTGCGGAGACTGTTAACTACATCATTCAGCGGGGCGATATCTTCAGCACTGCCGGAGTTGTGGCAGCCCTGGCGCTCTATGCGCGATTTCCAAAGCTTCGCAGGAGCGGTCTGTATCTGCTCCCGTTTGTCTTCGCACTTCTCAGCAAGCCGCCGGCCTTTGTCTTTCCGTTCCTGTTGTGGCTTTATGTAGCATTCTTCGAGCCGTCCCGCGAACGCAGGGTGTACCGTTCTTTCCTGGCCGCCCTTCCGTCGCTGTCAGTCTGCATCGTGCTCCTGGTCTTCGAGTCGGCGATGACACCAAAGAGCTATGCGCCTTCGATCCTGTCGGCGGCCGACTACCGGATGACGCAGCCATTTGTACTCCTGCGCTATTTCGGATCGCTCTTTCTTCCGATTCATCTCAATGTCGATACCGACCTCACAGCCTTTCACACGTTCAATGCGAGTGCTCTCGCAGGTTTTCTCTTTGTCATCGCGATTCTTGTTGCTGCCTGGCTTACCGCGCGAAAAGAATCGACCCGCCCGATTGCGTTTGGTCTTTTCTGGTTTCTGATCACCTCCGTGCCGACCTCGTTCTATGTCCTGTCTGAGGTAGAGAACGATCACCGGATGTACTTCCCCTTTGTGGGGCTAGTGTTTGCGGTGGTCTGGTCGCTCTGGCTGGCGTTCGAGTTTCTGCTGCAACGGGTCTCGCAGCCTCAGACTACCCGCCAGGTTGTCCTTGGGGGTGTTCTGGTACTGCTGGCGATGTATGCGTACGGGACATATCAACGGAATCTTGTCTGGCGCACCGACGAATCTCTCTGGAGAGACGATATTGCGAAGAGCCCACATAATGGCCGCGGCCTGATGAATTATGGGCTCACTCAGATGGCCAAGGGATCCTATCCCGCAGCCCTCGATTCGTTTCAACGAGCGCTGCTCTATACGCCTAATTACTCGACGCTGGAGATCAACCTGGGCGTACTCTATGGCGTCATGTTCCAGACGCAAGAAGCGGCGCAGCACTTCCAACGAGCGATTCAACTCGCCCCTGGCAGCGATGAGTCTCATTATTTCTATGGGCGCTGGCTCTATCAGAGTGGAGATCTGCCGTCTGCCATTCGCGAATTAGAGACCGCAACGCGCTTAAATCCATCCAGGCAGGCTGCGCAGTCGCTGCTCACGGTCGCACAGGCGACAGGCCATGCGGCGAGCTATTGGGTCGATGCATCGCTTTATCAGTATCGAAGCGGTAATTACGCGGCCTGCATTGCAGATGCTCAAAAAGCGTTGAATATCAACCCCAATACAGCACTTGCCTATAACAATATCGGCGCAGCTTATGCTGCGCTACAGCAATGGGATCTCGCCATGCAGAATGAGCGCGAAGCCTTGCGCGTTGATCCTTCGTTTTCCGTGGCGAAGAATAATCTGGAGGCCTACACACAGCAGGGCGCACAGGCTTCTCCAAAGACGGCTGAGGATTGGCTGAATCTTTCGCTGCACGACAATCAAGCCGGCCTCTTTCAGAAGAGCATTCAGGACGCACGCGAGGCTCTCAAGCTGAGACCGGATTACGCGGAAGCGTACAACAATATCGCGGCGGGGTACGAAGGACTCCATGACTGGGATCGTGCGATTGAAGCTGCGCGGAAGGCGATAAGTCTGAAGCCTGATTTTCAGTTGGCAAAGAATAATCTCGCCTGGGCTCAGCAACAACGCAACGTTCAGCCTCGCTGATCGCTGCCAAAGACAAGCAGCCGCTGTGCCGAGAAGCTCAGTAGAAAGAGCACGCTCTCGACAAGGATCTTGGTGAGGACAACGTTCCAGCCAAACCCCTCAGAGAGTCCACGAATGCCTCCATACGAGATGCCCGCCAGCAGAATCGCCAGAAGATAGTAGCGCCACAGAGTCGAGGCGACCGATCGATGGCTGTGGAAGACCAGCTTCCGGTTCAACGCAAAGTTGACGAGAGAACTCAGCCGTCCGGCGATCATGGCGGTGAGGATGTTGTGTGTCAGCCAGAAAGCGAAGGTAAAGAACACCAGGTCGAGGCCCGCCGAGATCAGCGACGACGCGAAGAAGCGCAGCAGCACAAAATAAATGCGCATCGAATCGCGAAGAGGCTGAAAGCTGGAGGAGCGGTTTCCGTCGATATAGATGGTTTGAATCGGGATTTCGACAGGGTAAATACCTTTTGAGCTCAGGTGAGCGAGCACCGTCATCTCGTATTCATAACGTTCTCCCGGAAGAGCCAGAAGCTCGGGCAGCAGTGCCGAGGAAAACGCACGTAGTCCGGTCTGTGTATCGGTGACTTTGTGTCCGCTGAAAAAATGAAAGACAACTCGGGTCAAACTGTTGCCTAATCGGCTGCGAAGCGGGACATCGCCGGAGAAGGCGCGGCAGCCCAAGACCGCTGCTGTTCGTGGACGAGTGCCCATGGCCTCTGCGACGCGCACAATATCGCTTACCGCATGCTGGCCATCTGCATCGGCGGTTATCAAGCCGGAGAAGCCGGTCAGCTTGTCGAGAAAGAAGTTGATGCCTGTCTTGAGGGCACGACCTTTGCCGAGATTGACGGCGTGCCGAAGGAGATGAACCCGTGGAATCTGTTGCAGTGCCGCAAATACTGGCTGATCGGTAGCGGATATACCGTCATCGACGACGATCATTGCTCCAAATCCCGCTTCGCTGAGTTCACGAAGCATGGGGGCAAGACCGGGCTCCAACTGCCGCGCGGGTACAAGGACAGCCATCTGTGTAAGATCGGCTGCCGTCATTTGGTCCCGGGCTTCCTTGGCGTAGGCGTTTGCTGTTGTTTCGCAATCTCCTCTGTTGCCCATGCGATGTTGTTCTGTGCGAGGGTGAGGGTGGGATTCAACTGCAAGGCCTTTCTGAACCAGTCCAGCGCCTGCTGCGGGTCGTGCTGGAACATGTAGGCAGTACCAATATTGTTGGCAGCCAGTGGACCCTGTGCGTCATGTGGAGGGACGCGCCGCCACGCGGCGATGGCCTGAGCGTAGTCGCCGAGATGGAGGAAATTGAGGCCCTCTTCCAGATAGAAAGACGAGTCTCTTTTGGCAGGTGCGGTCTGCTCCTGATCGGCCAGAATCTTTTGCGTTTTACGGACTTCGCCTTGCGCCCATGCGAGATTGTTGCGGGCCAACTGGAAGTCCGGTTGTATGGCAAGCGCTTTTCCGCAGTCCTGGATGGCAATCTTGTAGGACATCAGCATCGTGTTAGCGGCGCAAAGATTGTTCCAGGCGATGGCATTTCGCGGGTCTGACGCGACCACCGATTCCAGAAGAGGAATCGCCTTTCCAGGCTGATTGGCCCGGATCAGGCGAAGGGCCTGGTCAATGCGGGCGGAGATGGATTCAGACATTGGACCGGCGGGAACACTCTTTGGCGTGGGGCGGGGTTCCTGGGGCGAAGCCTGTGCCCGGTCTGGGAAGAGGTAATAGCCGATGAGATAGTATGCCGGCCATACGAGTAAGACAGTAGCAACCGCGAGAGCACGCAGCCGCTCTGACTTCCACGAACCGAATTTACCGGGTGTGCTCATATCCGAGGGAACGTTACCATCCTTATCTTGGATTGGAAGCGGCAGGCTGAGCCGGAGGCTCGCCGAGAACTGGTCTTAGCGCGAGGTCCTGCATGCCTGTATTGAGCAGATAGTCGCGGGCGAAGTTTACGTCGCGTAATGCTGCTACTCCGAGGACGACACTTAGGATGCCCCATGCAAGCGGACTGCCGAGTGGTCGCATCATGCGATGGAACTGTACGGTTATCCAGCCGCATCCTGCACCGGCAAGCATGCAAAGCGAGGAGTATATGGGAGCGGTATACCGCAGGTTCATCCGTTGGGAGACGACCTGTACCAGGAGCAGCACGATGCAGTATCCCGCCAGCGCGAACGGCAGACCGGCCTCGCTCAGGCTGCGGGCCTTGACTGCGTGATAGATTGCGATTGTCATACCTGCGAGTGCGCCGACCGCCACCAGCGGGCAGACTCGAACAATAGCTGCCGGCAACATCCAGGCTGGGCCCACGCTATAGGTTTGGTCGTACACATTCATGGCGGAGACGTTCTCTGCAATCCGCTGAAGGGTCACATATTTGCCCAGGCCGTCGAACAGAAATGCCAGGATGGCTGCTGTGACCAAAATTACCGCACCCAAGCTTACCGCGGCGCCAACAACCGTGGCGCGATCTTTTCGTAGAATTGCGGCTCCTAACAGGCCGGTCGTGCAGAGGAGAAAGGCGATGCCGATGTTCTCCTTGGTCGTGAGCGACAGTATGCCGCCGATGATGAAGGCGCAATACGCACCCAGCCGAGGCGGGCCATGCATTTTCGGGAGCTCGATGGCTAAAACAATTAAGGCTGTTGCGAGCAGCGAGATGACCGCTTCCTGCCAGGCTCGCCTGCCGGTCATCAGCTCAAATGGAAGAACAGCATAAAACAGGACGGCGATCACCGCCGCTATGGGTGAGAGATGGCGACACGTTGCGAAGGCTACGAGGATCAGGGTTGCAATGCTCGCGAGGAGTGAGAGCCGCGCACCGGCGAGTATTGTCCGGTCTCCGGTAATGCCCATATATCCCGCGAGGATCCCGAGATACCCGACACGTACAGGGGAGGGAGCCATGCCGAACTCCGTCGGGTTGCGGACGAGTTCCTCGCCGAGCATGCGAAGGCCGGAAACACCCTGTTCCAGCAGAACATTCGCCTGCCGGGTATAGGTTCTCTCGTCAGGACTGCGAGCGATCTCGGGTTCAAAGAAGGAAAGACGGAGCAGGATTCCGGTGCATACGATGACGAAGATCAGCCAGCCGGTGACGGGAGAGATCCTTGCATGGCGATCATTGTCACGAAGGTCTGTTGGAGGATCTGCCTGCAACGGCTCACCTGGGAAACGCTGGCTCTTCTCGATAGGCATCGTGCGATGTGCTTTCCCGGCCCTGGAATCGATACGTCAGCCATTATCGCTCAAGCCCGGCTACATTCTCCCGACGCCGCAACATCGCGCATTGTGATCCAGAGTTTGATTATGCTTTGGCCTCTCTCGGGAATGCTTTGTTGACCGCCATCAGTTGATCGAGAAAGACGTCTCGGATGGTCCCGTCAAGCTCCATCGGAACATCCCAGGTAACGGAGCCGCCGGCGTTCAGGATATTTCCCGTGAAAGTCACCACCTGCTCGGAGGTGAAGCGGGGTGCACCGGAACCCCACTTCTCGCCGAGAAAGCTAAGCATGTGGAGCTGCGTTCCATCCACCTGGCCCTTTTCGGCCCGGCGGATGGCGACCAACTCCGGCTTGTCGATCTCGCCCGCAGTAAAGTCCTCTTCGGGAGTTACTGAAAGGAAGCGATAGAGCACCCCTGGATTGAACGCAATGCAGGAAGCAGAGTTTCCAGCCCGGGCGGCCGCTGCGAAGCTGGCGAAGTTGGGTGCGTCTGTGCGGCGATACATCGTATTTGGGAAGTAGCAACCATCGAACCACCAGCCGGAGACCTTCTGTCTCCACCGGCGAGACCACTCCTCGATGATTTGTTGCCACTTGCGTTGGAAGTTCTTGTTTGGATGTGGCCCGTTTGTCCACTCCAGAGCCGCGACGGCGGACTTGTCTTGTGCCGGAGCGCCGGAAGGCAGGTAAACCATCAGTTTGATGTCGTGCTGGCTGAGCGTCCCATACAGATCGGCAATCAGGTCGCGACGCGAGCATTTGCTCGGACTGTTACCGACAATCCTGTCATAGGCGGCGTTGGGGGAGAGATAGTAGCCGGAGTTCTGGCCGATACTAATCTGATAGTGTCCTGCGCCGACGGAATGGAGGCGTCTCGCGATTGCCTCTACATCGAACCCATTAATCAGCTTGTTCCAGAGTTCGACACTCATCTCAAGCTTGTGATCGCGCGCCTGCCCGTCTGACAGATAGTGCGTCATCACACCCCAGCGGTAACGTTGGTCCTGCATCCATGCGGCCCGGGCGGTGAGAGGCGCGGCTTCTTTTTGTGCCGGTCGTGAGGCATGGAGGGACAGTGATCCTGCGGCAAGGGTGGCACTGCTGCTTACGAGGAAGTTACGGCGCGTGAGGTCCATCTTGCTCCTTTGCGGACGTTATGAATCAACGCGGATGAACTGACCCACTATGGACCCATGCAGATTGCCAGTCAATCCTCCTGTAAAAAATATATTTCACAAGTGAAATTGAAGCGTGATAGGCTGTGTGCGCTCAGAAGAGTAGGGAGTTGGGGTGTGCGCATGATGTTCATCGTTCGAGGTGCTATGGGTAT